>NZ_CP102830.1:3827046-4144092 GCF_024730785.1 Pseudomonas sp. LS44
TGCGTCCGGACAACGCTTTTCTCGCCGATCAAGGCCGCCTGCTGGTCGGCTGGCCGACCAAGCTGGCGCTGGCCCCAGACTTCGCCGAGCGGGTGCTGGCCAGTCTCGCCCGCGATGGCATTCAGCCCGGCGCCGCGGCCACGTTGCCGGACTTACCACGCCCGCCTCTGGCTCGTGCGGTCTGGGAAGAGTTGTTGCCATGAACGGCCTGCACGATCTGCATCGGCAACTGGGCGACACCGGCCTGCGCGTTTCGCCGCTCGGCCTGGGCACGGTCAAACTGGGCCGCGACCAGGGCGTCAAATACCCCAATGGCTTCAGCATTCCGGACGATTTCAGCGCCCGCCAGCTGTTGCAACTGGCCCGCGAACTGGGCATCAACCTGCTCGATACCGCCCCGGCTTACGGCAGCAGTGAAGAGCGCCTCGGCCCGCTGCTGCGCTGCCAGCGCCAGGACTGGGTGATCGTCAGCAAGGTCGGCGAGGAATTCGACAACGGCCTGTCGCATTTCGACTTCAGCGCCGCGCACACCCGGCGCTCGCTGGAACGCAGCCTGCAACGCCTGGAAACCGATTTCATCGACCTGCTGCTGGTGCATTCCGACGGCAACGACCTGGCCATCCTGCAAGATGGCGAGGTCTACGCGACGCTCGCCGCGCTCAAACAGGAGGGCAAGATCCGCGCCTTCGGTTTCTCCGGCAAAACCGTCGAGGGCGGCATCCAGGCGCTGCAGCACGGCGACTGCGCGATGGTCACCTTCAACCTCAGCGAGCAGGCCGAGCGGCCGGTGCTGGATTACGCCGCCGCGCACGGTAAAGGGGTGCTGATCAAGAAGGCGCTGGCCAGCGGCCACGTGTGCCTGGCGCCGGATGTCGATCCGGTACGGGCCAGCTTCGAACTGATTTTCGGCCACCCCGGCGTGCACGCGGCGATAGTCGGAACCATCAATCCGCTACATCTGACCCATAATGTCGCGACCGCTGCAGAAGTGATTAGAACAATAACCACTGGCCAACGCGGTTGATTGCCTGCCTCGCCGCTGACTGGAGCAGTCTTCACGGCATCCGCCAGCCGGCGACTCGCTCGCGAGCGGCACGCAATCAACCGCCAGGACCCGTATTGCTGACGTTAGCCAGGAGCCGACATGCCGAGAATTCTCGCCCGCAAGGATCCCAGTAACTTCAAGACGCTGCCGTTATTCGTCGAAGCCAACGCCGATGGCCTGAGTTATCAGAGCCGCGGCCGCCCGCTGAATTTCACCCAGATGCTCGCCCGGCGTCAGCCGATCCAGATCGACGACAACCAGCATTTCGCCACCGAGCTGGCCAACCTGGGCGTCTCGGTGCGCCTGACATTGAACTGGCAGGGCCGCGATTACTGGGTGCTGGTGCGCCAGCGGCGCGCGGATCGCGGCGATGTGGTGCTCAAGCTGATCTCCGGTTATGTCCCGGCCCATGAGCTGAATCTGCCGCTGCTTACCGCCATTCATGAAGTCGCCGAGGAATGCCTGCTGGAGACGCCCGAAGGCTGGCTCTGCGGGCGCTTCGGCGATACCTGGCTGCCAGCGCCCTATCACGACGCCCTGCGTTACCGGGAAAGCTGCAACTTCCGCCTCAGCCCGTTATCCGGCGCGGCGCGCCAGGTGCGCTGCGGCAACCTGACTCTGCTCGAACGGCCGCGCGCTTACGTGCATCTGCCGACCGCCTCGCTGCAATTGGTTTATGACCTGCGTCTGGAACTGCCCAAGGAAATCAAGCAGCTCAGCCTGTTCCACGTCGACGAATGCCTGGAGAACGAGCAACTGATCGCCCGCCTCGACCGCAGCCGCGCCGACCTGTACCTGATCCCCCTCGAACACGGGCGGCCCTGCGCGGAGCTGCTGACCCTCAGGAAAGGCCGCCTGAAGAGTGCCAGCACCCGCGGTCTATGGCTGGCGGAAAGCTTCGCACCGCAGGACGGCTGGCTGGTACGCGACGAGCGGGTGCGTTGGAAGGATTGGCTGGCCCAGCAGAACCTCACGCCCCGCCAGAGAATACCGGGCAAAAGCGGCCTCAAGCGCCTGACGGAGCAGGCCAGAAAACTGTTTCGCATGGCCTGAAAAACAACACTGGCTTGGCAAAAGGGCTCGCGACCATCGAGCGCAACATGCGGGCGTACCCGCTTCGAGCACCCTCTTTCCCTTGTGGGAGAGGGTCATCCTTAGCATGGGCCGGGGCGCATGGCGCCGATAGCCATCACTGCAGAACCGATGGGCATCACTGCGCTCAGACTGCGCGTCCCGCCCCATCCTACGCGCGGCAAGCCGTACGCCTCGCTTGTACTCTTACCCGTCGCGCATTAAGGTGCGCGGCGTTTTGCTGTACCTAGGTCGCCCAATGATGGGCGTTAAACGGGAAGCAGGTGAAAAACCTGCGCTGCCCCCGCAACGGTAAACCGACCGCCATCAACGGATGGCACGCGGTCTCGACAACCACTGGACGTTCTCGTCCGGGAAGGTGAGATCCGCGCGAGTCGGCAGCCCGGAGACCAGCCTCGGTGCGTTGTGACAGGTGTTGCGGAGGGCATCACCGTCAAGCGTGGCCGCGTCTGTGCACCGCCCGCTTGTCCCTGCCCTCCTCAAAAGTTTGCTGACCACTTTTGAGGATCCATCATGAAGTTGTCCCGCCTTGCCCTTGCCGTCGCCTTTCTGCCCAGCGCCCAGGCTATTGCCGAAACCCCGACCTACGACCAGGCGCTGAAACTCGCCGATACCGTGGTCACCGCCAACCGCGACGTACAATCCCGCGCGCAAACCTCGGCGGCCACCAGCGTCTTCACTCGCGCCGATATCGACCGCCTGCAAGTGCGCAGCGTCGCCGAATTGCTCGAGCGCGTGCCGGGCGTCAGTGTCACCCGCACCGGCGGTGTCGGTAGCCTGACCAGCGTATTTTTGCGCGGCACCTCGACCGCGCAAACCCTGGTGCTAGTCGACGGCCAGCGCATTGCCGCCGCCTCCAGCGGCACCAGCAGCCTGGAGTTTCTCAGCCCCGAACAGATCGAACGGGTCGAAGTGGTCCGTGGCGCACGTTCGGCGCTGTACGGCTCGGATGCGATTGGCGGGGTGATCCAGATTTTCACTCGCCAGGGCGACGGTGACGGCCTCAAGCCTTACGCGCGCCTCGGCGCCGGTAGCGACAGCACCTTCGAGCGCAGCCTCGGCCTGTCCGGCGGCGACCAGCGGACCCGCTTCAACCTCGGCGCGGCGCTCGATGACACCCAGGGCTTCGATACCACCCGCGACGGCTTCGGCAGCAACGGCGACGAGGATGCCTTCCGCAACCGCTCGCTGAGCATGAATCTCAGCCACCGCTTCAATGACGACTGGCAAGCCGGTTTCAGCGCCCTCGACCAGCGCGGCCAAGTGGAATACGACGATGTCTTCAGCGGCTCGCTGCCGACCACCGACTTCCAACTGAGCAGCGCCTCGGGCTTCGTCGATGGTAACTTCAGCGAGGTGTGGAACAGCCGCCTGCAGATCGGCCACAGCGAAGACAAGCGCGACACCAGCAACGACCTCGCGGGCGGCGGCGACAGCCAGTTCAATACCTACCATGACTCCGCCAGCTGGGTGAATACCCTGGCGGTGACCGAGACCCAGCAAGTGCTGCTCGGCGCCGACTGGTATGAGGACACCCTGCACAGCGATACCGATTTCACCGAACAATCGCGCTGGAATCAGGCTGGCTTCGTCCAACACCGCTACAACGGCGAGGTGTTCAGCACCGAACTCGGCATGCGCCACGACAAGAACCAGCAATTCGGCAGCGAAAACACCTGGAACGGCGCGTTGACTGTGGCGCTGAATGCGCGCAACGACTTGGTCTTCTCCTACAGCGAAGGCTTCCGCGCGCCGACCTTCAACGACCTCTATTACCCGGACTTCTGCTTCGACGGCTTCTGCTTCCCCAGCGCCAACCCCGACTTGCAGCCGGAAAAATCCAAGAACTACGAAATCCAGTGGCGCAACCGCTACAGCGACAGCGGTTCCTTGGAGCTGTCGCTGTACCGCATCGATCTGGATGACGCCATCGTCCTCGACCAGGACTTCATCCCGCAGAATATCCAGACTGCGCGGATCAACGGCTTCGAGGCGGCGCTGCAGCAGGAGCTGTTCGGCTGGCAGGGCAATCTCGCCCTCGGTTTGATCGATCCGCGTGATCGCGACAGCGGCCACACCCTGGCCCGCCGCGCCAAGCGCACCTTGAGCCTGGATCTTGACCGCAGCTTCGGCCTGTTCTCGCTGGGTGCCGGCTGGCGCGCGGTGAGTGGCCGCTATGACGATGCCGACAATAACGAGGAGCTGGCCGGCTACGGCGTACTCGGCTTGCGCGGCAGTTGGCAGGCGACGCCGGAAGTGGCGCTGGATGTGAAGCTCGATAACCTGTTCGACCAAGACTACGCCGAGGCCGACTACAGCACCCCGAATGGCCGTTTCGGCTACAACACGCCGGGCCGTACCGCGCTGTTTGCGGTGACCTGGACGCCGGCGCTGTAATTCGAAAACGAAGGCAATCCACCAGATCATTCCACGGCGCGCGGGTTGCACCCGCCCTACGGGCTGAGCCGGCTCCCGGATTGCATCCGGGCTACGCAGTGTCGGACCTGTAGGGTGGATGTCGCTCCTCACATCCACCGGTGCGCAGCGCGTAGGATGGGTCGGCGCAGGTTGAGCGCAGCGATGCCCATCGAGGGTGTGCGATGGGCATCGTCGCTGCGCGTCTCCACCCATCCTACGGGTTGGAACACCTTCGTAGGGCGGGTGCAACCCGCCAGATCCAATCCCCGGCCTGCGGGTTTCACCCACCCTACGGACTTACCCGGTAGGAGCGAGCCACAGCGGCGTAGCCCGGATGCAATCCGGGAACACCGTCGCCCTGATTACCTGGCCTTGGCCAACACCTGACAAAGCTGTTCCAGGGCGCCGAGCATCTGGAAGCTTGGTCGCTCCAGGCCTTTGTCGGGTACTTCCCAGACTTGCTGCAGGCGCACCGCGCTGAGTTGCGGCCAGCTTTTCCAGATATCCAGTTCGGCCTGCGTGCCGCCGAGGATCACCTGCGGGTCGCGTTGCAGCACCGCTTCGATGCCGACCTGCGGCGCCGGCTGGGTGAGACCGGCGAACACGTTGCGCGCCCCGCAGACCTCCAGCGCGTCGCTGATCACCTGGCCGCCGCCGATGGTGTACAGCGGCCTGTGCCAGACCTGATAGAACACCTGCAGCGGTTGCTCGCGGTGATAGCGAGTGCGCAACGCGTCGAGACCCTGACGAAAGCGCGCCTCCAGCTTGCGGCCCTGCTCTGGGCGACCGATGCGCTCACCGATGGCGGCGAACTCGCTGGCCAGTTGCTCGAGGCGACGCGGCGCGACGACATACAGGGGAAGGCCGAAGTGCTTGAGCTGCTCCTGCTGCGCCAGCGGCACACTGCCCGGCGCGATCAGGATCAGGTCGGGCTTGAGACTCAGCAGGGTTTCCAGTTCGAGTTGCCCATAACGCCCCACCGACGGCAGTGCCGCCAACGCCGGCGGGCGCTCGTCACCATCCAGCACACCGACCAGCAAGTCGCCGGCGTCCAGCTCGAGCATGATTTCCGAGAGTGAGTGCGCCAGGCTGATCACCCGCTCGGCTGCCTTGAGCGGGCCAGCCAGGATCAGCAGCAGGCAGACGAACAGGGCACGCATCAGCGCAGTTGGCGGGGGATGCGGTAGAGCGACAGGAGCACCAGACTGGCGCAGACCAAGAGCAATTTGGGCAGGCCTTCGAGGCCGACCAGCAGGCCCAGGGCGGCGATCCACGCCGGCATTACGGCGCCGATCAGCGCCTTGCGACGAACCTGACCGAGGGTTTGCCACGCGCTGCTTTCGGCGTCGCTATCGAAGGCCTTTTGCGTGGCGATCAAGGCATGTTTGTAGCGGCGAAACAGCGGCAGGCTGACGAACATCGCCAGCAGCCCGGCGATAAACACTGGCATGGCCAGCGGCGACGGCGCGCCCGCCTCGAACAACCAGGTCAGCAGCCAGGGCGCCAACCCCAGCGCCACGAACAGCCACCACTCAAGCGCCAGGCGGCGACGCTGCTGGTCACGGCTCACGCGCTTTCCTCTTCTCCTCGCCTTGGTGCAGGTTGCCAAGCAAGTGACCGAGTTTGCCGGCCTTGGTGGCGAGGTACTTCTGGTTGTGCGGGTTATGCGCGATCTGCAGCGGCACGCGGCGGCTGATCTGGATGCCCAACTCGCTGAGGCCTTTGACCTTGCGCGGATTGTTGGTCATCAGCTTCAGCGAACTGATGCCGAGGTGCTTGAGCATCGGCAGACAGATCGCGTAGTCGCGCTGGTCGGCGCCAAAGCCCAGACGCTCGTTGGCTTCGACGGTATCGGCGCCGCCGTCTTGCAGCTCATAGGCGCGGATCTTGTTGAGCAAGCCAATGCCGCGGCCTTCCTGGCGCAGATACAGCAGCGCGCCGCGACCTTCCTCGGCAATCGCACGCAGCGCGGCTTCGAGCTGAAAACCGCAATCGCAGCGCAGGCTGAACAGCGCATCACCGGTGAGGCATTCGGAGTGCAGGCGGCCGAGTACAGGCTCGCCGTCGGCCACATCACCGAGCGTCAACACGACGTGCTCGCGGCCCGTCGCTTCCTCGAGGAAGCCATGCATGGTGAACACGGCGAACGGCGTCGGCAGTTGCGAAGCGGCGACAAAAACGATGGACACCGGAAGCTCCTGTCTCGAAATCGGAAAATTTAAAGGGCCGGCATTGTACCAGCAGCCCGTCGCGGTAAGGCAGGCAGAAACCTGCTGAGAACCTGTTTACGATCTCGCGAGCTAGAGCCATACAAGGCGAAATCGGGTGAAGAAGCGCAGTTTACGCGTTGTAAATGAGCATTCTGAGCCCGGTTTCAACGCCGGATGGCCGACGCGCAGCAGATCGTAGACAGGTTCTGAGAACGAGCGAAACGCTCGATGTTCATAACCAGCCCTCGCAGGCCCTCGACCACAACACGCACAGTTTGCCTGGACGAATGGCGGCAAATGCTGCCCTGGATCAACGCAGGCGCTGACTTTAAGGTCAACAATAATGATAACTGGATCACACTTTTTAGCGCATCGGCGTACCGTTGCAACGGCAAGGAGGATTCGCCCATGCCCAGAACCATCCGTTCTTCTCAGGGTTTCACGCTGATCGAACTGCTGATCGCCATCGCGATCATCGGCATCCTCGCCAGCATCGCCCTGCCGGCCTATGACTCGTATATCGCCAAGGGCCGCATCAAGGCGGCGCAGGCCGATCTGGTTGGACTCAGCCTGAATTTGGAAAACGCCTACCAGCGCACTCTCGCCTATCCGGTCGCCACGCCCGCCGATACCAGCGCCACCAAAACCGCGTTCCCCGGTTGGCAGCCAGCGGAAGCCAGCTTCGCCTATAGCGTCAATTCGGCGGCGAGCGCTTACACCCTTACCGCCACTGGCTCGAGCGGGCGCCTGGCTGGCTGCATCATCACCCTGACCAACGGCAACGTACGCACTATTGCCAGCTGCGGGGCCTACAACGGTAACTGGCTGTGAAGCGTCAGGCAGGTTTCAGCTTGATCGAGCTGATGATCACCATTGCCCTGATCGGCCTGCTGGCGATGCTCGCCGGCCCCTTCACCATCAGTTGGTCGAACAGCGCCCAGGTGCGCGATGCCGAGGGTGTGCTCAGCCAAGGCATCGCCCGCGCCAAGGCGCACGCCTTGCGCAATCGCTATGGGGTCATTGATGCCCAGCCGGTGGCGGCGCTGTGCCTGGATCCAAACCGGCGCCTCAGCCTGCATGAAGCCGCCTCCGCCGACAGCCCGGCCAGTTGCAGCAGCGCGCAGATCTGGAGCGCGCAATTGCCCGCACAGGTCAGCGTGCAGACCGCTGGCGCCACGTTCAGCTGCCTGGCGTTCGACAGCAAAGCCATGGTCCTGGCCAGCGGCGGTTGCAGCACCAACCAATCGTTTGCCCTCGCGGCAGGGAGTGAACATGTCACGTTCACGCTCAACTAGCAGGCCGTTGAAAAATGTAGCCGAGGCAGCCGAGACAAGGCAAAAACGGCCGAAAAAGCGCAGTTTACGCGTTGTAAATGAGCATTTTGAGGCCGTTTTTAACGCCGTATCGGCAACGCAGGTAGTTTTTCAACGGCCTGCTAAACGGCAGCGTGGCGACGCGTTGATCGAAGCACTGATCGGCATGCTGCTGATGGCGATCGTCGGCCTCGGCCTGGTCTACACCAGCTCGCGGGTGGCGGTCAGCCAGAAGGATATGAATTTGCAGAACCTCGCCATCAGCCAGATGCGCGACCTGCTGCAACGCAACGGCAGCGGCACGCTCGATCTGTGCGCCAGCGCGCCGAGCATTCAGCTACCCAATCCGCTGACCCTGCGGGTCACGGTCAGCGGCTGCAACAGCAACCTGGCCGCCTCCGTCGGCAAGGCTACCGACAGCGCGCGCAAAAGCCTGGTCGGCATCCAGGGCCCGCTGGTCCTGTCGGTCAGCGATCCGAGCCTGGGCGGCGAAGTCCGCGTCGGCGGTGCGCTATGACTAATCGGCAGCAACGTGGCGTGAGCCTGATCAGCTTGATGATCGGCATGCTGCTGTCGACCGTATGCATCCTGGCGATGCTCGGTCTGTACAAGAATCTGGTGCAGACCGCGGTCGTCGCCACCCAGGACGCCAATCAAGACGGCCAGCTCGCTGCCGGGCTGCTCACCGCGCAGCTGGAACTGCAGAGCGCCGGCTTCGGCATCGACACCATCGGCTCGCAGCATTTGCAGAAAACCGCGATCAGTCTCGACGGCAGCAATCCCAGCGCCCTGCTCTGGCGTTATCTGGACGCTGCCGGCTACCAGTGTCGCGGCCTGGTCGACCGCGCCGGCAGCGACGCCAATACCGGCAAGCCGGTACGCCTGTTCACCCTGTTGCAAGCCGACAGCGGCTGCAGCGCCGGCGCCAGCCTGGGCGGACTGAACTGGAGCGTGCGCAGCGAGCTGGCCAAGCTGCAGGTCCCCGCCACGCAACAGGCCGCACCGCAGCCGCTGATCGCCTTCAGCATCGCCAGCCTGGATTGCGCACCGTTCGGCGTCGGCGCCAAGGCGCGACATCCACAAGTCACCCTCAGCGCGCCAAGCAGTGCACAGCTGGCTGGCACCAGCGGCATCGCGCCGCTGAGCTACAGCATTTGCCTACCGAACATCACGGAGTAGCCGGCTATGCACCGCATGATCCGATACCCGCGCCGGATGCCCGGCCGCCAGCGCGGCATGGCGACCATTCTGATTGTCGTTCTGGTCGGCATGGCCCTCACCGTCACCGCCCTCGGTGTGGTGCATGCGGTGCGCGGCACCCAGGAAAAACAGGCCGCGATGCATGCCAGCACCCACGCGCAGGCCGGCGCCTGGGCGGGTCTGGAGATCTTCCGCAGCTATCTGGAACAGCTCGACGAAACTGCGCTGGGCGCGCTGCTGGCGAACAATCAGATCGACATGCAGGTCGGCACCAGCACGCTGCAGGCGAAGATCGTCAGCAACCTGCCGCCGGCATCCGGGGCGACGGAAAAGCGTTACACCGTGACCGCCAACATCCGCAACCAGGACAACGCGGCGCGCGCCACCTCGACCATCCAGGCGGTGTTTGCGGTGGTCGCCGGGGCCAACGCAGCGAAACCGCACGAACCGTGGACCGATGTGCTGAACATCTACAGCGACCTGAACATGACGGGCGGCATCGACGTCAAAGGCGGCAACGCGGCGAAGTTCAACGTCGACGGCAACGCGACCCTGAACAATGCCTCGATCACCGGCATCAAGACCCTGCGCGCCACCGGCGACATCAACATCGGCAGCGCCATTGCCGTCGAAGAACTGTTCGCCAACGGCAACATCGCTCTCGGCGGCTCGGCCACCGCGCTCAAGGCCTCGGCGGTCGGCAATGTGAATATCAACAGCGGCGGCACTCAGGGAGCGATCTTCGCCAATGGCGACATCCTTATCAGCAACGGCAGCGTCGGCACCGCCAACGCCCTGGGTGCAATCAACGCCAGCAGCGGCGGCAGCCATGGCACCTTCACCGCCGGCAAGACCATCAACATCAGCAATGGCACCACCGCCACCGCCAACGCGGTGGGCAACATTACCGCCAGCGGTTTCCCGATCATTCGCGCGATGAACAGCCAGGCCGACGTGTTCTGCGCCTCGGTCAACTGGAACAACTTCAACAGCATCCGCGCCGGCCGGGCGACCTTCAATTGCCCGGTGGCGCCGGCCAAGATCAGCGCCCCGACCGCAGTCACCGTGCTGCTGATGACCCCGCTGCAACCGTTCAGCCTGCCCAAGCCCAACGTCGATGCCTATGAACTGAAGGATTCGGCCAACTACGTCTTCGAATTCCGCAACGGGCAGATCCAGGTGGGCGTGAAGAACGTCAACGGCATCGCCGACGGCAGCTACCGGATTGGCAGAATCAAACAAGGCGGCGATAAGTGGGGATATCTGTGTGCCGCGCTGGATGGCGGTGGCTTCTGCCGCGACGAGTGCAGCACGGTGGTCAGCGGCACCTGCACCGGGCCGGGCATGGCCACCCTGCGCCGGCTCACCCGCGGCAACTCGGAAAATGCCCAGAGCATCACCTTCAACAACGGCACATGGCGGCTGGAAGGCAACTCGCCCGCCGATACCACACCGCCCCAGGGCACCCCGAACGAAGCGGTGGTGGTCGCCCCTGGCGCGCTGTGGTTTGAGGGCAATGTCGAACTGTCCAACGGCAAGTTCCGCAACAGCATCCTGGCCACCGGCAACATCGCCAGCAGCAGCCATCGCACCTTCGCGATCAACTTCGCCGGCTACGCGAATATCTGCACCAGCACCTTCTACGCCCCGCTGTTCCCGACCAACTTTTGCGATACCGCCGCCCAGCAACTCAAACCCAATGCTCTGGGCAATATCGCCCTGCTCGCCGGCGGCTTCGTCGGCAATACCTTCAGCGGCGGCAACATCAACCTCGGCGCGTCCTCGAAGATCTACGGCAGCGTGATCGCCGGCAATCTGCTGCAAACCGGTGGCGACACCATGATCAATGGCCAGGTGACGGCGGCCAGCCAGGGTGGCGCGGGCAGCAATAACTGGAGCGGCAGGACCACCATCGACCTGCGCAACCTACCCAGCGGCTACGACCCAGGCGACATCCCGGACATGGGGGGCGGCACGCAACCGTGCCAAACCGATTGCGACCCGAGTGCCGACAGCCCGAGCGGCCAGATCAGTCAGGCCAAATTGCTCTGGAGTCGTTACTTGTAGGCGACTGGAGCCCCGGTGTAGGGCGGACCGGAGCGCAGCGAACAGTCCGCCGTTACAGGCTGACCACACTGGCGTACTGCTGCGCGAGTACGCCCTACCGGGAAACGACCGCGACGCTTGTCCGCGTGTGCCAGCTACCGCTCAGTGCTTAGACTCCAGCATCAGCACGCCCTGCTCTTCGCGCCAGCCGACCCTGTTGAGGAAGCTCATGCCTAGCAGCGCCTCAGTCGGCGCGTTGCCTTCCAGGACCATCGCCTCGACGCCGAGCAGTTCGAGGCTGCCGACCTTGACCCGATCGAGCTTGATCCGCCACGCATTGGCCGTGCCGCTGGCAGTACTCACCAGCATCCGCTGACCCTGCACGCGATAGTCCAGACCCAGGCGGCGCGCCTGGCCATCGTTGAGAGCGATCGAGGTGGCGCCGGTGTCGACCAGGAACTGCACCGGCTGGCCGCTGATCGAGCCCGCTACCCAGTAATGCCCACCCACCCCTTTGGCAATGCTCAGCTGCTGCTTGCTCGGCACGGCATAACCGCCATCACCGTATTCGCGGCTAAGGCTGTAAGCGCTGTCCACGCCATCGATACGCAGGACCGCGCCACGGCTGTCGGCGCTGATCACTTGCACCCCGCCGGGGCCGGTCTGGCCGACCTTGACCAACTTGCGCTGGCCATCGACTTTGAGCACCGCAGCGCCTGGAAACAAGCCAACCACCTGCACCTGTGGCGCGGCTTGCAGCGCACTGGCGGACAGCAGCAGAACGACGGCAAGTAGATCAAGGCAGCGCATGGGGCGTCTCTTCAGGCGTATCGACGAAGGGATAGGGATAGTGCCAGCGTGCGAACACCGGCCGCAGTTCCCCGGACTTCACCAGCACGGCCATGCGCTCATCGAACAACTTGGCCAGCGTCCGTCCGTGCGGGGTATCGGCAAAAGCCAGGTACAGACGCAACTGGGTCAGCGGAGTGATCCGGTAGGCGGCGGGATTCTTCGCGGCTTGCAGTACCTGCTCGATCTCTGGACGGGCATCGATATAGAAGTCCGCGTGCTCGAGATCGAGCATCGACAGAATACCGCCACGTCGCTGGATTTCCTCGAAGTGGGTCAGATTCGGCAGATATTTAGCGAACGCATAACCGCGCATCCACACCAGGCGGAAATCGCCGAGGTTATCCAGATTCACCGCTGCTTCGTCGGCCCGGCCCAGTGCGTAGATCTGATCGGCATCGAAATGCCAGAGCGGATAGACCACTGCGCCGTCGATTTCATTCAGATAGGAGCCGACCCAAGCATCCGCCTCGCCGCGTTTCACCAGGCCGACCGCGCGGGTATACGGCACGCTGCGGGTATGCAACTCGACGCCAGCCGGGCCGAACACCTTGCGCAACACGTCCCACGCCAGGCCACTGCCATCGGCCTCGGTATAACCGGACCACACTTCGCTGGCCACGCGAATCGTGCCCGTGGCGGTGTGCGCCTGCACCGATGCCGTCAGGCTCAGGCCCAGCACGCATAGCAATGTCCCTATCCAACTACGCATACGACTCCTTGAAACACTATCCCCACAGGGCGACAGCCCAGACCAGCAGTTGCATGGTCAACCAGGCGAACACCCCGGCCAGGATGTCATCGAGCATGATGCCGACCCCGCCATGCACATGGCGATCGATCCAGCGGATCGGCCAAGGCTTGAGGATATCCAAAATGCGGAACACGACAAAGCCCGCGAGCAGCCATTGCCAGCCCTCCGGCACCAGCCACAGGGTAATCCACATGCCGACCATTTCGTCCCAGACGATGCCTTCGTGATCGTGCACGCGCAGGTCATCGGCAACTTTGCCGCACAGCCAGAAGCCGAACAGCATGGTCAGCCCGAGCATCAGCCAGTAGCCCCAGTCCGGCAGCAGTTGCCACAGCGGGACGAACGGCAGCGCGACCAACGAGCCCCAGGTGCCTGGGGCTTTCGGCAACGTCCCGGAACCAAAGCCGAAGGCCAGGAAGTGCCAAGGGTTATGCCATACCGAGTGTGGTACCGGCTGGGCGGGAGCTTGATCGGGATGTTCGGGCACGCAAAGTTCCTAGAGGCTATGGCCTGTTAAGTTTGAGCACGGCTTTTGTAGAGCGGGTTAGCCGCGTAGCGGTGTAACCCCTGCGGTGTGGCCATGAACACCGTTGTCCTGCAAGGTTGGCGGGTTACGCCTGCGGCTAACCCACCCTACCCGTCATCTTGCGGCAGGCATCGCCTACAAGGCCTGCCTGCTTCACACGCGTTTGCGCCATAGCCGTCCGCACGACTATGGCCGGAAATGCTGATAGCCCGTCTCGGGCAAAGCCAGCGGCTGGCCATCGGCGTCCAGCAGCTGCACAGCCTCACCCGCCGCGACCCGGCCGATCACAGCCACTTCCGGCCAGGCTACTTGCACCGCGGCCAGCTGCTCTGCCGGCAGGGTAAACGCCAGACGGTAATCGTCGCCACCGCCAAGCGCATGGGCCAGGGCTGCTTCACGCCCGCATAGGGCCAGCAGCGCCGGCGAGAGCGGCAGGCGCTCGCGCTCGATCAGCAAGGCGACGCCAGAGGCGCGGGCGATGTGCCCGCAGTCGGCGAGTAGGCCATCGGAAATATCCAGCGCCGCACTGGCTTTGCCACGCAGCAACTGACCGAGCGCTAACTGTGGTTGCGGTGCCCAATAGCGTGCCAGCAGCAGTTCGGCGACGGCTGCCGCGGCCTGCGTCTGACCGAGCACCAACGGCAAGGCACCGGCCCCATCGCCGAGCGTGCCGCCGACACACAGCAGATCACCCGGACGCGCGCCACTACGGGTCAAGGCCTGGCCGGCGGGCAGCCGCCCGAATACGCTGAGGGTCAGGCTCAGCGGGCCGCGGGTGGTATCGCCACCGACCAGCGCCAGACCGCAGGCCTGCGCCATCTGGTCGAGACCCCGGGCAAAATCCTCCAACCAGGCCGGCTCGGCGTTCGGCAGGGTCAAGGCCAGGGTAAAGGCCAGCGGCGCAGCGCCCATCGCCGCGAGATCGCTGGCGGAGACGCCGAGCGCACGCTGGCCGAGCAGAAAAGGATCGCAACAATCGGGAAAGTGCACCCCGGCAACCAGGGTGTCGGTGGAGACCGCCAGCTGTTCGCCAGCGTCCACCTGCAACAACGCGCAATCGTCGCCGATGCCCAAGGCAACGCCGGCCGCCGCGCGCGCGCAGGACGCGGCGGCAAAGTAACGGCGAATCAGCTCGAACTCACCCACGCCAGAAATCCCGAACCATGTAGCCCGGATGAAATCCGGGGAAACCCGCCGCTTCGCTCCCGGATTGCATCCGGGCCACGGGCCGGCCCCTACAAAAGAGCACTCGGGCTACTTCCGCAGGCGCCAGGTCGTTAGCGCTTGGCCGAATTCACTTCGGCGGCGCGCAGCGTGGACGCCAGCTTGTCCAGCACACCGTTGACGAACTTGTGTCCGTCGGTGGCGCCGAACACCTTGGCCAACTCGACGCCCTCGTTGATCACCACGCGGTACGGCACGTCGATGCGCCTGAGCAGCTCGTAAGTCGACAGCCGCAGAATGGCCAGCTCGACCGGATCGAGTTCTTCCAGAGTGCGGTCCAAACAGGGCAGCAGCGCATCATCGATCTCGGTCTTGTTGGTCGCCACCCCGTGCAGAATCTCGCGGAAGTAAGCGCCGTCGACGGCTTTGAAATCGTTGTCGACGCGAAACTGCGCTTCGATTTCGTTCAGCGATTGGCCAGCCATCTGCCACTGATACAGCGCCTGCATGCCCAGGCTGCGCGCCTGACGACGCGCGGCGAGCTTGCCGGTCGGCGCGTTGGGGCGCTTCTCCGGCTGTGGGTTGAAGCTGTCGTTGTCGTCGCTAATCACTTGGCCTCCAGCTGCGCCAGCAGGCTGACCATTTCCAGGGCCGAGAGTGCCGCTTCGGCACCTTTGTTGCCGGCTTTAGTGCCGGAACGTTCGATGGCTTGTTCGATGGAATCAACGGTCAGCACGCCGAAGGCCACCGGTACGCCGAACTCCATGGACACCTGGGCCAGGCCCTTGGTGCATTCGCCGGCGACGTATTCGAAGTGCGGCGTGCCGCCACGAATCACCGCGCCAAGGGCGATGATGGCGTCGTACTCGCTACGCTGAGCGACTTTCTGGGCGACCAGCGGAATCTCGAAGGCACCCGGGGCGCGAATGATGGTGATGTCGCTTTCGCTCACGCCGTGGCGTACCAGCGCATCGACTGCGCCGCTTACCAGGCTCTCGACCACGAAGCTATTGAAGCGGCCAACCACCAGGGCGTAGCGGCCTTTGGGGGCGATGAAAGTACCTTCGATGGTCTTCAGGGTCATGAGCGTTCTCGTCTGTAAAGAGCAGATTCAGGGAGTAAAGATGAAAAAGGGGCGCAATGGGGCGCCCCGTGGGCCGCAGCAGCTGCGGGCCTTATTCAGAGGGCAGGTATTCTACAACCTCTAGGTCGAAACCGGATATCGCGTTGAACTTCATCGGCGAGCTCATCAGGCGCATCTGGCGCACGCCGAGGTCGCGAAGGATCTGCGAGCCGGCACCGACCGTGCTATAGGTCGCCGGACTCGGCGGCTGCTGACGGCCGAGGTGGGCGAGCAGTTCCGGACCGGTGAGCGGGTTACCCAGCAGCAGCACCACGCCACTACCGGCATCGGCCACCTTGGCCATCGCCGCGCGCAAGCTCCAGCGCCCTGGCTGGTTGACCATGAACAGGTCGCGCAGCGGCTCCATGTTGTGCACCCGCACCAGGGTCGGCTCCTCGGGGCTGATGCGGCCGAGGGTCAGCGCCATGTGCACGGTGTCTTCCACAGCGTCGCGATAGGTGACCAGGGTGAACTGGCCCACTTCGGTGTCCAGCGGTTGCTCGCTGATACGCTCGACGGTGCGCTCGTGGATCATCCGGTAGTGGATCAGGTCGGCAATGGTGCCGATCTTGATGTCGTGCTCGGCGGCGAACGCTTCGAGCTCCGGACGGCGGGCCATGGTGCCGTCGTCGTTCATCACTTCGCAGATCACCCCGCTCGGATCGAAGCCGCCCATCCGCGCCAGGTCGCAGGCCGCTTCGGTGTGGCCGGCACGCGCCAGCACGCCACCGGCCTGAGCCATCAGCGGGAAGATGTGGCCGGGGCTAACGATATCGTCGGCCTTGGCGTTCTTCGCCGCGGCCGCCTGCACGGTACACGCCCGGTCGGCGGCGGAAATACCGGTGGTGACGCCTACGGCGGCTTCGATCGAGACGGTGAACTTGGTGCCGAAACCGGAACCGTTGCGCGGCGCCATCAGCGGCAGCTTGAGCGTTTCGCAGCGCTCGCGGGTCATCGGCATGCAGATCAGGCCGCGGGCGAAGCGGGCCATGAAGTTGATGTCCTCGGCCTTAACGCATTCGGCGGCCATGATCAGGTCGCCTTCGTTCTCGCGGTCTTCGTCATCCATGAGGATGACCATCTTGCCCTGGCGGATGTCTTCGATCAGTTCTTCGATGCTGTTGAGTGCCATCGTGGCGATTCCTTTACTTGTTCAGGTAGCCGTGTTCGGCCAGAAAACTTGCATTGATGCCCGAGGCGCTCGGCTCGGCGGCCTTGTCGCCGAGCAGCAGGCGCTCGATGTAGCGGGCCAGCAGATCGACCTCGAGGTTGACCAGGCGACCCGGACGGTAGTCGGCCATGATGGTCTCGCTCAAAGTATGCGGGACGATGGTCAGCTCGAACTCGGCGCCGTTCACCGCATTGACGGTCAGACTGGTGCCGTCGACGGTGATCGAGCCTTTGAGGGCGATGTACTTGGCCAGCTCGCGTGGCGCACGGAGGGTGAATTGCACGGCGCGGGCGTTATCGGCGCGGGCGATGACTTCGCCGACCCCGTCGACATGGCCGCTGACCAGATGCCCACCGAGACGGCTGCTGGGGGTCAGCGCCTTCTCCAGGTTGACCACGCTGCCGGCCTTGAGGCCAATGAACGCGGTGCAGGCCAGCGTCTCGCGGCTGACATCGGCGCAGAAGCCATCGCCGGGCAGTTCCACGGCCGTCAGGCACACGCCATTAACGGCAATGCTGTCGCCCAGTTTGACGTCGGAAAGGTCGAGCTTGCCGGTCGCGACTTGCACGCGCACATCGCCGCCTTTCGGGCTGAGCGCGCGGATAGTGCCGAGGGCTTCGATTATGCCGGTGAACATAGGTCCTCCGGAGCACGGATCGGGGTGATAAGGAATGACATGCACAACTCCTGTTTTTGATCAAAACAGGGCATCGGATCGAATGGGTGCAAGCACGGACCCATGGCCCGCACGGCAATCCCGTTCTCTCTTCATCCGGACTATGACCGTCGGCCCCGGGATCACACCGGGTCTGCTGACCCTTTCCGTAGCCGGAAAGGCGCTCGCGGGCTAGACACCTTGCGTGTCATTACCGCCGGTGGGGACTTACACCCCGCCCTGAGAACGTTACGGCCACCCGATGGGGTGGCCGTGCGTGTTTTTATCATATTTGCGCTGCAGATGCATAAAAGCGCCACCCGCTGGGGCGCCCCGACGCCTACGGAATTACCCGAGAGCCTTGGGGGTGGCGATGATTCGCCAGTCATCGCCGACCGCACGGATATCGCGAATTTGCAGCTCCTGCGCCTCGGCCATCCGCGCCAGCGGCAGGTCGAGCAACGGCCGGGCGCTGGAGCCGAGGAACTTGGCGGCGACGAACAGCTGGTATTCGTCGACCAGGCCCAACCGGGCAAAGGCACCCGCCAGGCGTGGGCCGGCCTCGACCAGGACTTCGTTGACGCCGCGCGCGGCCAGTTCGGCGAGCAATTTGCGCAAGTCGACATGCCCGTTGCTGCCCGGCACCGCCAGCAGCTCGTGGCCTTCGGCGAGAAACCGGTCGCGCGCCGAGGCCGCGGCGCAGGTCGCCACCAACGCCGCGCCGGCCTGATAGAACGGTGCGTCGAGCGGCACCCGCAAGCGCCCATCGACCAGTACGCGCACAGGGGGGCGGGTCACCGCCAAGGCGGTCAGCTCGGCGTTCAAGCCCAACTCATCGGGCCGCACGGTGAGCCGTGCCGCATCGGTGAGGACCGTGTCGGCACCGGTCAAGACCACGCTGGAGCGCGCGCGCAAGCGCTGCACGGCGGCGCGCGCGGCGGCTCCGGTGATCCATTGGCTCTCGCCGCTGGCCATCGCCGTGCGCCCGTCCAGGCTCATCGCCAGCTTGACCCGCACGAACGGCACACCCTGCTCCATGCGCTTGATGAAGCCGACATTGAGGGTGCGCGCCTCGCCTTCCAGCACGCCGCTGTGCACCGCGATACCGGCTTCGGCCAGGCGCAGCAAACCGCGTCCGGCGACCTGCGGATTAGGGTCCTGCATGGCCGCCACCACCCGCGCCACGCCGGCATCGATCAGCGCATTGGCGCACGGCGGGGTGCGGCCGTGATGGCTGCATGGCTCGAGCGTGACGTAGGCCGTCGCGCCCCGCGCGCGCTCGCCAGCCTGGCGCAGTGCGTGTACTTCGGCATGCGGCTCTCCGGCGCGGGCATGCCAGCCTTCGCCGACAATCTGCCCGTCGCGCACGACGACACAACCGACGCGCGGATTCGGATGAGTGGAATACAGGCCCTTGCGGGCCAGCTCGAGCGCGCGGCTCATGTAGCGGGCGTCGAGGGCGTCCGTGGCGTTGTCACTCATTGCTTGGACGGCTCGCGGGCCAGGCGGTCGATTTCCTCGCGGAACTCGTTGAGATCCTGGAAGCGCCGATACACCGAGGCGAAACGGATGTAGGCAACTTCATCGAGCTTTTGCAGCTCGGTCATCACCAACTCGCCGAGCACCAGCGATTTGATTTCCCGCTCGCCGGTGGCGCGCAGCTGATGCTTGATGTGGGCAATCGCCGCCTCCAGGCGCTCGATGCTCACCGGACGCTTCTCCAGGGCGCGCTGCATGCCGGCGCGCAGCTTGTCTTCATCGAAGGGCTGGCGGCTGCCGTCCTGCTTGATCAGGCGCGGCATCACCAGCTCGGCGGTTTCGAAGGTGGTGAAGCGCTCGCCGCAGGCCAGGCATTCGCGGCGGCGACGAACTTGTTCGCCCTCGGCGACCAGGCGCGAGTCGATTACCTTGGTGTCATTGGCGGCGCAGAAAGGACAGTGCATAGGAGGCTGGCGATGCGGGATGGAGCGGCCATGGTAGCGCATCGAGTCAGCAAGACAACCCGCCTGGCATGCGGTATATAGGCGCCCACCGTTGTTGCCGTGATTGGAATTCCCACCATGCCGTTGCGCCGCTCCGCCCTCCTCGCCGCTACCTGCCTGCTCGCTGCCTGCTCTTCACCGGCGCCCAAGTCCGTGACGCCCACTATCTCAGCGGCGAAGCCCGCCGCCCCGGTGGTCGCCCCGCTGCCGGCGCATCTGCGCGAACTCAGCGGCAGCCTCGCCGGCGCGCCGGCGGGCAGCACGGTGGAACTGGCGCTGCTGGTGATCGACGAGCGCGACCGTCCGCAGCGCCTGCTCGGCAATATCGAACTGCAGGGCTCGGGCGCCGTGCTGCCGTTTCGCCTGAGCTTCAACCCCGAAGCGTTTCCCCAAGGCGCACGGGTCGAGTTGCGCGGGCGGGTCAGCCAAGCCGGGATGCTGATCCTGCAGCTGCCGGCGCGGCGCATCAGCACGCCGACCACCCAGGCGCTCGGCACCCTGCAGCTGGCGCCCGCGCCATGAAGGCTCCGGCCGCGCTGCAGGCGGCGCTCAGCGAGCTGCTCGGCGACTCCCGGCTGGTCGCCGAAACCTTGCCCGGCACCGACCTCAGGCTGTGGCTGATCGACGCCGCCAATATGGATCGCGAGTTCAGTCCCGAGGAAACCCGGCTGATTCTCGACGAGCCGCCGTATTGGTGCTTCTGCTGGGCCAGCGGCCTGGTCCTGGCCCGCTGGCTGGCCGAGCATCCGCAGTGGGTGCGCGGCAAGCGCGTGCTGGATTTCGGCGCCGGCTCCGGGGTTGCCGCGATTGCCGCGGCCAAGGCCGGCGCGGCCGAAGTGGTGGCCTGCGACCTCGACCCGCTGGCCCTCGCTGCCTGCCGCGCGAATGCCGAGCTGAATGACGTGACGCTGAGTTATTCGGCGGATTTCTTCGCCGAGGCGGATCGCTTCGACCTGATCATCGTCGCCGACGTGCTCTACGATCGCGCCAATCTGCCACTGCTCGATGAGTTCCTCAGCCGCGGCCGCGAAGCGCTGGTCGCTGACTCACGGGTGCGCGACTTCCAGCACCCGCTGTATCAGCGCCTGGCTGCGCTCGACGCCTGTACTTGGCCGGACTTGGCCGAACCCGCCGAGTTCCGCCGGGTCAGCCTGTATCACGCGCAGCGCCCGTAGCCCGGATGTAATCCGGGAAGCAGCGTCTCTCATTACCCCGGATGCATCCGGGCTACTTGTATCCGCCGCCAAACGCCCGCATTTATAGTCATCAGCATTACGCCACTCGAGACCGACCATGAGCGACAGCCCTTATATCTTCGACGTATCCGGCGCCGCCGACTTCGATCAACTGGTGATCCAGAACTCCTTCCACAAGCCCGTGCTGGTGGACTTCTGGGCCGACTGGTGCGCGCCCTGCAAGGCCCTGATGCCGCTGCTCGCCCAGGTGACCGAGAGCTACCAGGGCGAATTGTTGCTGGCCAAGGTCAACTGCGATTTCGAGCAGGAGATCGTCGCCCGCTTCGGCATCCGCAGCCTGCCGACCGTGGTGCTGTTCAAGGACGGTCAGCCGGTCGACGGCTTTGCCGGCGCGCAACCGGAGTCGGCGGTCCGCGCCATGCTCGAACCGCATGTGCAGGCCCCGGCACCAGCCACCGACGATCCGCTGGAGCGGGCCCAGGCGCTGTTCGCCGAAGACCGGTTCGGCGAAGCGGAAAGCCTGCTGCAAGCCCTGCTCAGCGAAAACAGCGAGCAGCCGGTCGCGCTGATTCTGTATGCGCGCTGCCTGGCCGAGCGCGGTGAACTGGGAGAGGCGGAAACGGTGCTTGGCGCAGTCAAAGGCGACGAACATAAAGCGGCGCTGGCTGCGGCCCGCGCGCAGCTGACCTTTTTACACCAGGTCGCCGACCTGCCGGACGCTGCGCTGCTGAAAAGCCGCCTAGCGCAGAATGCCGAAGACGACGAAGCAGCCTATCAACTGTGCATCCACCAACTCGCCCGCCAGCAATACGACGCGGCGCTGGATGGCTTGCTGAAATTGTTCGTGCGCAACCGCAGCTATGCCGACGGGCTCACCCACAAAACCCTGCTGCAGGTATTCGATCTGCTTGGCGGCGACCATCCGCTGGTTATCGCCTACCGACGCCGGCTGTACCAGGTGCTCTACTAAGCCGTTAGCCGACCCAGCGGTACAACGGCGTTTCGCCGCCACCTTCGACATGCACCTGCGGGCAATGCCGCAAGCGCACCAGCAGGCGCTTGCCGGCGGCCGCCCCGCCCGTCAACGCGCTAACCGCGGCGAGCAGGGCCGGCCCTTCCATCTCACCGGCCTGACGCAACAGGCTCAGCGCGTTTTGCCATTGCGCATCGCTCGCCGTCACCGGCGCGTTGGGTGCCGCGGCCGGCGCGATCGACGGGACAGTCGGCAAATGCGCGGCTAGCTGTTGCCAGTCCGCCGCATCCAGCTCGACAGTCAGATCCACCGGCAGATCGCCGATCATGCCCTTAATCCGCAGCATTGCTCATTCCTCTCCCGCCAGTGGCGGCATGCTCCCATGCGTTTGAACTGCCGCCAAGGCATGACAGCCTAATTCCATTTGGCTCATAAAATTCCGTCGCTTATTCGCAGCTGTATTGAGTTGGATCAATATTCGCCCCGCTGCGCTCCGTCAAATTGGCCCCACCAAATTTTCAGCTTGCTTGGAGTTCCACCATGCGCACCGCTCTCTTCACCACTTCCTTGCTGACCCTGAGCCTTGCTACGCCGCTGGCGCAGGCGCACCAGGCAGGCGATTTAATCATCCGCGCCGGGGCCGCCACGGTCGACCCGCATGAAAACAGTGCGGATCTGTCGATTGCGGGCGGCAACGTCGCCGGCACCAAAGCCACCCTCGACAGCGATACCCAGCTGGGCCTAAGCGGCGCCTATATGCTCACCGACCACGTCGGCGTCGAGCTGCTGGCGGCCACGCCGTTTCAGCATCAGGTGGCGGTCCAGGGCCTCGGTGGCCTGGATGGCAAACTGGCGGACATCAAACACCTGCCACCGACCCTGTCACTGCAATACTATCCACTCGCTCCGACGTCACGCGTGCAGCCCTACGTCGGTGCTGGCCTGAACTACACGATGTTTTTCGATGAGGACCTGACCAGCCAGCGCGAGAGTCAAGGCTTCAGTAATCTCGAGCTGGATGACTCCTGGGGCCTGGCAATGCAAGCCGGCGTCGATTACATGCTGACCGACCACATGCTGCTCAACGCCTCGGTCTGGTACATGGATATCGACACCACCGCGAGCACGGATCTGGCCGGGGTCGGCAAGGTCAAGGTCGATGTGGACGTCGATCCGTGGGTGTACATGGTCGGCGTCGGTTACAAGTTCTGACGGCGCTGAGGCGATAGAAAAAGCCGGCGTATGTGCCGGCTTTTTTTGTGTGGCCTCAAAGGCCCAGCAAGCGGGCCAGGCCGACCGTCATCGGTGTCGTCACGGGAAGGTCGAAACGCTCCAACAGGCGCCGGTTATCGGCCCGCGAATGCTTGATATCGCCGGCGCGCGCCGCGGCGTAGCTGATCTCCGGCAATGTGCCGAGCACGCTACGGATATCCATCAGCAATTGCTTGAGGCTGGTCGCGCGATTGAGTCCGACGTTCACCGCGCCCACCGCTAGCGTCGGCGCTTCCAGCGCCTGGTGCAGTACCTGCACCAGGTCGCCGACATAAACAAAGTCGCGAGTCTGCTCGCCATCGCCGAACACAGTGATCGGCAGGCCGGCGCGCGCGCGCTCGGTGAAGATGCTGATCACTCCCGAATAGGGCGAGGACGGATCCTGACGCGGACCGAAGATATTGAAAAAGCGGAACACCGCCGGCTCGAAGCCATGCTGACGGCGGTAGAAATCCAGGTACTGCTCGCTGGCCAGCTTGTCCACCGCATACGGGGTCAGCGGCGCCTTGCCGGTGTCTTCGTCGATCGCCTGACCTTCACCGTTATTGCCGTACACCGCCGCGCTGGACGCGAACAGCACGCGCTTGATGGCGTGCTCGCGCATGGCTTCGCAGACATTCAAGGTACCGATGAAATTGCTCCGATGGGTGCTCACTGGATCGTCCACCGAGGCCTGCACCGAGGCCACCGCGGCCAGATGGGCGACCGCCTGGCAGCCCTGCATCGCGCGACGCACCAGAGCTTCGTCGGCGACATCGCCCTCGATCAGCTCGAGGTGCGGATCGCCCAACGGCAGATTGGCCGGCTTGCCGGTGGACAGGTTATCCAGCACGCGCACCGCGTGGCCGCGACCCAGCAGGGTATCGACCAGATGCGAGCCGATAAAACCCGCACCACCGGTGATCAGAATGGGAGCATTAGACATGGCGGTAATACCGATCCAGCAGGGCAGGCAAGCCGGCACGCCAGGCGCGCGGCTTGATCCCGAAGGTATGAAGGATTTTCTTGCAGGCCAGCACCGCATGTTGCGGCTCGTCGGCGGCGTCCGAGCGTGCGGCGTGCGGCTGCGGGCTGATATGGTCGAACAGCGCCGGCCGATAGGTGCGCGCTTCGCTGAGAATCGCCTGACCGAGCGCCAGTGCGGTGGTCGCCTCGTGGCCACCGTAATGGTAGGTACCCCATAGCGGCGCCACGCAATCGAGCTGCTTGGCTATCGCGATCAGCACCCGTGCGGCATCGTCCACCGGGGTCGGGTTGCCGCGCCGGTCGTCGGCGGAGAACAACTCTTCACCCTTCTCGGCGCGCCGCAGAAAACGCCCGAGCAAGCCGCAGGGATCGTCGTCCATCAGCCAACCGAAGCGCACCAGCACATGCCGCGGACAGGTCGCCCGCACGGTCTGCTCGATGCGCCAGAGGGCCTGACCACGCAAGCCCAGCGGCACCTGCTCTTCTTTCTCGCTGTAGGCGGTGGCACGTGAGCCGTCGAAAACTCGATAGCTGCTGGGCTGCAGCAGCACAATCTGATGATGCTGGCACAACTCGGCGAGCCGCTCGACACCGCGCTCTTGTGCGGCGAAACGGCTCTCGCTGACCTCTTCGGACTGAAACCAGTCGAAGTAATAAGCCAGGTTGATCACGGCATCGGGACGGGTGGAGTCCAGCAACTGCGTAAGGCTGGCGGCATCCCAGCCCCCCTCGGGCGGACGCGGGGCAAGGAAACCAATGTCTTCTTCGGCACCCAGGCGAATCAGCGCCTGACCGAGAGCATTACCACCGCCCAGTAACATCAGGCGCATTCGCATAGCTAACTCAAAGGTCAAAGAATATGGGAACTAGAAAACTGTAAACGACCTGACCGCCCAGAGAAACCGCATGGGCGGTCAGGTCATCGGCGCTAACTGGCGAGATGATCAATGATCCCCTGAAATCAGGGCATTACCAGCATTTTGCGGGTTTCATCCCCAGCCGTCACGGACAAACTGGACGGCGGCCAGACATGCCAGCGGTTAAAGAGACAATTACCGCCATCGGCCGCACGCGACGAGCCAGCTCATCCGACCGCCTGACGAAGAATCGCCGGACCCGCTCGCTTGCTCAATCGCGGAGCAGTTCTATATTGTGACCGGCCTAGCGCAGCGTTTCAGCGAGAGCGAGCCATGGTGAGCAGCGATAGATTGATCATTTGTGAGTACTGCGATTCCGTCTATCAACAAGCCGCTCTCACCAAGCACCAAAAAGCCCTTTGCGTCCGGTGCGGCGGGGTTCTTCAACGGCATGACGGTTTGTCTATCCAGCAACGTCTGGCGCTCAGCGTCACCGCCGCGATTCTGCTGGTCTTCGCCAACGTCTACCCGGTCATGAGCATCAGCCTGCAAGGCTTGAGCAACGCCGCAACACTATGGGATTCGGTGCTGGTCCTCAGCGCCGGGCCGATCACCTTCATCGCCCTGGTCGCGGCTATCGCGGTGATCGTCGCGCCGATCGTCCAGGTCGCGCTGCTGGTCTGGGTCCTCAGTTTTGCCGTCGCCGCGCGGCGCTCGCCGGCCTTCAGCCTGTGCATGCGCTGGCTCGAATCGCTGCGCCCGTGGAGCATGCTCGAGGTCTGCCTGCTCGGCGCCTTGGTCGCCGTGATCAAGCTCGCCGGCATGCTGTCGGTGATCCCCGGAATAGGCCTGGTGGCCCTGGCCGCCCTGAGCATACTGCTGATCCGCATCGCCGGCCGCGACATCCGCGATTTATGGGACCGCCTATGAGCATGACCGTGCCGCCACGAGCGGCCGACCTGCGTTTGTGCCTGTGTCATAGCTGTGGCCAGGCCTGCGACATCTCGGCACACCCGCATCACTGCGAGCGCTGCGGCGCCACCCTGCACGTACGTAAAACCAACGCCATCGCGCGGACCTGGGCATTCATGGTGACCGCCCTGGTGTTCTACGTACCGGCTAACCTGCTGCCGATCATGTACACCAGCATGTTCGGCAGCGGCACGGAAAGCACCATCGCCGAAGGGGTTAGCGAGTTCTGGGAAAGTGGCGCCTGGGACATCGCCTTGATCATCTTCATCGCCAGCATCGGCGTGCCGGCGATCAAATTCGTCGCCCTGACGCTGTTGCTGATCACCGTGCAACGCCGCAGCCTGTGGGCGCGCCGGCAACGTTCGCAGCTGTATCGCTTCGTCGAGCTGATCGGCTATTGGTCGATGCTGGATGTCCTGGTCGTCGCGTTGGTGGCCGCCCTGGTGCAGTTTCGCGAGCTAGCCAACATCGAGCCGCGCCTGGGGATTCTGTTCTTCGGCCTGGTGGTGGTGTTCACCATGCTAGCGGCCATGAGTTTCGATCCACGTCTTATCTGGGAAACCGCCGAACCCGAGGGGAGCTGCACCGATGACTGAGGAAAACCAAACACGCCCGGCGCCAGGTCAGGCGCAGATCAAGTCGCGGCGCTGGAACATCTCGCTGGTCTGGATCGTACCCATCGTCGCGATGCTGATCGGCCTTTCCTTAGTGGTCAACAACATCCTTCAGGCTGGCCCGACCATCACCATCACCTTCAAGACCGGCGAGGGCCTGACGGCGCACAAAACCCAGGTGAAGTACCGCAGCGTGGTGATTGGCGAGGTGTCGGCGGTCGAGCTGAGTGGCGACAAGAAGTACGTGACCGCAACGGTGAAACTGTCCAAGGAAGCCGATTCATTCGCCAGCAAGGACTCGCTGTTCTGGGTGGTCCGCCCGCGGATCGGCGCGGGCGGGGTATCGGGTGTCGACACACTGCTTTCGGGCAACTTCATTGGCGCCGATGCCGGTCAGTCACCGGTCAAGGCCAAGGCGTTCACCGGTCTTGAGTCGCCGCCGCCGATTACCTACGGCGAGCAGGGCAAGACGTTCATCCTGCACACCAAGGACCTGGGCTCGTTGGACGTCGGCTCACCGGTTTATTACCGCAAGATCCCGGTCGGCCAAGTGGTGTCCTACGCGCTGGATGCGCAGGGCAAAGGCGTCGATGTAGGGGTGTTCGTGCAGTCCCCCAACGACAAGTACGTCACCGTCAACACCCGCTTCTGGAATGCTAGCGGCATCGATGTCGGGGTGAGCGCCAATGGCCTGACGGTGAATACCGAATCACTCTCGGCGCTGCTGATCGGCGGCATCGCCTTCCTCGATCCTGACGACACGGCAGAGGGCGCGCTCGCCGCCGAAAACCAACGCTTCGATCTGTTCGTCGACCAGCAAACCGCCCTCACGCCGCCCAATGGCCGCGCGCAGCACCTGCGCTTGCGCTTCGATCAAGCCCTGCGCGGCCTGGCCGTTAATGCGCCGGTAGAGTTCATGGGCATCGAAATGGGCAACGTCACCGCGATCAATCTCGACTTCGACGAAAAAACCCGCAGCTTTCCAATCATGGTCGATGCCGTGATCTATCCGGGCCGCCTCGGCTCGGCCCAGCAAAAAATGCTTAGCGCGCTTCACCATTCGCCAGACGACGAAGCAGCGGTCACCCGCCTGATTGGCAGCTTCGTCGAAAACGGCCTGCGCGCCCAGGCGCGCACCGGCAACCTGCTGACCGGCCAGTTGTATATCTCGCTGGATTTCTATCCGGATGCGGAAAAGGTCGCCTTCGACCCATCTGAGCGGCCGATCCAGGTACCCACCGTGCCGGGCAGCCTGGACAAGATTCAAGAGCAACTGCAGCAGATGGTCGACAAGATCAACAACCTGCCGCTAGAGCGGATTGCCGGCAACCTGGATGGCAACCTGGCCGAGCTGCGGCAAACCCTCAAACAGTTCAACAGCCAGACCCTACCGGGCGTGCAAGGGACTCTGGAGGAAATACGTAGCACCCTGCAATCGGCGAATTCGGCCTTGGGCGAAGATTCGCCGCAGCGCGAACAGCTGAGCGAAACTCTCAACGAACTGGGCCGCGTGTCGCGCTCGTTACGCGATTTGACCGACTACCTCGGACGGCACCCGGAATCGCTGATTCGCGGCCGCCCCGACAACGCCACGCCTCGCAATCTGCAACCCTGATCGCGGACTGATTACAGGAGTAATCCGCTATGCCTTTGACGTTGAAAATGTTGTTGATCGGGCTCTTCGTCCTGCTTGGCGCGTGCAGCAGCGCGCCGATCAACTACCACACGCTAACCCCGGCGCAACCAGCCAGTACCGCACGCGGCCCAGCGGGGGTGGAGATTCTCCTGGAGCGGGTGACGGTGCCAGCGCAGGTCGATCGCTCGCAAATCGTTATTCGCGAGGGCAATAGCGGCCTGGTCATTCTGGAAACCGAATGGTGGGGCGCCAGCCTCTCCGAGGAGATCCAGACTGCGCTCATCGATCAGTTGAATGCCCGCCCCTCGTCATCCGCGGCTGCACCGCAAAAAACTGTCTTACGCGTGGATTTCCAACGTTTCGACTCGATACCGGGGCAATACGCACTGCTCGATGCGAAATGGCGGCTGAGGAATTCCGCCGCCAGCACAACCGCCGGGCAAACCGCCTGCCGGACGATCGTGCAGACCCCCGCCGGCACCTCCATCGATGAGCTGGTGGCGGCCCATCAGGTGAATCTGCAGAAGCTCGCCGCGGCGATCGTCAGCACCAGCCAGGGTGGGCGCTGCCCAGCGCAATGAGCGACGGAACGCTAGCGGCACCATGTGCCTCTGGCATTTTCCGGCGGCCATGAAAAAGGCCCTGTCTTCGGCATGAAGACAGGGCCTTGTCCTAATTCAACTCACTGCTCAGAACGGAATGTCGTCGTCGAAGCTGTCGTAGTCAGGCGCTGGCTGCGCGGCCGGTTGTTGCTGCGGCGCCGGGCGCGACTCGCGAGGAGCCTGCTGCTCACGCTGCGGCTGTGGACGCTGTTGACGCGGCGCGGAATCACCGCCGGCATTGTCAGGACGGCCACCGAGCAACTGCATGGTGCCGTTGATGTCGACGACGATTTCCGTGGTGTAGCGCTTCACACCATCTTTTTCCCACTCGCGGGTCTGCAGCTTGCCTTCGATGTAGACCTGGGAACCCTTGCGCAGGTATTCGCCGGCGATTTCCGCGACCTTGCCGAACAGTGCCACACGGTGCCATTCGGTCTTTTCGACTTTCTGTCCGCTTTGCTTGTCGGTCCACTGCTCGCTGGTGGCCAGGCTCAGGTTGGTGACGGCGTTGCCATTAGGCATGTAACGCGTTTCCGGATCCTGGCCGCAGGTACCGACCAAGATGACTTTGTTAACCCCACGGGCCATAACGTTCTCCTAGGCTTCAGCACATTCCGGCGCCGCATTGATCAGGCGCTCGAGGGATGTGCGGTCCAATTGTTCAGAATCCACTTTGATATACAGGGCGGCCTCTTCGACCACCACCACGGCATCCGTAACCCCGTCCACCGCCAGTAAACGCTCGATCAGGCCGGCATCGCGAACTGCTACAGGCGACAGCGGCAAGCGCAAACTCGTGACATACGGTGGTTCGCGCATAGTAACAGCAAAGGCTAGCCAGATCGCACATAGCGCGGCACAGCCCAAGAACACCACGCCCAGGCCGCCGTGCTGGAATAGCCAGCCGCCGAGAATCCCGCCCGCTGCAGCACCGAGAAACTGACTGGTGGAATACACGCCCATCGCCGTGCCTTTGCCACCCGCCGGCGAAACCTTGCTGATCAACGAGGGCAGCGATGCCTCGAGCAGGTTGAATGCGGTAAAGAACGCCACGGTGCCCAATACCAAGGCGCGCAAGCTGGTGCCGAAGCGCCAGAAGAACAGTTCGCAGAGCATCAACACCGCGACCGCACCGAACAGAACGCGTTTCATCTGGCGCTTTTTTTCGCCGTAGATGATGAACGGAATCATGCCGAAGAAGCCGACCAGCAAGGCGGTCAGGTACACCCACCAATGCTCTTCCTTGGGCAGTCCGCCGTTCTCGACCAGGCTCAGTGGCAAGGCGATGAAACTGGCCATGAGAATCGCGTGCAGCACGAAAATGCCCAGATCCAGGCGCAGCAGATCCGGATGGCGCAGCGTCGCAGCGAATGCCTCACGCGCCACGCCGGACTCGCGGTGCTGCAGCGGCCCGGCACTCCGCGGAACCATCAGCGCGACAATCGCAATCCCTACCAGCGCCATGCCCGCCGTCACCCAGAACAAACCGGACAGGCCGAACGCGCGGGTTAGCAGCGGGCCGGTGACCATCGCCACGGCGAACGACACGCCAATGCTCATGCCGATCATGGCCATTGCCTTGGTGCGGTGCTGCTCGCGGGTCAGGTCCGACAACAAGGCCATCACTGCCGCCGAGATCGCCCCGGCGCCCTGCAGGATACGCCCGGCAATCACCCCCCAGATCGAGTCGGCATTGGCCGCCAGCACGGCGCCGGCGGCGAAGATCAGCAGTCCGACGTAGATCACCGGGCGCCGGCCGATACGGTCGGACAACATGCCGAAGGGAATCTGCAGCACTGCTTGGGTCAGCCCATAGGCGCCGATGGCCAGGCCGATCAGCGCCGGCGTGGCGCCCGCCAGGTCCATGCCATAGGTGGCCAGGACCGGGAGAACCATGAACATGCCCAGCATGCGGAACGCGAATACCAGCGCCAGGCCACTGGCCGCGCGGGTTTCGCCACCACTCATGCGTTCGCTGTGCAGATCGTGCATTACGGATGTCCTATTCAAATCAGCCGGCGATTCTACCAGCCCTGCCCCGCTCCAGCACCCCGCGATGCTTTGCCGCTGGCTCGGCGGCGGCCGTATACTTACCGGTTTCCGCCCGCCACCTGCGAGGCCGCTGTGGACAAGATTCTAATTCGTGGTGCACGTACCCATAACCTGAAGAACATCGACCTGACCCTGCCGCGCGACAAGCTGATCGTGATCACCGGCCTGTCCGGCTCCGGCAAGTCATCGCTGGCCTTCGATACGCTCTACGCCGAGGGTCAGCGCCGTTATGTGGAATCGCTGTCGGCCTACGCCCGGCAATTTCTGTCGATGATGGAGAAGCCCGATGTCGACACCATCGAAGGCCTTTCCCCAGCAATTTCCATCGAGCAGAAATCCACTTCGCACAACCCGCGCTCGACGGTCGGCACCATCACCGAAATCTACGACTACCTGCGCCTGCTCTATGCCCGCGTCGGTACGCCGCGCTGCCCGGACCACGATGTACCGCTGGAGGCGCAGACCGTCAGCCAGATGGTCGACCAGGTGCTGGCCCTGCCCGAAGGCCGCAAGCTGATGTTGTTGGCGCCGGTGATTCGCGAGCGCAAGGGCGAGCATTTATCGGTGTTCGAAGAATTGCGCGCCCAAGGCTTCGTCCGCGCGCGGATCAACGGCAGGCTCTACGAACTGGACGAGCTGCCCAAGCTGGATAAACAGAAAAAGCATTCGATCGATGTGGTGGTCGACCGCTTCAAGGTTCGCGAGGATCTGCAGCAGCGTCTCGCCGAGTCCTTCGAAACCGCGCTGGGTCTGGCCGACGGCATCGCGCTGGTTGCACCGATGGACGACGAGGAAGGCGACGAGCTGATCTTTTCCGCGCGCTTCGCCTGCCCGATCTGCGGCCATGCGATCAGCGAGCTGGAGCCCAAGCTGTTCTCCTTCAACAACCCAGCGGGCGCTTGTCCGACCTGCGACGGCCTCGGCGTAAAACAATTTTTCGATGGCAGACGCCTGGTCAACGGCGAATTGACCTTGGCCGAAGGTGCAATTCGCGGCTGGGATCGACGCAACGTCTATTACTTCCAGATGCTCGGCTCGCTGGCCAGTCACTATGGCTTCAGCCTGGAAATTCCCTTCGACGAGCTCCCTGCGGATCAGCAGAAAGCCGTGCTATATGGCAGCGGCAAGGAAAGCGTCGACTTCCGTTATCTGAATGATCGCGGCGACATCGTCAAACGTGCGCACCCGTTCGAGGGCATCATTCCCAATCTCGAGCGCCGCTACCGCGAGACCGAGTCGGCCACCGTCCGCGAAGAATTGGCCAAGTTTCTCAGCACCCAGCCCTGCCCGGATTGCCTGGGCACCCGTCTGCGCCGGGAAGCGCGCCATGTGTGGGTGGGCGAGAAGACCCTGCCGGCGGTCACCGGCCTGCCGATCGGCACCGCCTGCGAGTATTTCGGCGAGCTCAGCCTGACCGGTCGACGTGGCGAGATCGCGGTGAAGATCCTCAAGGAAATCCGCGAGCGCCTGCAGTTCCTGGTCAACGTCGGCCTCGACTACCTGACCCTCGACCGCAGCGCCGATACCCTGTCCGGCGGCGAGGCGCAGCGCATCCGCCTAGCCAGCCAGATCGGCGCCGGCCTGGTGGGGGTGATGTACATCCTCGATGAACCATCGATCGGCCTGCACCAACGCGACAACGAACGCCTGCTCGGCACCCTCAACCACCTGCGCGACCTCGGCAACACGGTAATTGTGGTCGAGCACGACGAGGACGCCATCCGCATGGCCGACTACGTGGTCGACATCGGCCCCGGCGCCGGCGTGCACGGCGGCCGCATCGTCGCCGAGGGTACGCCGGCGCAAGTCATGGCCCACCCCGACTCGCTGACCGGCAAATATCTCTCCGGCCGCGAGAAGATCCGTTACCCGGCAGAGCGCACGCCGCGTGACAAGAAAAAGCTGCTCAAACTCAAGGGGGCGCGCGGCAATAATCTGCTGCACGTCAACCTGGAGATTCCGGTCGGCTTGCTCACTTGTGTCACCGGCGTGTCCGGCTCGGGTAAGTCGACGCTGATCAACAACACCCTGTTTCCCATCACCGCCACCGCCCTGAACGGCGCCACCACCCTGGAAGCCGCCGCCCATGAGTCATTCGACGGCCTGCAGCATCTCGACAAGGTGGTCGACATCGATCAGAGCCCGATCGGCCGCACGCCACGCTCCAATCCCGCGACTTATACCGGCCTATTTACGCCAATCCGCGAGCTTTTTTCAGGGGTGCCGGAAGCGCGCTCACGTGGCTATGGTCCGGGACGGTTCTCCTTCAACGTCAAGGGTGGACGCTGCGAGGCGTGCCAGGGCGATGGCCTGATCAAGGTTGAAATGCACTTCCTGCCGGACATCTATGTGCCCTGTGATGTGTGCAAGAGCAAGCGCTACAACCGCGAAACCCTGGAGATCAAGTACAAGGGCAAGAGCATCCACGAGGTACTGGAGATGACCATCGAGGAGGCCCGCGTGTTCTTCGACGCGGTTCCGGCCATCGCCCGCAAGCTGCAGACGCTGATGGATGTGGGGCTGTCCTATATCAAGCTCGGCCAGAGCGCGACGACCTTGTCCGGCGGCGAGGCGCAACGGGTCAAGCTGTCACGCGAGCTGTCCAAACGCGACACCGGCAAGACCCTGTACATTCTCGACGAGCCAACCACCGGGCTGCACTTCGCCGACATCCAGCAGCTGCTCGATGTGCTACACCGCCTGCGCGACCACGGCAATACCGTGGTGGTGATCGAGCACAACCTCGATGTGATCAAGACAGCCGATTGGCTGGTCGACCTCGGCCCAGAAGGTGGCTCGAAGGGTGGCCAGATTATCGCCACTGGCACACCGGAAGAGGTCGCCGAAATGCCGCAATCGCATACTGGCTACTTCCTCAAGCCCTTGCTTGAGCGTGATCGCGCCTGACCCGCAATAAAAAAGCCCCGGGCACATGATGCCGGGGCTGTACAGGGTTCGGCAGACGCGCCGTCAGAATTGCGACTGTAGATAATTCTCCAAGCCAATCGACTTGATCAGGCCCAATTGCTGCTCCAGCCAATAGGCATGATCTTCTTCGGTATCCGCCAGCTGCAGCTTGAGGATGTCGCGACTGACGAAATCTTTGTGCTGCTCGCACAACTCAATGCCCTTGCACAGGGCGGCACGCACCTTGTATTCGAGACGTAAATCGCTCTCCAACATTTGCGGCACCGTCTGACCGACATCCAGATCATCGGCACGCATACGTGGCGTACCTTCAAGCATGAGAATCCGCCGCATCAGCGCATCCGCATGCTGGGCTTCCTCTTCCATTTCATGATTGAGGCGCGCGTAGATTTTGCTCAAACCCCAATCCTCGTACATCCGCGAGTGAATGAAGTACTGATCACGTGCCGCCAGCTCGCCGGTCAATAGCGTGTTGAGATAGTCGATAACTTCCGGATGCCCCTTCACGGCAATGCTCCTGCTGAAAAAGAACAATTGATTGATGCACCATGGCAGCTCGCTTCGCCGCTGGCAAATCACCACTCACAGTAAAAAACCGCTTTGGCTAGAGTCTTAAAGCCCCCGATCATCAAGCCTCAGCGCACCGCAAGTGATCAGACAAACCACGCAGGCATAAAAAAACCGGGCAAAGCCCGGTTTTTTTAACGATCTCGATTACTCAGCTGCTTCTACCGAGCCGCCGACCGGACGGTCGACCAGCTCAACATAAGCCATCGGAGCATTGTCGCCAGCGCGAAAACCGCACTTGAGAATACGCAGATAGCCACCCTGGCGGGTTGCATAGCGCTTGCCCAGATCGTTGAACAGCTTACCCACGATGGCTTTCGAACGAGTACGGTCGAAGGCCAGACGGCGGTTAGCAACACTGTCTTCCTTGGCCAAAGTGATCAGCGGCTCGGCAACGCGACGCAGCTCTTTGGCTTTCGGCAGAGTAGTTTTGATCAGCTCATGCTCGAACAGCGAAACCGCCATGTTTTGGAACATGGCCTTACGGTGTGCGCTGGTGCGGCTGAGATGACGACCACTTTTACGATGACGCATGGTTCAATTCCTTACCAAACTCACGTTCGGTGATTACGACGGTTAGGCCGTAGCCTTATCATCTTTCTTAAGACTTGCCGGCGGCCAGTTGTCGAGACGCATACCGAGAGACAGGCCGCGGGAGGCCAGTACGTCTTTGATCTCGGTGAGCGACTTCTTGCCAAGGTTCGGAGTTTTCAACAGTTCCACTTCGGTACGCTGAATCAGGTCACCGATGTAGTAAATGTTCTCCGCCTTGAGGCAGTTGGCCGAACGAACGGTCAATTCAAGATCGTCAACCGGGCGCAGCAGGATCGGATCGATCTCGTCTTCCTGCTCAACCACGACTGGTTCGCTGTCGCCTTTGAGGTCGACGAACGCGGCCAACTGCTGTTGCAGAATGGTCGCAGCACGACGAATAGCCTCTTCCGGATCCAGAGTACCGTTGGTTTCCAGGTCAATGACCAGTTTGTCCAAGTTGGTACGCTGCTCGACGCGGGCGTTCTCTACCACATAAGCCACACGACGGACCGGGCTGAACGAGGAGTCCAGTTGCAGACGGCCGATGCTTCGGCTTTCGTCTTCATCGCTCTGACGGGAGTCAGCCGGTTCGTAGCCACGGCCACGACGTACGGTGAGCTTCATGTTCAGAGCGCCGTTGTCCGCCAAGTTGGCGATCACGTGATCACCGTTGACGATCTCGACATCATGATCCAGCTGAATATCGGCCGCTGTGACCACACCCGAGCCCTTTTTGGACAGGTTCAGGGTGACCTCGTCACGACCGTGCAGCTTGATGGCAAGACCTTTCAGGTTCAGCAGGATTTCAATGACATCTTCCTGCACACCTTCGATCGCGCTGTACTCATGGAGCACACCGTCAATCTCGGCCTCGACTACTGCACAGCCAGGCATGGAGGACAACAGGATGCGACGCAGCGCATTGCCCAGGGTATGGCCGAAACCACGCTCGAGAGGCTCGAGAGTAATTTTGGCGCGGGTCGAACTGACCGCCTGCACATCGATATGGCGGGGGGTCAGGAACTCATTTACCGAAATCTGCATGGATGCACCTATTTTCTAGCCCTTACTTGGAGTAGAGCTCGACAATCAGGCTTTCGTTGATGTCGGCGGACAGATCGCTGCGAGCCGGGACGTTCTTAAACACACCGGTTTTTTTCTCGAAGTCAACGTCCACCCACTCAACGCGGCCGCGCTGAGAGCACAGCTCGAGAGCCTGCGCGATACGCAGTTGGTTCTTCGCCTTCTCGCGAACGGCAACCACATCCCCAGCTTTAACCTGGTAGGACGGCACGTTTACGGTCGAACCGTTTACTGTGATCGCTTTGTGCGATACCAGCTGGCGAGATTCGGCACGAGTAGCGCCAAAGCCCATGCGATAAATTACGTTATCCAGACGGCACTCGAGCAGCTGCAGCAGGTTCTCGCCGGTAGCGCCTTTACGCTTGGCTGCTTCCTTGTAGTAACCGCTGAACTGGCGTTCGAGAACACCGTAGATGCGACGGACTTTTTGCTTCTCGCGCAGCTGGGTACCGTAGTCGGATTGACGACCACGACGCTGACCATGAATGCCAGGAGCTGCTTCGATGTTGCACTTAGATTCGAGCGCGCGCACACCACTCTTCAGGAAGAGATCGGTGCCTTCACGACGAGACAGTTTGCACTTGGGACCAATGTAACGAGCCATTTCTCACTGTCTCCTGTTTACACGCGACGCTTCTTCGGCGGACGGCACCCGTTATGCGGGATAGGCGTCACGTCGGTGATGCTGGCGATTTTATAGCCGCAGGCGTTCAACGCGCGCACAGCGGATTCACGACCAGGGCCTGGACCCTTTACGTTCACGTCTAGGTTCTTCAGGCCGTATTCAAGCGCGGCCTGACCAGCGCGCTCAGCTGCAACTTGCGCAGCAAAAGGCGTGCTTTTACGAGAACCACGGAAGCCAGAACCACCGGAGGTAGCCCAGGACAGGGCATTACCCTGACGATCAGTGATGGTCACAATGGTGTTGTTAAAAGACGCGTGGATGTGGGCGATGCCATCAACCACTGTCTTTTTGATTTTCTTACGAGGACGAGCAGCAGGTTTTGCCATGACTAGATTCCTGTCGATTCGCGAATGCGATTACTTGCGGATCGGCTTACGCGGCCCCTTACGGGTACGGGCATTGGTCTTGGTACGCTGACCGCGGACCGGAAGGCCGCGACGATGACGCAGGCCGCGATAGCAACCCAGGTCCATCAAGCGCTTGATTTTCATGTTGATTTCGCGACGGAGGTCACCCTCGGTGGTGAATTTCGCCACCTCGCCACGCAACAGTTCAATCTGCTCATCGCTCAGATCTTTGATCTTTACCGCCGGGTTAACCCCGGTGGTCGCGCAAATATTTTGCGCGGTGGTGCGACCAACACCGTAGATGTAGGTCAGCGAGATAACAGTATGCTTGTTATCTGGAATGTTTACGCCTGCAATACGGGCCATTCAGTGGGACTCCAATTGACAGCTACCTACGCCCCGGAAGCCAAGAAAAGGGCGCGAGATATTAACGCTGTAAAAACAAATAATCAACCCGACAGCGCACTAGCTGCCGGGCTTATAGCACTAACGCCCAATCAGCCTTGGCGCTGCTTGTGACGCGGCTCCGCGCTGCAGATCACTCGAACAACGCCTTCACGGCGAATGATCTTGCAGTTACGGCACAGCTTCTTAACCGATGCACGAACTTTCATTTCGAACTCCTATAACCTTACGGGCTTACTAGCGCAGCATGCCGCCGCCATAACCCTTCAGGTTGGCCTTCTTCATCAGGGACTCGTACTGATGGGAAACGAGGTGTGATTGTACTTGCGACATAAAGTCCATCACGACCACGACCACGATCAACAACGACGTCCCGCCAAGGTAGAACGGTACATTTGCAGCCACCACAAGAAACTGTGGCAACAAGCAAACTGCCGTCATATACAGAGCACCGAACAGAGTCAAACGAGTCAACACGCCATCGATATAGCGCGCAGACTGTTCGCCTGGACGGATACCCGGAATGAAAGCACCGGACTTCTTCAGGTTTTCCGCAACATCTTTCGGGTTAAACATCAACGCCGTATAGAAGAAGCAGAAGAACACGATCCCTGCACTAAACAGCAAAATGTTCAGCGGCTGACCTGGCGCAATCGCCTGCGATACGTCTTGCAACCAGCTAAGCCCAGCGGATTGGCCAAACCAGGTGCCCAACGACGCTGGAAATAACAACAGGCTGCTAGCAAAGATCGCCGGGATAACACCCGCCATATTGACCTTCAACGGCAAGTGGCTCGTCTGCGCAGCAAAGACCTTTCGTCCCTGCTGACGTTTGGCGTAGTGCACCGCAATGCGACGCTGGCCACGCTCGATGAACACCACAAAACCGATGATTGCCACCGCTAACAAGCCGATTGCGACCAAGGCAAAAATATTGATATCACCCTGACGCGCCGACTCGAAGGACTGCCCAATCGCTTGCGGCAAACCCGCAACGATCCCTGCGAAAATCAGCATCGAAATGCCGTTACCGACACCCCGCTCAGTGATTTGCTCACCAAGCCACATCATGAACATTGCACCCGCCACGAAGGTGGTGACAGCCACGAAGTGGAAACCAAAATCCGCCGAAAACGCGACACCTTGACCTGCCAGGCCAACAGACATGCCAGTCGCCTGAACCAGCGCGAGAATCAAGGTACCGTAGCGTGTGTATTGGCTGATCTTACGACGACCAGCCTCACCTTCCTTCTTCAACTGCTCGAGCTGCGGGCTGACTGCGGTCATGAGCTGCATGATGATCGAAGCCGAAATGTACGGCATGATCCCCAATGCAAAAATGCTCATCCGCTCCAGCGCACCGCCAGAAAACATGTTGAACAGGCTAAGAATAGTCCCCTCATTCTGCCGGAACAGGTCAGCCAGCCGTTCTGGGTTGATCCCCGGAACCGGAATGTGCGCCCCTATCCGATAGACGATGATCGCCATAAGAAGGAAGCGCAGCCGAGCCCAAAGTTCGGACAACCCACCATTGCTGAGCGCTGAGAGAGCACCTTGCTTAGCCATTTATTCCTCGAACTTACCGCCAACTGCTTCGATAGCCGCCCGCGCACCCTTGGTGGCAGCGATACCTTTAAGGGTGACAGCACGAGTAACCTCACCGGACAGCATCACTTTAACGCGCTGTACGTGTTGGTTAATCAGGTTGGCATCCTTCAGCGCTTGCAGAGTAACGATGTCGCCTTGCACCTTGTTCAGCTCGGAGGTACGCACTTCCGCACGATCCATAGCCTTCAAAGATACGAAGCCGAACTTCGGCAGGCGACGATGCAGCGGCTGCTGGCCACCCTCGAAGCCGGGAGCAATGGTACCGCCGGAACGGGAGGTTTGACCCTTGTGGCCACGGCCACCAGTCTTACCCAACCCGCTACCGATACCACGACCGGGACGGTGCTTTTCGCGACGGGCACCCGGCGCGGAACGCAGATCGTTCAATTGCATGTCTTAACCCTCCACACGCAGAAGGTAATAGGCCTTGTTGATCATGCCGCGATTCTCTGGTGTATCCAGAACCTCAACGGTATGACCGATACGACGCAGGCCGAGACCTTTGACGCAAGCCTTATGATTAGCCAGTCGGCCGCTCACGCTTTTTACCAGCGTGACTTTGACAGTTGCATTAGCCATGGTTAGAGAATCTCCTCGATGCTCTTGCCACGCTTGGCAGCTACCGACTCAGGCGACTGCATGGCTTTCAACCCTTTGAAAGTGGCGTGAACCACGTTCACCGGATTGGTGGAGCCATAGCATTTAGCCAAAACGTTTTGCACACCAGCAACCTCGAGAACAGCGCGCATAGCGCCGCCAGCGATGATACCGGTACCTTCAGAAGCAGGCTGCATGAACACCTTGGAGGCACCATGAGCAGACTTCATTGCGTACTGCAAGGTTGTGCCGTTCAGGTCAACTTGGATCATGTTGCGACGAGCCGCTTCCATAGCCTTCTGGATGGCAGCAGGCACTTCGCGCGACTTGCCGCGCCCGAAACCAACGCGGCCCTTGCCGTCACCAACCACGGTCAGCGCCGTAAAGGTGAAAATACGGCCACCCTTAACGGTTTTGGCAACGCGGTTAACCTGTACCAGCTTCTCGATGTAGCCTTCGTCGCGCTTTTGGTCGTTATTTGCCATAACTTAGAACTCCAGCCCGCCTTCACGAGCAGCATCAGCCAGCGCTTTAACGCGGCCGTGGTACTTGAAGCCAGAACGGTCGAATGCCACCTGGGTTACGCCAGCCGCCTTCGCGCGCTCAGCCACCAGCTGACCTACTTTCTTTGCAGCGTCGATATTGCCAGTAGCGCCATCACGCAGCTCTCCGTCCAATGTCGAGGCGCTGGCCAGGACCTTGGCGCCGTCGGCCGAAATGACCTGGGCGTAGATGTGCTGGGAAGAGCGGTACACGCAGAGGCGTACCGCCTCCAGCTCGCGCATCTTCAGGCGTGCCTTGCGAGCGCGACGCAGACGAGTTTCTTTCTTTACGCTCATTTGCTATGCCCTACTTCTTCTTAGCTTCTTTACGACGGACGACTTCGTCAGCGTAACGCACGCCTTTGCCTTTATACGGCTCAGGACGACGGAAGTCGCGAATCTCCGCAGCCACCTGACCAACCAGCTGCTTGTCGATACCTTTAATCAAGATATCTGTCTGGCTAGGCGTTTCAGCGGTGATGCCTTGCGGCAGTTCGTAGTCAACCGGGTGCGAGAAACCAAGAGCGAGGTTGAGAACTTGCCCTTTAGCCTGAGCCTTGTAGCCCACGCCAACGAGCTGCAACTTACGCTCAAAGCCTTGGCTTACGCCAATCACCATGTTATTGACCAGCGCCCGAGTAGTACCAGCCATGGCCCGGTTTTGCTGATCGCCATTGCGCGCAGCAAAACGCAACTCACCTGCTTCCTGGATCACTTCTACGGACGAATGTACATTCAGCTCTAGAACGCCTTTGGCGCCCTGTACCGAGAGCTGCTGGCCGGCCAGCTTAACTTCAACACCGGCAGGCAGCTTTACGGGGTTCTTAGCAACGCGAGACATGCTTATCCCCCCTTAGAACACTGTGCAAAGCACTTCGCCACCGACACCGGCAGCGCGCGCAGCACGATCCGTCATCACACCTTTGTTGGTGGAGACGATGGACACACCGAGACCGCCGCGAACTTTCGGCAGCTGATCAACGGCTTTGTACTGACGCAGACCTGGACGGCTAACGCGCTTCAGCTCTTCGATGACCGGGCGGCCCTCAAAATACTTGAGCTCGATAGACAGCAGCGGTTTCGCTTCAGTCGTGGTCTGAAAACCCGCAATGTAGCCTTCGTCCTTGAGGACCTTGGCTACAGCCACCTTCAACTTGGAAGAGGGCATGCTTACAACGGACTTTTCAGCCATCTGGGCATTACGGATACGAGTTAGCATGTCCGCTAACGGGTCCTGCATACTCATGGGCTAGATGCTCCTAAACAAAAAATGGCCTAACGGCCTGATACCAACCAAGTCCAAACCCGGACTCAGAAGAGCCGGTCATTCTATAGACAGGCCAGAAACGAATCAAGCCCCAAAGGGGCTTGATTCGTAGCCAGAAGCGGCAACCGAGGTTACCGCTACGGACTTTACCAGCTAGCTTTCACCAAGCCCGGCACGTCACCGCGCATGGCGGCCTCGCGCAGCTTGTTACGGCCGAGACCGAATTTGCGATATACACCGTGCGGACGACCGGTGATACGGCAACGGTTGCGCAGACGCGAGGAAGAGGCATCGCGCGGCTGCTTTTGCAGCGCGACTTGAGCTTCCCAGCGAGCTTCAGGACTGGTGTTCGGATTAACGATCAGAGCTTTGAGCTCGGCACGCTTCTTCGCGAACTTAGCCACCGTTTGCTGACGCTTCAGCTCACGGTTTTTCATGCTTAGTTTGGCCATGGTCCTACTCCAATCAGTTGCGGAACGGGAAGTTGAAGGCGCGCAGCAAAGCACGACCCTCATCATCCGTACGAGCAGTGGTGGTCAGGGTGATGTCCAGACCGCGCAGGGCATCAATCTTGTCGTAATCGATCTCCGGGAAGATGATCTGCTCTTTGACGCCCATGCTGTAGTTGCCGCGACCATCGAAGGACTTGGCATTCAGGCCACGGAAGTCACGCACCCGCGGCAGGGAGATCGCGAGCAGGCGATCCAGGAATTCATACATACGATCGCGACGCAGGGTTACCTTGACGCCAATCGGCCAGCCTTCGCGGACTTTGAAGCCTGCGATGGATTTCCGAGCGAAAGTCACAATAGGCTTCTGCCCAGTGATTTTTTCCAAGTCAGCTACCGCGTTTTCGATGATTTTCTTGTCACCGATCGCTTCGCCCAGGCCCATGTTCAGGGTGATCTTGGTAATGCGCGGAACTTCCATCACGTTCGCCAACTGAAGTTGATCCTTCAGTTTTGGCGCGATTTCTTTCCGGTAAATCTCTTTTAGTCGTGCCATGGTATCTACCTAGCAGTGCTCAAGCGTCGACCGGCTTTTGGTTCGACTTGAAGACACGAATTTTTTTGCCTTCTTCTACTTTGAAACCGACGCGGTCAGCCTTGTTGGTTTCAGCATTGAAGATGGCGACGTTAGAAGCATGCAGAGGCGCTTCTTTCTCGACGATACCGCCCTGAACGCCCGACATCGGGTTCGGCTTGGTATGACGCTTGACCAAGTTGACCCCACCAATAACCAGACGGTCATCAGCGAGCACTTTCAGCACCTTACCGCGCTTACCCTTGTCCTTGCCGGCGATCACGATGATCTCGTCGTCACGACGAATCTTTTGCATGTCGGATCTCCTTACAGCACTTCAGGGGCGAGCGAGACGATCTTCATGAACTTCTCAGAGCGAAGTTCACGGGTCACGGGCCCAAAAATACGGGTACCGATCGGCTCTTGCTTGTTGTTCAGAAGAACAGCAGCGTTGCCGTCGAAGCGAATAATCGAACCATCCGGACGGCGAACGCCGTGACGGGTACGGACCACAACAGCGGTCATTACCTGGCCTTTCTTCACTTTCCCGCGCGGAATTGCTTCCTTAACGGTCACCTTGATGATGTCGCCGATTCCGGCATAACGGCGGTGCGAACCGCCGAGTACCTTAATACACATAACGCGGCGTGCACCGCTGTTATCAGCCACATCGAGCATGGATTGAGTCTGAATCATAAAATTTCTCCGACCCCTAGCTCTTAGACTTCGACTGCGCGTTCAACGATCTCAACCAGTGCCCAAGATTTGGTCTTGGCCAGCGGACGGGTCTCGCGAATGGAGACCTTGTCGCCGATGCGGCACTCGTTGGTTTCATCATGAACGTGCAACTTGGTCGAACGCTTGACGTACTTGCCGTAGATCGGGTGCTTAACGCGACGCTCGATCAATACGGTGATGGTCTTGTCCATCTTGTCGCTGACGACACGGCCGGTCAGCGTACGGACGGTTTTTTCGGCTTCAGCCATGATCACTTACCTGCCTGCTGGTTGAGCACAGTCTTCACGCGAGCGATGTCACGCTTAACTTGCGAGAGCAGGTGAGACTGCCCCAACTGACCAGTCGCTTTCTGCATACGCAGATTGAACTGATCGCGCAGCAGACCAAGCAATTGCTCGTTCAGCTGCTGTGCTGATTTTTCACGAAGTTCATTCGCCTTCATCACATCACCGTCCGCTTAACAAAGGAGGTGGCGATTGGCAGCTTTGCAGCAGCCAGGGCGAAAGCCTCACGCGCCAACTCTTCAGAAACACCCTCGATTTCATACAGGACCTTGCCTGGCTGAATCTGGGCCACCCAATACTCCACGCTACCCTTCCCTTTACCCATCCGCACTTCGAGAGGCTTCTTGGTAACCGGCTTGTCCGGGAAAACACGGATCCAGATTTTCCCGCCACGCTTAACGTGACGAGTCAGAGCCCGGCGAGCGGACTCAATCTGGCGGGCGGTAAGACGACCGCGAGCGACAGACTTCAGTGCGAACTCACCGAAGCTGACCTTGCTACCGCGATGAGCCAGGCCACGGTTGTGACCAGTCATCTGCTTGCGGAATTTTGTACGCTTTGGTTGCAGCATTGTGCGTACTCCTTACTTAGCAGCTTTTTTACGAGGCGCAGGCGCTTGCGGTTTCAGCTCTTCTTTGAGGCCACCGATGACCTCACCTTTGAAGATCCAAACCTTCACACCGATCACACCGTAAGTGGTGTGCGCTTCGTAAGTGGCGTAGTCGATATCGGCACGCAGGGTGTGCAGCGGCACACGACCTTCGCGATACCACTCGGTACGGGCGATTTCTGCACCGCCAAGACGACCGCTCACCTGAATCTTGATGCCCTTGGCACCAATACGCATGGCGTTTTGTACGGCACGTTTCATGGCGCGGCGGAACATCACACGACGCTCCAGCTGCTGAGCAACGCTTTGCGCTACCAACAGACCGTCGAGCTCCGGCTTGCGGATCTCTTCGATGTTGATGTGCACAGGCACACCCATTTGCTTGGTCAGGTCCTGACGCAGCTTCTCAACATCTTCACCTTTCTTGCCGATCACGATGCCGGGACGAGCGGTGTGGATGGTGATGCGTGCAGTCTGAGCCGGACGAGCGATGTCGATACGGCTTACGGACGCGCTTTTTAGTTTGTCTTGGAGATATTCACGAACCTTGAGGTCGGCAAACAGATAATCAGCGTATTGACGCTTGTCTGCGTACCAAACGGAGGTGTGCTCCTTGACGATTCCCAGGCGAATGCCAGTGGGATGTACTTTCTGACCCATCTGATCGACTCCGTTACTTGTCCGCAACCTTGACAGTGATATGGCAAGACCGCTTGACGATGCGATCAGCGCGGCCTTTGGCACGCGGCATGATGCGCTTCAGCGAACGCCCCTCGTTGACGAAAACGGTGCTGACCTTCAGGTCATCAACGTCTGCGCCTTCGTTGTGCTCAGCGTTGGCCACGGCCGACTCCAGCACTTTCTTGATGATCTCGGCGGCTTTCTTGTTGCTGAAAGCCAGGAGGTTGAGCGCTTCGCCCACCTTCTTCCCGCGGATCTGGTCGGCGACCAAGCGGGCTTTCTGGGCGGAGATGCGAGCGCCCGACAACTTAGCGGCTACTTCCATTTCCTACCCCTTAACGCTTGGCTTTCTTGTCCGCCACATGCCCACGATAAGTGCGGGTAGCAGCGAACTCGCCGAGTTTGTGGCCGACCATGTCCTCGTTGACGAGAACCGGAACGTGTTGGCGACCGTTATGTACAGCAATGGTCAGACCGACCATCTGTGGCAGGATCATCGAACGACGCGACCAGGTTTTAACCGGCTTGCGATCGCTCTTTTCCACCGCCACTTCGACCTTCTTCAGTAGGTGAAGATCGATAAAAGGACCTTTTTTCAGAGAACGCGGCACTGTCGTATCCCTCTAGTTACTTGCGACGACGGACGATCATGTTATCGGTGCGTTTGTTACCACGAGTCTTCGCGCCCTTAGTCGGGAAGCCCCATGGAGACACCGGATGACGGCCACCAGAGGTACGACCTTCACCACCACCATGCGGGTGGTCAACCGGGTTCATCGCCACACCGCGAACGGTCGGGCGAACGCCACGCCAGCGCTTGGCACCTGCCTTACCCAGCGAACGCAGGCTGTGCTCGGAGTTCGAGACTTCACCCAAGGTCGCACGGCATTCGGCCAGTACTTTGCGCATTTCGCCGGAACGCAGACGCAGGGTCACATAAGCACCTTCACGAGCGACCAGCTGAGCCGAAGCGCCAGCGGAACGTGCGATCTGGGCGCCTTTGCCCGGCTTCAGCTCGATACCATGAATGGTCGAACCCAGCGGAATGTTGCGCAGCGGCAGGCTGTTGCCAGCCTTGATCGGCGCAGCGGAACCAGAGATCAGTTGATCACCAGCACTGACGCCTTTCGGAGCGATGATGTAACGACGCTCACCATCTGCATATTTCAGCAGAGCGATGTGCGCGGTACGGTTCGGGTCATATTCCACGCGCTCAACGACAGCAGGAATGCCATCCTTGTTGCGACGAAAATCGACCAGACGGTAATGCTGCTTGTGACCACCACCGATATGACGGGTAGTGATGCGGCCGTTATTGTTACGACCACCAGTCTTCGACTTCTTCTCGAGCAGCGGAGCATAAGGAGCGCCTTTGTGCAGCTCCTGATTGACCACTTTGACCACGAAACGGCGGCCAGCGGAAGTCGGTTTGCATTTAACGATTGCCATGATGCGCCCCTACCTTACTCAGCACTGCTGGTGAAATCGAGATCTTGGCCCGGCTGAAGAGCGATGTACGCCTTCTTCCAGTCGTTACGCTTGCCCAGACCGCGAGCGGTGCGCTTGGTCTTACCCTGAACATTCAGGGTGTTGACGGCGGCAACTTTCACGCTGAACAGGCTTTCGACGGCCTTCTTGATTTCCAGCTTGGTTGCATCAGTGGCAACCTTGAAAACGAATTGGCTCTTGCCGTCCGCCAGCACAGTGGCTTTCTCGGAGACATGCGGGCCAACCAGCACTTTAAATACGCGTTCCTGGTTCATCCCAGCAGCTCCTCGAATTTCTTCACGGCGGACACAGTGACCAGCACCTTGTCGTAGGCGATCAGGCTGACAGGATCGGAACCTTGGACATCACGTACGTCGACGTGCGGCAGGTTGCGCGCAGCCAGGTACAGGTTCTGGTCAACAGCGTCGGACACGATCAGAACATCGTTCAGACCCATGCCATTCAGCTTGTCCAGGAGAACCTTGGTCTTCGGCGTTTCAACCGCGAAGTCTTCCACGACAACCAGACGATCCAGACGAACCAACTCGGAGAGGATCGAGCGCAGAGCGGCGCGATACATCTTCTTGTTGAGTTTCTGGTCATGGTTCTGCGGACGAGCTGCGAAGGTCACACCACCGCCACGCCAGATCGGACCACGAGTGGTACCAGCACGAGCACGACCAGTGCCCTTCTGACGCCACGGACGCTTGCCGCCACCGGACACGTCGGAACGGGTCTTCTGCTGCTTGCTGCCCTGACGGCCGCCAGCCATGTAGGCGACAACGGCCTGGTGAACCAGGGTCTCGTTGAATTCGCTACCGAAGGTTGCTTCGGAGACCTCGATCGCCTGAGCGTTAGTTACATTCAATTGCATCTCAGCATCTCCCCTTAACCGCGAGCCTTGGCAGCCGGACGCACAACCAGATTGCCGCCAGTAGCGCCAGGAACGGCACCCTTGACCAGCAACAGATTGCGTTCAGCGTCGACGCGCACAACTTCCAGGGACTGCACGGTCACGCGCTCAGCGCCCATATGACCGGACATTTTCTTGCCCTTGAATACACGACCAGGAGTCTGGCACTGGCCGATGGAACCTGGGACGCGGTGCGAGAGGGAGTTACCGTGGGTATTGTCTTGACCGCGGAAGTTCCAGCGCTTGATGGTACCGGCAAAGCCTTTACCCTTGGATTCGCCGGTGACATCCACCAGCTGACCAGCTTGGAACAACTCAGCAGTAATCTGATCGCCAGCCTGGTACTCGCCTTCTGCAAGACGAAATTCCCAGACGCCACGACCAGCAGCGACATTAGCCTTGGCGAAGTGACCAGCCTGAGCCTTGGTTACGCGGGAAGCACGACGCTCACCAACGGTCACCTGCACAGCGCGATAGCCATCGCTTTCTTCAGTTTTGAATTGGGTGACGCGATTCGGCTCGATCTCAATGACCGTAACCGGAATGGAGACACCTTCTTCGGTGAAAATGCGGGTCATACCGCACTTACGACCGACTACACCAATAGTCATGTTGTAAAACCTCATGAGTGTACGGGGCTTTCACCCGCTATGGCCGCCCATTTCAGAGCGTTACACGACTAAAACCCCAAGGTTTTAGCCGAGGCTGATCTGCACTTCCACGCCAGCCGCAAGGTCGAGCTTCATCAGCGCGTCAACGGTTTTATCCGTCGGCTGGACGATGTCCAGAACACGCTTATGAGTGCGAATCTCGTACTGATCGCGCGCGTCTTTGTTGACGTGCGGAGAGGTCAGTACAGTGAAACGCTCCTTGCGAGTAGGCAGAGGAATAGGACCACGCACCTGAGCACCAGTACGTTTCGCGGTTTCCACGATTTCCTGGGTGGATTGATCGATCAGGCGATGGTCAAAAGCCTTCAACCGAATACGGATTTGTTGGTTTTGCATTTTGACCTCAGACTCTATCTCTGCTATCCCCAACGGACGGACTACGCCCGTTAAAAGGAGGCGTGATTGTACGGATGCGCCCGCAGAGTGTCAACGCTCGAACCACAAAACAAAAAGGACCCCGAAGGGTCCTTTTTGTTTTCAGTCGACCGATTACTCGACGACTTTAGCAACCACGCCAGCACCAACGGTACGGCCGCCTTCGCGAATCGCGAAACGCAGGCCATCTTCCATGGCGATCGGCTTGATCAGGGTAACAACCATCTTGACGTTGTCGCCCGGCATTACCATCTCAACGCCTTCCGGCAGCTCGCAGTTGCCAGTCACGTCAGTAGTACGGAAGTAGAACTGCGGACGGTAGCCCTTGAAGAACGGAGTGTGACGACCACCTTCTTCTTTGGACAGCACGTACACTTCAGCTTCGAACTTGGTGTGCGGCTTGATGGTGCCTGGCTTAGCCAGAACCTGACCACGCTCCACGTCATCACGCTTGGTGCCGCGCAGCAGGATACCGCAGTTCTCACCAGCACGACCTTCGTCGAGCAGCTTGCGGAACATCTCAACACCGGTGCAGGTGGTCTTGGTGGTGTCACGCAGACCAACGATCTCGATTTCTTCCTGGATCTTGACGATGCCACGCTCAACACGACCGGTAACCACGGTACCGCGACCGGAGATGGAGAATACGTCTTCGATCGGCATCAGGAACGGCTTGTCGATGGCACGGATCGGCTCAGGAATGTAGCTGTCCAGAGTTTCAACCAGCTTTTTAACAGCACTGGTACCCATCTCGTTGTCGTCCTGACCATTCAGAGCCATCAGCGCGGAGCCGATGATGATCGGCGTGTCGTCACCCGGGAAATCATAGGTGGACAGCAGATCACGAACTTCCATCTCAACCAACTCTAGCAGCTCAGCGTCGTCAACCATGTCGGCCTTGTTCAAGAACACGACAATGTACGGAACGCCTACCTGACGGGACAGCAGAATGTGCTCGCGAGTCTGCGGCATCGGGCCGTCGGCAGCCGAGCAAACCAGGATCGCGCCGTCCATCTGCGCAGCACCAGTGATCATGTTCTTCACATAGTCAGCGTGGCCCGGGCAGTCAACGTGCGCGTAGTGGCGAACGGCCGAGTCGTACTCGACGTGCGCGGTGTTGATGGTGATGCCGCGTGCTTTTTCTTCCGGAGCGCTATCGATTTTGTCGAAGTCGACACGGGCGCTACCGAAAACCTCGGAGCAAACGCGAGTCAGAGCAGCAGTCAGAGTGGTTTTACCATGATCGACGTGACCGATGGTGCCTACGTTGACGTGCGGTTTATTACGTTCAAACTTTTCTTTAGCCACGACAATTAACTCCTTGCCTAAAGGGCTGAATCAGCCTTGTTTTTTGGTTACAGATTCGACGATATGCGACGGAGCTGTATTGTATTTTTTGAATTCCATAGAGTAGCTTGCGCGGCCCTGAGACATGGAACGGACGTCGGTTGCGTAACCGAACATCTCACCCAGCGGAACTTCGGCGCGAATTACTTTGCCGGAGATCGTGTCTTCCATGCCCAAGATCATACCGCGACGGCGATTAAGGTCGCCCATCACGTCACCCATATAGTCCTCAGGCGTAACAACCTCTACCGCCATGATCGGCTCGAGCAACTCACCACCGCCCTTCTGGGCCAGCTGCTTGGTTGCCATGGATGCAGCCACCTTGAACGCCATCTCGTTGGAGTCGACGTCGTGGTAGGAACCATCGAACACGGTAGCCTTCAGGCCGATCAGCGGATAACCGGCAACAACGCCGTTCTTCATCTGCTCCTCGATACCCTTCTGGATCGCCGGGATGTATTCCTTAGGAACCACACCACCAACCACTTCGTTCACGAATTGCAGACCTTCCTGACCTTCGTCAGCAGGAGCAAAACGGATCCAGCAATGGCCGAACTGACCACGACCGCCGGACTGACGAACGAACTTGCCTTCGATTTCACAGTTCTTCGTGATGCGCTCACGATAGGAAACCTGAGGCTTACCAATGTTGGCTTCGACATTGAACTCGCGGCGCATGCGGTCGACCAGGATATCCAGGTGCAACTCACCCATGCCGGAGATGATGGTCTGGCCAGTCTCTTCATCGGTCTTGACGCGGAAAGACGGGTCTTCCTGAGCAAGCTTGCCCAGAGCGATACCCATTTTCTCTTGGTCGTCCTTGGTTTTAGGCTCTACGGCAACCGAAATAACCGGCTCCGGGAAGTCCATACGAACCAGAATGATTGGCTTGTCAGCGTTGCACAAAGTCTCACCAGTGGTGACGTCCTTCATGCCGATCAAGGCCGCGATGTCGCCAGCGCGCACTTCCTTGATCTCTTCGCGGGCGTTTGCGTGCATTTGCACCATACGACCCACGCGCTCTTTCTTGCCCTTAACCGAGTTGATCACGCCGTCACCGGAGTTCAACACGCCCGAGTATACCCGGACAAAGGTCAAGGTACCCACGAACGGATCGGTAGCGATCTTGAACGCCAGCGCCGCGAACGGCTCGCTGTCGTCTGCATGACGCTCCAACTCAACAGTCTCGTCATCCGGGTCGGTACCCTTGATGGCAGGAATGTCGGTAGGCGCAGGCAAGAAGTCGATCACTGCGTCGAGAACCAGGGGAACACCCTTGTTCTTGAAGGAAGAACCGCAAACAGCCAGTACGATTTCACCAGCGATAGTACGCTGACGCAGAGCGCCCTTGATTTCCTCGATAGAGAGCTCTTCACCCTCGAGGTACTTGTTCATCAGCTCTTCGCTGGCTTCGGCCGCAGCCTCAACCATGTTGCCGCGCCACTTCTCGGCCTCTTCCAGCAATTCTGCCGGAATGTCCTGGCGAACAGGGACCATGCCCTTGTCAGCATCGCTCCAGTAGACAGCTTGCATGTTGATCAGATCGATCTGACCCTGGAAGTTGTCTTCGGAACCGATAGCCAACTGGATTGGCACCGGAGTGTGACCCAGACGCTGCTTGATCTGACCGATCACGCGCAGGAAGTCAGCACCCGCACGGTCCATCTTGTTGACGTAAACAAGACGTGGAACGCCGTATTTGTTGGCCTGACGCCATACGGTTTCCGACTGAGGCTCAACGCCCGAGGTGCCACAGAACACAACTACCGCGCCGTCGAGCACACGCAGGGAACGCTCAACTTCAATGGTGAAGTCAACGTGGCCGGGGGTATCGATGACGTTGAAGCGGTGCTCATCCTTGTACTGCTTCTGGGAACCTTTCCAGAAAGCGGTAATGGCAGCAGAAGTAATGGTAATACCACGCTCCTGCTCCTGCACCATCCAGTCCGTGGTCGCGGCGCCGTCATGCACCTCGCCCATTTTGTGGCTTTTGCCGGTGTAGAAAAGGACACGCTCGGTGGTCGTGGTTTTACCCGCATCCACGTGAGCCACGATACCGATGTTACGGTAACGGTTAATCGGTGTAGTACGAGCCATAAAGCCCTCGCAAATTTAGAAGCGCTGAAATTAGAAGCGGTAGTGCGAGAAGGCCTTGTTGGCCTCAGCCATACGGTGCACGTCTTCACGCTTCTTAACTGCGGCACCCTTGCCTTCAGCGGCATCCAGCAATTCGCCAGCTAGGCGCAGCGCCATGGATTTCTCGCCACGCCTGCGGGCGTAATCCACCAACCAGCGCATGGCCAGAGCGTTACGACGGGATGGACGAACTTCGACCGGAACCTGGTAAGTCGCACCACCTACGCGGCGAGACTTTACTTCGACCAGCGGAGCGATGGCGTCGAGAGCTTTCTCGAAGATCTCCAGGGGATCGGTGTTCTTACGTGCTTTGACAGTGTCCAGAGCACCGTAAACGATGCGCTCAGCCACGGCCTTTTTGCCGCTTTCCATCACGTGGTTCATGAACTTGGCGAGAATCTGGCTTCCGTATTTCGGATCGTCCAGAATTTCACGCTTTGCTGCTACACGACGTCTTGGCATTGATAAGCCCTCAAACGGTCTTCAGGTTAGCCCGGAACCATGACGTTACGTCACGCCCGACCTTACTCTTATCGACTCAGATAAATAGAATTTCGGATTACTTCGGACGCTTCGCGCCGTACTTCGAACGACCCTGCTTACGGTCTTTTACGCCGGAGGTATCCAGCGAACCGCGCACGGTGTGGTAACGCACACCCGGAAGGTCTTTTACACGACCGCCACGGATCAGCACTACGCTGTGCTCCTGCAGGTTGTGACCTTCACCGCCGATATAGGAAGTGACTTCAAAACCGTTAGTGAGACGAACGCGGCACACTTTACGCAGTGCAGAGTTCGGTTTTTTCGGCGTAGTGGTGTACACGCGAGTGCACACACCACGGCGCTGCGGGCAGTTCTGCAGCGCAGGCACGTCGCTTTTTTCGACGATGCGCTTACGCGGCTGACGTACCAGCTGGTTGATAGTTGCCATCTACTAGCTCCACTGTTGTCTTTCGACATAAACAAAATGACAGAGCGACAAGCCCTGTCAAATTTAGGGGTGCATGAGTCTAAAGAGCTTCCCACACCCCGTCAAGGCAGGGCCGGACGAGACATCTCCGGCCCGCACTCATTTACAGGTTGTTCAAGGCTTCCGACAATTGCGCTTCAGCCTCGCTCGCACTCACCTGAACCGGCTTGCCAGCTTCACGACGGCGCTTGCGCTCGCTGTGATACGCCAAACCGGTACCAGCCGGGATCAAGCGACCAACCACCACGTTCTCTTTCAAGCCACGCAGGAAGTCGCGCTTGCCGGTGACCGCTGCCTCGGTAAGGACGCGAGTGGTCTCCTGGAACGATGCCGCCGAAATAAACGATTCGGTCGACAGCGAAGCCTTGGTGATGCCCAGCAGGACGCGATCGAAGTGAGCCAGGAACTTGTCCTCGCCACCCAGACGCTCGTTCTCTTCCAGCACCGCCGTGAGCTCCATTTGGTCGCCCTTGATGAAGCTGGAGTCACCGGATTCGGTGATCGCGATCTTGCGCAGCATCTGCCGCAGGATGGTCTCGATGTGCTTGTCGTTGATCTTCACGCCCTGCAAGCGGTACACGTCCTGGATCTCGTTGACGATGTACTTGGCCAGCGCGCTGACACCTAGCAGGCGCAGGATGTCGTGCGGATCGCTCGGACCATCGGAGATGACTTCTCCGCGGTTCACTTGCTCGCCTTCGAAGACGTTCAGGTGGCGCCACTTCGGAATCAGCTCCTCGTACGCATCGCTGCCATCGGTCGGGGTGATGACCAGACGGCGCTTACCCTTGGTTTCCTTGCCGAAGGAAATCGTGCCGCTGACTTCCGCCAGGATCGACGCTTCCTTCGGACGACGCGCTTCGAACAGGTCGGCAACCCGTGGCAGACCACCGGTGATGTCGCGAGTCTTCGAAGTTTCCTGCGGAATACGCGCAATGACATCACCCACACCTACGCTAGCGCCGTCGGTCAAATTGACCAGGGCGTTAGAAGGCAGGAAGTACTGCGCCGGTACGTCGGTACCCGGCAACAACAGCTCCTTGCCAGCCGCATCGACCATCTTCACCGCCGGACGGATGTCCTTGCCGGCAGCCGGACGATCTTTCGGATCCAGCACTTCGATGTTGGTCAGACCAGTCAATTCGTCGGTCTGACGCTTGATGGTGATGTTCTCTTCCATGCCCACGAAGGTCAGGGTACCGGCCATCTCAGTGACGATCGGGTGGGTGTGCGGATCCCACTTGGCGACGATGGCGCCAGCGTCGACCTTGTCGCCTTCCTTGACGGAAATCACCGCACCGTAAGGCAGCTTGTAGCGCTCGCGCTCACGACCGAAGTCATCGGCGATCGCCAGCTCACCGGAGCGGGAGACCGCCACCAGATTGCCGTCCAAGCGCACAACGTGCTTGAGATTGTGCAAACGCACGGTGCCGCCATTCTTGACCTGCACGCTGTCGGCTGCCGAAGTCCGGCTCGCCGCACCACCGATGTGGAAGGTACGCATGGTCAACTGGGTACCCGGCTCACCGATCGACTGGGCAGCGATAACGCCAACCGCCTCACCGATGTTGACCTGGTGACCACGGGCGAGGTCACGACCGTAGCACTTGGCGCAAATGCCGTAACGGGTTTCGCAGGAGATCGGCGAACGCACGATCACTTCGTCGATGCTGTTGCGCTCGACGAACTCGACCCACTGCTCATCGATCAGGGTGCCGGCAGGGACGATGACTTCATCGGTACCCGGCTTGAACACATCCTTGGCAATTACACGACCCAGCACGCGCTCACCGAGCGGCTCGACTACGTCGCCGCCCTCGATGTGCGGGGTCATCAGCAGACCATGCTCGGTGCCGCAATCGACCTCGGTCACCACCAGATCCTGGGCGACGTCGACCAGACGGCGGGTCAAGTAACCGGAGTTCGCGGTTTTCAACGCGGTATCCGCCAGACCTTTACGCGCACCGTGGGTGGAGATGAAGTACTGCAGAACCGACAGACCCTCGCGGAAGTTCGCAGTGATCGGCGTCTCGATGATCGAGCCGTCCGGCTTGGCCATCAGGCCGCGCATACCGGCTAGCTGGCGGATCTGTGCCGCGGAACCCCGGGCGCCGGAGTCGGCCATCATGTACATGGAGTTGAAGGACTCCTGGTCGACTTCCTTGCCCTCGCGGTCGATCACCTTCTCTTTCGAGAGGTTGTTCATCATCGCCTTCGACACTTCGTCGTTGGCCTTCGACCACAGGTCGATCACCTTGTTGTACTTCTCGCCCTGGGTTACCAGGCCGGAGGCGTACTGGCTCTCGATCTCCTTCACTTCCTCGGTAGCGGCGTCAATGATGCGCGCCTTCTCGTCCGGGATGACGAAGTCGTTCACGCCGATCGACACACCCGAAATGGTCGAATAGGCGAAACCGGTGTACATCAACTGGTCGGCGAAGATCACGGTGTCCTTCAGACCGACCGTGCGGTAGCACTGGTTGATCAGCTTGGAGATCGCCTTCTTCTTCATCGACTGGTTGACCACGTCGAACGGCAGACCGGCAGGTACCACTTGGAACAGCAGCGCACGGCCGACGGTGGTGTCGACGATACGGGTGTTCTTGGTGATGCTGCCATCCCGGTCCTTGATGGTCTCGTTGATGCGCACTTTGACGCGAGCATGCAGGGACGCTTCGCCGGCGCGGAATACGCGGTCGACTTCCTGCAGGTCGGCGAATACGCGGCCTTCGCCCTTGGCGTTGATCGCCTCGCGGGTCATGTAGTACAGACCCAGAACCACGTCCTGGGACGGCACGATGATTGGCTCGCCGTTGGCGGGTGAGAGGATGTTGTTGGTCGACATCATCAGCGCACGCGCTTCCAGTTGGGCCTCGAGGGTCAGCGGAACGTGCACGGCCATCTGGTCACCATCGAAGTCGGCGTTGTACGCAGCGCAGACCAGCGGGTGCAGCTGGATCGCCTTGCCTTCGATGAGAACCGGCTCGAACGCCTGGATACCCAGACGGTGAAGGGTCGGCGCACGGTTGAGCAGGACGGGGTGTTCGCGAATGACTTCGGCGAGAACGTCCCAAACCTCGGGCAGCTCGCGCTCGACCATCTTCTTGGCAGCCTTGATGGTGGTCGCCATGCCGCGCATTTCCAGCTTGCCGAAAATGAATGGCTTGAACAGCTCGAGAGCCATTTTCTTCGGCAGACCGCACTGGTGCAGCCGCAGGGTCGGGCCAACGGTAATTACCGAACGACCGGAGTAGTCCACGCGCTTACCGAGCAGGTTCTGACGGAAGCGACCTTGCTTACCTTTGATCATATCGGCCAGCGACTTCAGCGGACGCTTGTTCGAGCCAGTGATGGCGCGACCGCGACGGCCGTTGTCGAGCAGGGCGTCGACCGCTTCCTGCAGCATGCGCTTTTCGTTGCGCACGATGATGTCCGGCGCAGCCAGATCGAGCAGGCGCTTCAGACGATTGTTACGGTTGATCACCCGGCGATACAGATCGTTCAGGTCGGAGGTCGCGAAGCGGCCGCCATCCAGCGGGACCAGCGGACGCAGGTCCGGCGGCAGTACTGGCAGTACCGTCAGAACCATCCACTCCGGATGGTTGCCGGAGCCCTGGAAGGCCTCCATCAACTTCAGGCGCTTGGACAGTTTCTTGATCTTGGTTTCCGAATTGGTCTGCGGAATTTCCTCACGCAGGCGGCCAGTTTCGTGTTCCAGATCGATAGCGCTGAGCAGCTCGCGCACGGCTTCGGCGCCCATACGCGCGTCGAAATCGTCGCCGAACTCTTCGATGGCTTCGAAGTATTGCTCGTCGTTCAGCAGCTGACCTTTTTCCAGCGTGGTCATGCCCGGATCGATCACCACGTAGCTCTCGAAATAGAGCACGCGCTCGATATCACGCAGGGTCATGTCCAGCAGCAGGCCGATACGGCTTGGCAGCGACTTGAGGAACCAGATGTGGGCGACCGGCGAAGCCAGCTCGATGTGCGCCATGCGCTCGCGGCGGACTTTGGCCAGGGCCACTTCCACGCCGCACTTCTCGCAGATCACACCGCGGTGCTTGAGGCGCTTGTACTTGCCGCAGAGGCACTCATAGTCCTTCACCGGGCCGAAAATCTTGGCGCAGAACAGGCCGTCACGTTCCGGCTTGAAGGTACGGTAGTTGATGGTTTCCGGCTTCTTCACTTCACCGAACGACCACGAACGGATCATCTCAGGCGAGGCCAAACCGATGCGGATGGCGTCGAACTCTTCGACTTGACCCTGGTTTTTCAGCAGATTCAGTAGGTCTTTCAAGGCCTTTCCTCCTGGCGGAGCAAGGAGCGGGCAAAACTGCCACGCTCCCGATGCGCGTCACGTGTTATTCGGTTTCCAGATCGATGTCGATACCGAGCGAACGGATCTCTTTGATCAACACGTTGAAGGACTCGGGCATGCCCGGCTCCATACGGTGATCGCCGTCCACGATGTTTTTGTACATCTTGGTGCGGCCGTTCACATCGTCCGACTTCACGGTCAGCATTTCCTGCAGGGTGTAGGCGGCGCCATAGGCCTCCAAGGCCCAGACCTCCATCTCACCGAAGCGCTGACCACCGAATTGCGCCTTACCACCCAGCGGTTGCTGAGTGACCAGGCTGTAGGAACCAGTGGAACGCGCGTGCATCTTGTCGTCCACCAAGTGGTTCAGTTTCAGCATGTACATGTAGCCGACGGTGGTCGGACGCTCGAACTGGTTACCAGTCCGGCCGTCAGTCAGGCGCATCTGGCCGCTTTCCGGCAGATCGGCCAACTTCAACATGGCCTTGATTTCGCTTTCCTTGGCGCCATCGAATACCGGAGTAGCCATCGGCACGCCGCCACGTAGGTTCTTCGCCAGATTCAAGATTTCGGTATCGCTCAACTCATCCAGGCTTTCCTGGCGGCCACCGATTTCGTTGTAGATCTGCTGCATGAACTTGCGCAGTTCAGCGACCTTGCGCTGCTCCTCGAGCATCCGGTTGATCTTCTCGCCCAACCCTTTGGCCGCGAGGCCCAGGTGAGTCTCGAGGATCTGACCGACGTTCATACGCGACGGTACGCCCAACGGGTTGAGGACGATGTCGACCGGGGTGCCATTGGCATCGTGCGGCATGTCTTCGACCGGCATGATCACCGAGACCACACCCTTGTTACCGTGACGACCAGCCATCTTGTCGCCCGGCTGGATGCGGCGGCGGATAGCCAGGTAAACCTTGACGATTTTCAGCACGCCCGGCGCCAGGTCATCGCCCTGTTGCAGCTTGCGCTTCTTGTCTTCGAACTTGTCGTCCAGCAACTGACGGCGATCGGAGATGTAGGCCTGGGCCTTCTCCAACTGCTCGTTCAGTGCATCCTCAGCCATGCGCAGTTTGAACCACTGGCCGCGCTCAAGGCCGTCGAGGAACTCGTCGGTGATCTCGGCGCCTTTCTTCAGGCCAGCGCCGCCTTCGGCTTTTTTGCCAACCAGAGCGGAACGCAGACGTTCGAAGGTCGCACCTTCGACGATGCGGAACTCTTCGTTGAGGTCCTTGCGGATCTCGTCGAGCTGCATCTTCTCGATGGCCAGAGCGCGCGTGTCACGCTCGACGCCATCGCGGGTGAAGACCTGAACGTCGATCACAGTGCCTTTGGTGCCAGTCGGCACGCGCAGGGAAGTGTCTTTAACGTCAGACGCCTTCTCACCAAAGATTGCACGCAGCAGCTTCTCTTCCGGAGTCAGCTGGGTCTCACCCTTCGGCGTGACCTTACCGACCAGGATATCGCCCGGGCCAACTTCAGCGCCGACGTAGACAATACCGGCCTCGTCCAGCTTGTTCAGCGCTGCTTCACCAACGTTCGGGATGTCGGAGGTGATTTCCTCTGGCCCAAGCTTGGTGTCACGTGCCACACAGGTCAGCTCCTGGATGTGGATGGTGGTGAAGCGATCTTCCTGGACCACACGCTCGGAGAGGAGGATGGAGTCTTCGAAGTTGTAACCGTTCCACGGCATGAACGCGACGCGCATGTTCTGACCGAGAGCCAGCTCGCCCATGTCGGTGGACGGACCATCGGCAAGAATGTCGCTGCGGGCAACCTTGTCACCTTTCTGCACCAGCGGACGCTGGTTGATGCAGGTGTTCTGGTTGGAACGGGTGTATTTGGTCAGGTTGTAGATGTCGACGCCGGCTTCACCGGTCTCGACTTCATCATCATTGACGCGCACCACGATACGGCTGGCGTCGACCGAATCGATCACCCCCCCACGACGAGCGACGACGCAGACACCTGAGTCACGGGCGACGTTGCGCTCCATGCCAGTACCTACCAGCGGCTTATCAGAACGCAGAGTCGGCACCGCTTGGCGCTGCATGTTCGAACCCATGAGGGCGCGGTTGGCGTCGTCGTGCTCAAGGAACGGGATCAACGATGCGGCGACCGACACTACCTGCTTGGGCGACACGTCCATCAAGGTGACGTCTTCCGGCGCCTTAACGGTGAACTCGTTGAGGTGACGCACTGCCACCAACTCGTCGACCAGATGACCCTTGTCGTTCATTGCCGCCGAAGCCTGGGCGATCACGTGATCGGCCTCTTCAATTGCGGACAGGAAGACGATTTCGTTGGTCACCAGAGTGTCCTTCACCACCCGGTACGGACTTTCCAGGAAGCCGTACTGGTTGGTGCGGGCATAGGCGGCCAGCGAGTTGATCAGGCCGATGTTCGGACCTTCGGGGGTCTCGATCGGGCACACACGACCATAGTGAGTCGGGTGTACGTCACGAACTTCGAAGCCCGCGCGCTCACGAGTCAAACCACCTGGGCCGAGTGCAGAGACGCGGCGCTTGTGAGTGATCTCGGAAAGCGGATTGTTCTGGTCCATGAACTGCGAGAGCTGGCTGGAGCCGAAGAACTCTTTCACCGCCGCCGCAACTGGCTTGGCGTTGATCAGGTCCTGCGGCATCAAGCCTTCGCTTTCCGCCATCGACAAGCGCTCTTTGACCGCTCGCTCGACACGCACCAGACCCACGCGGAACTGGTTCTCGGCCATCTCGCCAACGCAACGTACGCGACGGTTGCCCAGGTGGTCGATGTCATCGACGATGCCTTTGCCGTTGCGGATGTCCACCAACGTTTTCAGCACCTCAACGATGTCTTCGCGGCTCAGCACACCAGAACCTTCGATCTCGTTACGACCGATGCGGCGATTGAACTTCATGCGACCGACAGCCGACAGGTCGTAGCGCTCGGCGCTGAAGAACAGATTGTTGAACAGCGTTTCCGCGGCATCCTTGGTCGGCGGCTCGCCAGGACGCATCATCCGGTAGATCTCGACCAACGCTTCCAATTGATTGGTAGTGGAGTCGATCTTCAGGGTGTCGGAAATGAACGGACCACAATCGATGTCGTTGGTGTACAACGTTTCGATACGCACGACCTGCGCTTTGGCGATCTTAGCCAGCAGCTCGGCAGTCAGCTCGGTATTGCATTCGGCAATGATTTCGCCGGTGGCCGGATGCACAATGGCCTTGGCTGTGGTGCGGCCAATGACGTAATCGAGCGGGGTTTCCAGCTCTTTGATGCCAGCCTTGTCGATCTGGTTGATGTGGCGCGCAGTAATTCGGCGGCCTTGCTCAACGATGACCTTGCCTTTCTCGTCCTTGATATCGAGGACGGCGACTTCGCCACGCAGACGCTGCGGAACCAGCTCAAGATTGAGGGTTTCGCCTTTAACGTGGAACACGTTGGTCGCGTAGAAAGCGTCCAGCACTTCTTCAGTACTGTAGCCCAGCGCGCGCAGCAGGACGGAAGCCGGCAGTTTGCGGCGACGGTCGATCCGCACGAACACGGCGTCTTTCGGATCGAACTCGAAGTCCAGCCAGGAGCCGCGGTAAGGAATGATCCGCGCCGAGTACAGCAGCTTGCCCGAGCTGTGGGTCTTGCCACGGTCGTGGTCGAAGAATACGCCAGGCGAACGGTGCAACTGGGAAACGATGACGCGCTCGGTACCGTTGATAACGAAGGTACCGTTCTCGGTCATCAGGGGGATTTCCCCCATGTAGACTTCTTGCTCCTTGATGTCCTTGATCGCTTTGTTCGACGATTCTTTGTCGAAAATGATCAGGCGCACTTTTACCCGCAGCGGAACGGCATAGGTCACGCCGCGCAGCACGCACTCTTTAACATCAAAGGCCGGTTCACCCAGGCGATAACCGACATACTCCAGAGCAGCATTGCCGGAATAGCTGATAATCGGGAAAACAGACTTGAAGGCCGCGTGCAGGCCGATATCACGGAACTGCTCCTTGGTCACTCCCGCCTGCAGGAATTCGCGATACGAATCCAGCTGGATGGCCAGGAGGTAGGGTACATCCATGACGTCCGGCAACTTGCTAAAGTCTTTGCGGATACGTTTTTTCTCAGTGTATGAGTAAGCCATCAGCGTTCCCCAGCTTGGTCACCTGCTTGTTTGGCTCCTCCGATCGGAGTAGCCAGAAAAATCGTGCAAACCCCTTGGTTTGCGCCACCCCTCGGGTGGTTGAATTCCGCTCTAGCCGGGCATCCAACTAGAACGGAAAAAGGCCGGTGGCACTCGCCACCAGCCATCAGCCTTACGCGAAACGCTCAGGCTGTAGACGCAAGGTCGTCGCTTACTTGAGCTCGACTTTGGCGCCTGCTTCTTCCAGAGCTTTCTTGGCAGCTTCAGCTTCGTCTTTCGACACAGCTTCTTTGACCACGCCAGGAGCACCGTCAACTACAGCCTTGGCTTCTTTCAGGCCCAGACCGGTCAGTTCGCGAACAGCCTTGATGACGTTAACTTTCTTCTCGCCAGCTTCGAGCAGAACAACGTTGAACTCGGTTTGCTCTTCAACAACAGCAGCAGCAGCGGCCGGACCTGCAGCAGCAGCAGCAGCAGCGGTAACGCCGAATTTCTCTTCCATTGCTTTGATCAGTTCAACAACTTCCAGAACGGTTTTCTGGCCGATTGCTTCGATGATGTCTTCGTTCGACAGAGCCATGACTCTAATTCCTGTATTGGGGGGACAGCCTGCGCGGCCGTCAAATTAAACAAATAAGCTTGAGAAAGAATGCACAGCCTTAGGCGGCGGCAGCTTCTTTCTGGTCGCGAACAGCTGCCAAAGTACGAGCCAACTTGCTGGTAGCGCCTTGAATCACGCTCATCAGCTGAGAAATGGCTTCGTTGTAAGTCGGCAGAGTTGCCAGTACGTCGATCTGATTAGCTGCGAGGAACTTGCCCTCGAACGCAGCTGCCTTGATCTCGAACTTGTCCTGACCCTTGGAGAACTCTTTGAACAGGCGAGCAGCAGCGCCCGGATGTTCGTTGGAGAACGCAATCAGGGTCGGGCCTTTGAACACGTCGTTGAGCACATCATATTGAGTGCCTTCAACAGCGCGGCGCAGCAGGGTGTTACGCACAACACGTACGTATACGCCAGCTTCGCGGGCCTCTTTACGGAGTCCGGTCATTGCGCCGACAGTCACGCCACGGGCATCAGCCACGACAGCAGACAGAGCGGCTTTGGCAGCCTCGTTGACTTCAGCGACGATGGCTTTTTTGTCTTCGAGTTTAATTGCCACGGGTTTACTCCTGGATGTTACCGGTTCGCCCGACCGAAGCCAGGCGACGTTTTGGTGTCTGATTCGGTAAGGAATCGGGAGCACCATCTGCGTAGGCTGTAGGGAATCGCTTCCCAGGTTTAAGACTTGCGCCGCCTACGGTCTTGGATAGCCCCCGCCAGGCAGGGACCCCAATAATTGGGTCGGCAGGGCAATCCCCACCAACCACTTATGCATTACGCTTCCAGCGAAGCCTGATCGATCAGCAGACCTGGACCCATAGTGGTGCTCAGAGTCACACGCTTGATGTAGATGCCTTTCGAAGAAGCCGGCTTCAAACGCTTGAGATCGGCGATCAGCGCTTCCACGTTTTCCTTCAGCTTGCCGGCTTCAAAGCCAACCTTGCCAACGGAGGTGTGGATGATGCCGTTCTTGTCGGTGCGGTAGCGAACCTGACCGGCCTTTGCGTTCTTAACCGCAGTAGCCACGTCCGGAGTCACAGTACCGACCTTCGGGTTCGGCATCAGGCCGCGCGGGCCGAGCACCTGACCCAACTGACCAACAACGCGCATCGCATCCGGAGAAGCGATTACCACGTCATAGTTCAGGTCGCCGGCTTTCATGTCGGCAGCCAGATCGTCCATGCCTACGCGATCAGCGCCGGCAGCCAGGGCAGCTTCAGCAGCCGGACCCTGAGTGAAGACGGCTACACGCACAGTCTTGCCAGTGCCGTGCGGCAGCACGGTAGCGCTACGAACGACCTGGTCAGATTTACGCGGATCAACGCCGAGGTTCACAGCAACATCAACGGACTCGGTGAACTTGACAGCGGACAGCTCGCTCAGCAGGGCAGCGGCTTCTTCGAAACCGTAGGCTTTACCTGCCTCGATCTTGGCGGCAATGGCCTTCTGGCGCTTAGTCAACTTAGCCATTTACACACCCTCCACGTTCAGGCCCATGCTGCGCGCGGAGCCAGCAATGGTACGTACAGCCGCATCCAGATCAGCAGCAGTCAGATCGGCAGTTTTGGTTTTGGCGATCTCTTCCAGCTGAGCACGGGTCACAGTACCGACTTTGACGGTATTCGGACGCGCAGAACCGCTAGTCAAACCTGCAGCCTTCTTCAGTAGAACCGAAGCGGGGGTGCTTTTGGTTTCGAACGTGAAACTACGGTCGCTGTAAACAGTGATGATCACTGGAGTCGGCAGGCCAGGTTCCATGCCCTGGGTCCGGGCGTTGAACGCCTTGCAGAACTCCATGATGTTCACGCCATGCTGACCGAGAGCCGGACCAACAGGCGGCGACGGATTTGCCTGAGCGGCCTTCACTTGCAGCTTGATATAAGCTTGAATCTTCTTAGCCATGAGCTACTCCAAATTTGGGTACAAGCGCCTTGCAGCTCCCCAGATATCTACGCATTTATCCCAGTGACGACAAAACCCCGCAGTCATTGACTGCGGGGTAAGGGATGCCTTTTCAGTTACGCCTTTTCGACCTGACTGAACTCCAACTCGACCGGAGTTGAGCGACCAAAGATAGTCACAGCAACCTGAATCCGGCTTTTCTCGTAATTGACTTCTTCGACGACACCACTGAAATCCGCAAAAGGACCGTCAGTGACGCGGACCATTTCGCCTGGCTCGAAGAGCGTTTTGGGTTTCGGCTTATCACTGCCATCAGCGACTCGACGCAGAATAGCTTCTGCCTCTTTATCAGTGATCGGGGCCGGCTTGTCAGCAGTACCACCAATGAAACCCATGACCCGAGGAGTATCCTTGACCAAGTGCCAAGTACCCTCGTTCATATCCATCTGAACCAGCACATAGCCTGGAAAGAATTTGCGCTCGCTTTTGCGCTTCTGGCCATTCCGCATCTCTACCACCTCTTCGGTGGGGACCAGAATTTCACCAAAACCATCTTCCATGCCGGCCAGCTTCACGCGCTCTACCAGAGAGCGCATTACATGCTTCTCGTAACCCGAGTAAGCATGCACAACGTACCAACGCTTAGCCACGGGACACCTTTAGCCAACAATCCAAGAGACAAGCCAACCCAGCAGGGAATCAAGCCCCCACAACAGCAGCGCCATAACGAGAACAACAGCGACAACGATGAGAGTAGTCTGCATCGTCTCCTGGCGAGTCGGCCAAACAACCTTGCGAATCTCTACCCGGGCCTCCTTCAACAAACCGAAGAAGAGCCGGCCTTTGCTAGTTTGCAGCGCCGCAAATACCGCCACCACTGCCAAAACCAACAACCCGAGAACGCGGTACAGAATCGGCTCGCTGGAGAAGTACTGATTACCGACCACGCCGACGACAACCAAAGCAGCGACAACCACCCACTTCAGCAGATCAAAGCGTGAATCTCTGGCCTCAGCCTTAGCATTCATATACGAGGATCCTGTAAAAGACATGCCAGATAAATCTGGCAGGTCAGGAGGGAATCGAACCCCCAACCTACGGTTTTGGAGACCGTCGCTCTGCCAATTGAGCTACTGACCTAAAACAAATCAGGCCGACCATTATGCCGGCCCGAGGAAATGAGATCAACCGATTACTCGACGACCTTAGCAACCACGCCAGCACCAACGGTACGGCCGCCTTCGCGAATTGCGAAACGCAGGCCATCTTCCATGGCGATCGGCTTGATCAGGGTAACAACCATCTTGACGTTGTCGCCCGGCATTACCATCTCAACGCCTTCCGGCAGCTCGCAGTTGCCAGTCACGTCAGTAGTACGGAAGTAGAACTGCGGACGGTAGCCCTTGAAGAACGGGGTATGACGACCACCTTCTTCTTTGGACAGTACGTACACTTCAGCTTCGAACTTGGTGTGCGGCTTGATGGTGCCCGGCTTGGCCAGAACCTGACCACGCTCTACGTCGTCACGCTTGGTGCCGCGCAGCAGGATACCGCAGTTCTCACCAGCACGACCTTCGTCGAGCAGCTTACGGAACATCTCAACACCGGTGCAGGTGGTCTTGGTGGTGTCACGCAGACCAACGATCTCGATTTCTTCCTGGATCTTAACGATCCCGCGCTCAACACGACCGGTAACCACGGTACCGCGGCCGGAGATGGAGAATACGTCTTCGATCGGCATCAGGAACGGCTTGTCGATGGCACGGATCGGCTCAGGAATGTAGCTGTCCAAAGTTTCAACCAGCTTCTTGACCGCAGTGGTACCCATCTCGTTGTCGTCTTGGCCGTTCAGAGCCATCAGCGCGGAGCCGATGATGATCGGCGTGTCGTCACCCGGGAAATCATAGGTGGACAGCAGATCACGAACCTCCATCTCAACCAGCTCTAGCAGCTCAGCATCATCAACCATGTCAGCCTTGTTCAGGAACACGACAATGTACGGAACGCCTACCTGACGGGACAGCAGAATGTGCTCGCGAGTCTGCGGCATCGGGCCGTCGGCAGCCGAGCAAACCAGGATCGCGCCGTCCATCTGTGCAGCACCAGTGATCATGTTCTTCACATAGTCAGCGTGGCCCGGGCAGTCAACGTGCGCGTAGTGGCGAACGGCCGAGTCGTACTCGACGTGCGCGGTGTTGATGGTGATGCCGCGTGCTTTTTCTTCCGGAGCGCTATCGATCTTGTCGAAGTCGACACGGGCGCTACCGAAAACCTCGGAGCAAACGCGAGTCAGAGCAGCAGTCAGAGTGGTTTTACCATGGTCGACGTGACCGATGGTGCCTACGTTGACGTGCGGCTTATTACGTTCGAACTTTTCCTTAGCCATCGAGTACGCCTCCGAGAAGAGTATTTATCGAGTAATCCAACCATTAAAACAAAGGCAGATATCTTCATATCTGCCTTTGTTTGTATGGAGCTCATGAGCGGATTTGAACCGCTGACCTCACCCTTACCAAGGGTGTGCTCTACCAGCTGAGCTACATGAGCCTAACACTTTGCCCGAACATCAAACCTGGAGCGGGTAGCGGGAATCGAACCCGCATCATCAGCTTGGAAGGCTGAGGTTCTACCACTGAACTATACCCGCAGAGCCTGAAGCTCACGCTTAAACTTGGTGGAGGGGGAAGGATTCGAACCTTCGAAGTCGATGACGTCAGATTTACAGTCTGATCCCTTTGGCCGCTCGGGAACCCCTCCAACGGGAGGCGGCATTCTTAACTCATGCCACCCTGCTGTCAAGCAATTTCTCATTAAAATCTTGAGGTTAGCTACATTTGACAGCAGCCCAACAACTTGGCGTTTGATGACCAACCTGCGAAGCGGGCGCCATTCTATTCAAACTATCGCGGCGTTGCAACGCTTTCACACGGCATTAGCTGATGTTGCAAGCCAGAAAAATCGGCCGCCAACACCTGAAGCATTTCATCATTTATAAGGGTGCGACTGCCTGGAGCCACACGCACCCAATAACTCCGGTGAGCACGCGGCAGCTCGCGCATCAAAGGCTCGTAACCAGCCTCACGCAGCCGCTGAACTACACTCTCAGCCGATTCACTTCGCGGAAATATCCCTAAGGAGATACCATTGGAAAGATCGCCCTGAGTAATGATGTAGCTATCAATCTTGCGCGCCTGCAGCTCGCGCAACTGGCGCAATGAGGCATCTCGCGAAGCCAATGGCGGCAAATAGACCCAAAAGTCCAACCCCGCCGGAGCATCTACCGACTGGAGATTCGGCTGAACATCCAAGCTTATTAATCGCTGCTCTACCTCCCGCGCCAAATCTTCCCGCTCAAATCCTCCCAGGAATAAACAAACATCCGCGATGCCAGTGACAATATCCTGGCCTTCCTGTGCGCGAGGCACCTTCGCCGCGCCCGCCTCGCCAAGCAGGCGGATATCTTGCTTAGCCCCTTGATATAGGCTCAGCGATGGAATTTCTTTAATTTTCAAAGGAGTCTGTTGCTGATGCCAAATGTAATAAAACAGATTCAGAATCAGCAGAAGCAAGAACAACCAGCGCATCGACAACCTCAAGGTAGCGGGCAGGCAATCGCCAGCCCGACAAATATTAAATCCGGCATAACCAGCGCCCCCGGAAGCATTTCCTTGGCCAGAAGCGCATCACCCCCGGTTAGAAAGACCTTAAAGCTAGAACCCCAGTAACCTTCGGCAAGCTCAAGCTGGGTTTGCACGAACCCACGAAGCATAAGCGAACACCCGCGCTCGACAGCCTCCACCGTTGAACGCCCAGGTCGCAAGGTGGATAACGCCTGCTCGGCCGCCGCATCATCGTAACGGATTCGCCGTGTGTGTGTTCTTAACTGATTTCGCAGCAATGGCATGCCAGGACAGATAAATCCCCCCAAGTGCTCACCAGCAGCGGATACGAAATCAGACGTTACAGCCGTTCCGAGATCCAAAACCAAACAGGCGCCATCCGCCTCATGATATGCCCCCAAAATTGCCAACCATCGATCCAGCCCTAGCCGCTCAAATTCATAGTAGCCGTTCTGGACGCCAGCTAGCACAGTAGCGGGCTCCGCACTTTGCACTTCCACCGGAAAACTTCGGGTCAAAAAATCGATCAACTCTGCCGTCTCGGCATCGCTGCGCACACTCACTAGCCGCGCATGATCCAGCTTGAGCCCAGCAACTCCATTGAGGGCACTTGCCAGATCCACCACTGAATCCACCACCCCCGCGACCATGCAACCTGCGCCCTGCGCATACAGCACCCGCCACTTGATAAAACTATTGCCGCAGTCAAGCTCAAGAATCATCACGCAACCTCAAACTGAGCTCACCGCCACTGAAAGAATGCTCCCGCCCCTCAACCTCCAAGCGCAACGCGCCACACTGATCAACCCCCAGAATGCGCCCCTCAATGCGCTGCGCACCAGCCTCGAGCAGCACATTACGACCTTGCCACAGATGATTGGCCTCCCACTCCGAACGCAGACTAGGAAAGCCGCTATTTGAATGACGCTTCAAGTACTCAGCCAACCGCCGACTCAAACAAATGACGAAATTATTTCGATCACACACCTGCCCAGACTCAAGTCGAATAGAGGTCCAAGGCTGCCCAATTTCATCAACACTAACCCCCATGTTCACATTGACGCCAATACCCATCACGACGTGACAAATATCCGCCGGGTCCCCCGAAAGCTCGAGCAAAATACCAGCGATCTTGCGTCCACTCACCAGCAAGTCATTAGGCCATTTCAATCCGACCTGCGGCACCCCGACATCCCTCAGCGCCCACATTACCGCCAGACCTACAACGAGACTCAGCCCTTCAAGCTGACGAGCACCGCCCTCAACTTGGAGGGCAAGACTGTAGTAAATATTCTCCGCATACGGACTAGCCCAACTCCGACCCCGTCGCCCCCGACCTGAAACCTGGCGTTCCGCGAGCACAGCAAACGGCGCATCCATTCCGCGACCTACATAACGTAAAGCCTCGGCATTTGTCGAATCGACACTATCAAGAAGGATAAAAGGCCAGAATTCGGCATTAGCCTGCCTGGATAATTGATCAGCATCTAGTAGGACTAAAGGGTCAGCGAGCCGATAACCCCGCCCACGCACCTTATGAATACGAATTCGCAAATTAATCTCAAGCTGCTGTAGCTGCTTCCATACAGCGCTGCGGCTAATCCCCAGCTGCGCGCCGAGCGCCTCGCCTGAATGAAAGCGGCCATCCTGCAAAAGCTTTAATAAAGTCGACATACGAACAACGCCTCACGAAGAGGCAGGCATGATAGCGACGCCCATATCGCTTGCCTAGAAATCGGCGGATAAGATTTTCCTTCGCACAAAGACAAACCCCCGATTCGCGTGAGCGAATCGGGGGTTTGGGATAGAAGCTTGACGATGACCTACTCTCACATGGGGAGACCCCACACTACCATCGGCGATGAGTCGTTTCACTACTGAGTTCGGGATGGGATCAGGTGGTTCCGACGCTCTATGGTCGTCAAGCAATTGGGTTGGGATGTCGTGGTTAGACGCCATCCCGAATGGGTGTGTGATAGAGCCTTGCGGCGGTATTGCGAGTTCTTGCAAATTTTCGGTTTATTGTCGGCTTCGACGTCTAACACGCAAATTGTTTGGGTGTTATATGGTCAAGCCTCACGGGCAATTAGTATTGGTTAGCTCAACGCCTCACAGCGCTTACACACCCAACCTATCAACGTCGTAGTCTTCGACGGCCCTTTAGGGAGCTCAAGGCTCCAGTGAGATCTCATCTTGAGGCAAGTTTCCCGCTTAGATGCTTTCAGCGGTTATCTTTTCCGAACGTAGCTACCCGGCAATGCCACTGGCGTGACAACCGGAACACCAGAGGTTCGTCCAACCCGGTCCTCTCGTACTAAGGTCAGCCCCCTCTCAAATCTCAAACGTCCACGGCAGATAGGGACCGAACTGTCTCACGACGTTCTAAACCCAGCTCGCGTACCACTTTAAATGGCGAACAGCCATACCCTTGGGACCGGCTTCAGCCCCAGGATGTGATGAGCCGACATCGAGGTGCCAAACACCGCCGTCGATATGAACTCTTGGGCGGTATCAGCCTGTTATCCCCGGAGTACCTTTTATCCGTTGAGCGATGGCCCTTCCATACAGAACCACCGGATCACTAAGACCTACTTTCGTACCTGCTCGACGTGTCTGTCTCGCAGTCAAGCGCGCTTTTGCCTTTATACTCTACGACCGATTTCCGACCGGTCTGAGCGCACCTTCGTACTCCTCCGTTACTCTTTAGGAGGAGACCGCCCCAGTCAAACTACCCACCATACACTGTCCTCGATCCGGATAACGGACCAGAGTTAGAACCTCAAAGTTGCCAGGGTGGTATTTCAAGATTGGCTCCACGCGAACTGGCGTCCACGCTTCAAAGCCTCCCACCTATCCTACACAAGCAAATTCAAAGTCCAGTGCAAAGCTATAGTAAAGGTTCACGGGGTCTTTCCGTCTAGCCGCGGATACACTGCATCTTCACAGCGATTTCAATTTCACTGAGTCTCGGGTGGAGACAGCGCCGCCATCGTTACGCCATTCGTGCAGGTCGGAACTTACCCGACAAGGAATTTCGCTACCTTAGGACCGTTATAGTTACGGCCGCCGTTTACCGGGGCTTCGATCAAGAGCTTCGCTTGCGCTAACCCCATCAATTAACCTTCCGGCACCGGGCAGGCGTCACACCCTATACGTCCACTTTCGTGTTTGCAGAGTGCTGTGTTTTTAATAAACAGTCGCAGCGGCCTGGTATCTTCGACCGGCATGAGCTTACGGAGCAAGTCCTTCACCCTCACCGGCGCACCTTCTCCCGAAGTTACGGTGCCATTTTGCCTAGTTCCTTCACCCGAGTTCTCTCAAGCGCCTTGGTATTCTCTACCCAACCACCTGTGTCGGTTTGGGGTACGGTTCCTAGTTACCTGAAGCTTAGAAGCTTTTCTTGGAAGCATGGCATCAACCACTTCACGCTCTAAAAGAGCGCTCGTCATCAGCTCTCAGCCTTAAGATCCCGGATTTACCTAAGATCTCAGCCTACAACCTTAAACTTGGACAACCAACGCCAAGCTGGCCTAGCCTTCTCCGTCCCTCCATCGCAGTAACTAGAAGTACAGGAATATTAACCTGTTTCCCATCGACTACGCTTTTCAGCCTCGCCTTAGGGACCGACTAACCCTGCGTCGATTAACGTTGCGCAGGAACCCTTGGTCTTTCGGCGTGGGTGTTTTTCACACCCATTGTCGTTACTCATGTCAGCATTCGCACTTCTGATACCTCCAGCAAGCTTCTCAACTCACCTTCACAGGCTTACAGAACGCTCCTCTACCGCTCATCCTAAGATGAACCCGTAGCTTCGGTGTATGGTTTGAGCCCCGTTACATCTTCCGCGCAGGCCGACTCGACTAGTGAGCTATTACGCTTTCTTTAAAGGGTGGCTGCTTCTAAGCCAACCTCCTAGCTGTCTAAGCCTTCCCACATCGTTTCCCACTTAACCATAACTTTGGGACCTTAGCTGACGGTCTGGGTTGTTTCCCTTTTCACGACGGACGTTAGCACCCGCCGTGTGTCTCCCGTGCTGACACTTGCTGGTATTCGGAGTTTGCATCGGTTTGGTAAGTCGGGATGACCCCCTAGCCGAAACAGTGCTCTACCCCCCAGCAGTGATACACGAGGCGCTACCTAAATAGCTTTCGAGGAGAACCAGCTATCTCCGAGCTTGATTAGCCTTTCACTCCGATCCACAGGTCATCCGCTAACTTTTCAACGGTAGTCGGTTCGGTCCTCCAGTCAGTGTTACCTAACCTTCAACCTGCCCATGGATAGATCGCCCGGTTTCGGGTCTATACCCAGCGACTAAACGCCCTATTAAGACTCGCTTTCGCTACGCCTCCCCTATTCGGTTAAGCTCGCCACTGAATATAAGTCGCTGACCCATTATACAAAAGGTACGCAGTCACCCAACAAAGTGGGCTCCCACTGCTTGTACGCATACGGTTTCAGGATCTATTTCACTCCCCTCTCCGGGGGTTCTTTTCGCCTTTCCCTCACGGTACTAGTTCACTATCGGTCAGTCAGTAGTATTTAGCCTTGGAGGATGGTCCCCCCCATATTCAGACAAAGTTTCTCGTGCTCCGTCCTACTCGATTTCACTTCTAAGATCTTTTCGCGTACGGGGCTATCACCCACTATGGCCGCACTTTCCAGAGCGTTCCGCTAAAATCAAAGAAGCTTAAGGGCTAATCCCCGTTCGCTCGCCACTACTAAGGGAATCTCGGTTGATTTCTTTTCCTCAGGGTACTTAGATGTTTCAGTTCCCCCTGGTTCGCCTCTTGCACCTATGTATTCAGTACAAGATAACCATCTTATGATGGCTGGGTTCCCCCCATTCAGAGATCTCCGGATCAAAGTCTGTTTGCCGACTCCCCGAAGCTTATCGCAGGCTACCACGTCTTTCATCGCCTCTGACTGCCAAGGCATCCACCGTATGCGCTTCTTCACTTGACCATATAACCCCAAGCAATCTGGTTACTGTCTCAAACGTGAAGACGACATTCGCCGAAAATTTGCGCTTGAACTCACAAATTTTACCTTGACGCAATTAACCACCAGTGAAAGTGACTAATTGGTCTACTTCTATCACATACCCAAATTTTTTAAAGAACAGTTCTGGCGCAAAGACCAGAATTCAAGACTCACTCATAAGTCTTCAATTCTGTGCTTTCAGCGATTTTCATGAGGATGGTGGAGCCAAGGAGGATCGAACTCCTGACCTCCTGCGTGCAAAGCAGGCGCTCTCCCAGCTGAGCTATGGCCCCATCTAATGACCGGCCACATCCCTTGACAATTGGTGGGTCTGGGCAGATTCGAACTGCCGACCTCACCCTTATCAGGGGTGCGCTCTAACCAACTGAGCTACAGACCCAATCGTCTCACTCTCGGGTCTAAACCCAATCGCTTTTCGCAAGTGAATCAAGCAATTCGTGTGGGAACTTATGAAGAAGCTGAAGTCTTCGATTAAGGAGGTGATCCAGCCGCAGGTTCCCCTACGGCTACCTTGTTACGACTTCACCCCAGTCATGAATCACACCGTGGTAACCGTCCCCCCTTGCGGTTAGACTAGCTACTTCTGGTGCAACCCACTCCCATGGTGTGACGGGCGGTGTGTACAAGGCCCGGGAACGTATTCACCGTGACATTCTGATTCACGATTACTAGCGATTCCGACTTCACGCAGTCGAGTTGCAGACTGCGATCCGGACTACGATCGGTTTTGTGGGATTAGCTCCACCTCGCGGCTTGGCAACCCTCTGTACCGACCATTGTAGCACGTGTGTAGCCCTGGCCGTAAGGGCCATGATGACTTGACGTCATCCCCACCTTCCTCCGGTTTGTCACCGGCAGTCTCCTTAGAGTGCCCACCATAACGTGCTGGTAACTAAGGACAAGGGTTGCGCTCGTTACGGGACTTAACCCAACATCTCACGACACGAGCTGACGACAGCCATGCAGCACCTGTCTTACAGTTCCCGAAGGCACCAATCCATCTCTGGAAAGTTCTGTAGATGTCAAGGCCAGGTAAGGTTCTTCGCGTTGCTTCGAATTAAACCACATGCTCCACCGCTTGTGCGGGCCCCCCGTCAATTCATTTGAGTTTTAACCTTGCGGCCGTACTCCCCAGGCGGTCGACTTAATGCGTTAGCTGCGCCACTAAGTTCTCAAGGAACCCAACGGCTAGTCGACATCGTTTACGGCGTGGACTACCAGGGTATCTAATCCTGTTTGCTCCCCACGCTTTCGCACCTCAGTGTCAGTATCAGTCCAGGTGGTCGCCTTCGCCACTGGTGTTCCTTCCTATATCTACGCATTTCACCGCTACACAGGAAATTCCACCACCCTCTACCGTACTCTAGTCAGACAGTTTTGGATGCAGTTCCCAGGTTGAGCCCAGGGCTTTCACATCCAACTTATCAAACCACCTACGCGCGCTTTACGCCCAGTAATTCCGATTAACGCTTGCACCCTTCGTATTACCGCGGCTGCTGGCACGAAGTTAGCCGGTGCTTATTCTGTCGGTAACGTCAAAACACTAACGTATTAGGTTAATGCCCTTCCTCCCAACTTAAAGTGCTTTACAATCCGAAGACCTTCTTCACACACGCGGCATGGCTGGATCAGGCTTTCGCCCATTGTCCAATATTCCCCACTGCTGCCTCCCGTAGGAGTCTGGACCGTGTCTCAGTTCCAGTGTGACTGATCATCCTCTCAGACCAGTTACGGATCGTCGCCTTGGTGAGCCTTTACCTCACCAACTAGCTAATCCGACCTAGGCTCATCTGTTAGCGTGAGGTCCGAAGATCCCCCCACTTTCTCCCGTAGGACGTATGCGGTATTAGCGTCCGTTTCCGAACGTTATCCCCCCACTAACAGGCAGATTCCTAGGCATTACTCACCCGTCCGCCGCTCTCAAGGAGTGCAAGCACCCCTCTACCGCTCGACTTGCATGTGTTAGGCCTGCCGCCAGCGTTCAATCTGAGCCATGATCAAACTCTTCAGTTCAATACTGCTTGGGTTTTGAGAAAACCCTAAACTTGGCTCAGCAATCGCAAATAAACTCTCGAATTCACGAGTGTTACTTGTGTTGCTGATAATCATCTCGACCACCAGTCTTACTCCACAAGCACCCACACGAATTGCTTGATTCAAGTTGTTAAAGAGCAGTTGGTTAAGTCTTTCGTCTCAACCGAGGCGCGCATTCTACAGCAGCTCCTCATTCCGTCAAGCAGTTTCGAAAATTTCTTTTCTACTTCAACCGCTTGCGCTTCCAATCAGCATTTCGCATCTCGGTAGCGGGAGGCGAATCTTACAGCATCATTCGACACTGTCAACCACCTCTTTTCACTACCTCGACCATCCTGATCGAACCCTCCAACACCCCCGATAATTCACGCTAACCTTTTGATTAACAAGAAATTTTACATCAGGACTGCGCCAGAAGTGGTGCGCATTATAGGGCCACAGAACGACACGTCAACAGCTAATTTAACGATTACTCTGCTTTCAACGAAATTCGAGCAAACGCCCTCTTCCCCGCCTGACAAACATGAGTCTGGCCGAGCCGGAATACGAAACCCCGATCCACGACCTGACCATCAACACGCACACCGCCGGATGCCAGCAGATCCCGAGCAACTGCAGCATTCTTTACCAAGCCTGCCTTATTAAGGACGGAAGCAATCGGCATATCCTCCACCGACATCAGCTCCTGCTCGGGCAAATCCTCCGGAAGCTCACCCTCCTTCATACGATTGCCCGCCGCGCGATGGGCAATCGCCGCAGCCTCCTGACCGTGAAAGCGCGCGACGATCTCTTCCGCCAACTGGATCTTGATATCGCGCGGATTGGCGCCTTGGCGAACATCATTCTTAAGACTTTCGATTTCTTCCATTGAGCGAAAGCTCAGAAGCTCGAAATAACGCCACATTAATGTGTCCGGGATGGAAACCAACTTGCTGTACATCGCGCCCGGCGCTTCCTGGATGCCGACATAGTTCCCAAGAGACTTCGACATCTTCTTCACGCCATCCAAGCCTTCCAACAAAGGCATGGTGACAATGCATTGGGACGACTGGCCGTAGGCGCGCTGCAATTCGCGCCCCATCAGGAGATTGAATTTCTGATCGGTGCCACCGAGCTCCACGTCCGCTCGCAACGCAACCGAGTCATAACCCTGCACAAGCGGATAGAGGAACTCATGGATGGCGATAGGCTGATTGCTCGAGTAGCGCTTATCGAAATCATCCCGCTCAAGCATCCGCGCCACGGTGTACTGCGATGCTAGGCGAATGAAATCCGCCGGAGTCAGCAGATCCATCCAAGTCGAGTTGAATGCCACCTCGGTCTTTGCCGGATCGAGAATCTTGAAGACCTGAGTCTTATACGTTTCCGCATTCTCCAAGACCTGCTCACGAGTCAAAGGCGGACGCGTGGCGCTTTTGCCACTTGGATCACCGATCATGCCGGTGAAATCGCCGATCAGGAAAATCACCTGATGCCCGAGCTCTTGGAACTGGCGCAACTTATTAATAAGGACGGTGTGGCCTAAATGCAGATCCGGCGCGGTTGGATCGAAGCCTGCCTTAATACGCAGCGGCTGACCGCGCTGCAGCTTTTCAATCAGCTCCGCCTCAACTAGAACCTCTTCCGCTCCGCGCTTGATCAGCGCCAGCTGCTCTTCGACCGACTTCATGACAGACCTGTAACCACCCAGAAAAAGGGGATCAACCATACAAGATCACCAACTAATTACAAGTTTTGCCCGGCACCGCGACAGCCGATGAAAGACCGCGCCAAAGGGTTGCCCTAGAGCGATTTTGGTTATATTTTATACAGTTATTTCATCTTCTTCATTTTCATAGTCATCCTTTTCATCTCTTCAAAGTCAAAATTGCTTATGACCAATACCAAATCCAAAGCGCCGCCGCTCTACCCCAAAAGCCATATCCTGGCCGCGAGTGGCGTTGCAGCCCTCCTGAGCCTTGCCCTGCTGGTCTTCCCTTCGCGCGAAGTCGAGGCCAAGAAAACCCATCTGAATCTCGAGCTCGATAACGGCACGGAGCGGGTTTTGCAGGAGAAGGACGACCTTCGATCCGAGACCCTTCCCGCACCTCAGGACACCTCGCCATTCGCCCAGATCGAGAGTTCTGTAAACGATAAAAACAGCGCCGAACAAGACGCGGATCAAACACCGAACACCCCCGCCCCCCTTACCGCCACACAACCGCCGCCATCCGACCCTGGCCACCGCGCCATCACCGTGGCCAACGGAGACACCTTGTCCACGCTTTTTGCCAAAGTGGGCTTAACGTCCAATGATGTGCATAGCGTGGTCAACAGCAGCAAGGATGCGAAACGCTTTGGCCAGCTGAAGGTCGGTCAAATGCTGGAGTTCCAGCTAGACCCGAGCGGCCAACTCAACAGCCTGCACAGCAAACTCAGCGATCTGGAAAGCATCAGCCTGACCAAAAGCGATAAAGGCTTCGCGTTCAAACGCGAACTGACCAAGCCGGAGGTGCGCAACGCCTACTCCCGCGGCATTATCGACAGCTCCTTATTCCTTTCGGCTAAACGCGCGGGGATGTCGCATGACTTGACGATGGAGCTAGCCAACGCATTTGGCTACGACATCGACTTCGCCCAAGACATCCGTGAAGGTGACGAATTCGAGGTGATCTACGAAGAGAAGGTGGTCAACGCCAAGCGCGTCGGCACCGGCAGCATTCTCGCCGCCCGATTCATCAACCGTGGCAAGCTCTACACCGCAGTGCGCTACACCAACAAACAGGGGATCAGCAGCTACTACACCGCCGACGGCAATAGCATGCGCAAGGCCTTCATTCGCACGCCAGTGGATTTCGCCCGCATCAGCTCGCGCTTCTCCATGGGCCGCAAGCATCCGATCCTGAACAAGATCCGCGCCCATAAAGGTGTCGATTACGCCGCCCCACGCGGCACGCCAATCAAAGCTGCCGGCGACGGGAAGGTGCTTCTGGCGGGGCGCCGCGGTGGATATGGCAACACCATCATCATCCAGCACGGCAACAGCTACCGCACCCTGTACGGACATATGAACGGTTTTGCCAAAGGCGTGCGCACCGGCAGCCAAGTCAGGCAGGGGCAGATCATCGGCTACATCGGTACCACCGGCCTTTCGACCGGCCCGCACTTGCACTATGAATTCCAGGTCAATGGCGCCCATGTCGACCCGCTGAGCCGCAAGCTGCCCATGGCTGACCCGATCGCCCGCACAGAAAAACAGCGTTTCATGCAGCAAAGCAAACCGCTACTGGCGCGCATGGATCAGGAAAAGGCCACCATGCTGGCGCTGAACAAGCGCTAACCATGCCTCTCTATATTGGGGTTATGTCTGGGACCAGCCTGGACGGACTGGACATCGCGCTGCTCGAGCACAGCGAACAACCTCATCTCCTGGCCACTCACTATCTGCCGATGCCAACCGCGTTGCGCAGCGAGTTGCTCGCCCTCTGCGCGTCCGGCCCGGATGAGCTGGCCCGCGCGGCGCTTGCCGAACAACAGTGGGCAAGCCTCGCCGCTCAAGGTATTCACGCCCTTCTCACCGCTCAGAACCTGCACGCAGCAGACATCCGTGCGATCGGCAGTCACGGCCAGACCGTGCGCCATGAACCGAGCCGCGGCTTCACTGTGCAGATCGGCAACCCCGCGCTGCTCGCCGAGCTAAGCGGGATCAGCGTGGTGGCCGATTTCCGTCGCCGCGATGTGGCAGCCGGCGGCCAAGGTGCGCCGTTGGTACCGGCATTCCATGAAGCGTTGTTCGATGACGGTAAGACCCCGCAAGCCGTGCTGAATATCGGCGGCTTCAGCAACCTCAGCCTGCTGGAGCCGCAGCAGTCCGTACGCGGCTTTGATTGCGGACCTGGGAATGTCCTCATGGACGCTTGGATCCAACATCAGCAAGGCGCCAGCTTTGACCGTAATGGCGCCTGGGCCGCCAGCGGCCAGGTGCAACCGACGCTCTTGGGGGCGCTGCTCAGCGATCCCTTCTTTCAAGGGCGTGGCCCGAAAAGCACCGGTCGGGAGCTGTTCAATCTGCCCTGGCTGGAACAGCACCTGCGCCAACTGCCGAGCTTTGCCGCAGAAGACGTGCAGGCCACGCTGCTGGAAATGACTGCCCAGAGCATCGTCGAGTCACTGCTCGTCGCCCAGCCGGACGTCACCCGCCTGCTGGTTTGTGGCGGTGGTGCGCATAACGGCGCACTAATGGCACGGCTCGCGGCCTTCCTACCGAAGACCCAAGTCAGCAGCACCGCCGACTATGGCGTACCACCCGACTGGGTTGAGGCCATGGCGTTCGCCTGGTTAGCGCATTGCTGCCTGGAAGGCATTGCCGCCAACCGGCCCAGCGTCACAGGCGCTCGCGGCCTACGTATTCTCGGCGCCATCTATCCCGCCTGACCATATTTCCAGCACCTAGAAACAACAACGCCGTGCACTGGGCACGGCGTTGCGATTGACGCTGAGCAGGCTAGATCGAGAAGGACGAGCCACAGCCGCAGGTCGTGGTGGCATTCGGATTCTTGATCACGAAACGCGATCCTTCGAGGCCTTCCTGATAATCCACCTCGGCACCGGCCAGATATTGGAAGCTCATGGGATCGACCACCAGACTGACGCCTTCGCGCTCGACAATGGTGTCGTCTTCTGCCACTTCGTCATCGAAGGTGAAGCCGTACTGGAAGCCCGAACAGCCGCCGCCGGTGACAAACACGCGCAATTTCAGGCGCGCGTTTCCTTCTTCCTCGACAAGGGTTTTTACCTTGTCCGCCGCGCCCTGCGTAAACAGCAAGGGGGTGGGAGTGAAGGTTTCGACGCTCATACTGCAATCTCCCGGCGAGTTAGCCGTCAGATGAAACTGGGTAGGCATTATCCGCTTACCCGAGAAAGTTGGTCAACTATTGACCAGCCTCAACGCAATTATGGAAGCAGCGCGGCGTGAGACAGCCCCGCGCGTTCATCCACGCCAAACAGGATGTTCATATTCTGCACGGCCTGGCCGGAAGCCCCTTTGACCAGATTGTCGATGACCGACAACACTACCACCAGATCGCCATCCTGCGGACGATGCACGGCGATGCGGCAAACGTTCGCACCGCGCACGCTGCGGGTTTCCGGATGGCTGCCGGCTGGCATCACATCGACGAAAGGCTCATTGGCATAACGCCGCTCGAATAGCGCCTGCAGGTCCACGGAGCGATCTACGACGTTAGCGTAGAGCGTGGCATGGATGCCGCGAATCATCGGGGTCAGGTGCGGTACAAACGTCAGTCCGACCTCACCTTTGGCGGCGAGACGCAGGCCCTGGCTGATTTCTGGCAGATGGCGGTGGCCCTTAACCGAGTAGGCCGCCATGCTTTCGCCGGCCTCGCAGAACAGCGAACCCACTTTGGCGCCGCGACCGGCCCCGCTGACGCCTGATTTGCAGTCGGCGATCAGGCGCGACGGATCGGCCAGCCCCGCCTCCAACAGCGGCAAAAAACCCAATTGCGCGGCGGTCGGATAGCAGCCCGGCACAGCGATCAGACGCGCCTGCTTGATCCGCTCGCGGTTGACCTCCGGCAAGCCGTACACCGCCTCACCGAGCAGCTCCGGGGCGCCATGCGGCTGGTCGTACCATTTGGCCCACTCAGCAGCATCCTGCAGACGGAAGTCGGCAGACAGATCGATCACCTTAGTGCCGGCGGCGAGCAGCTCGCCAGCCAACGCGTGGGCGACGCCGTGCGGCGTGGCGAAAAACACCACATCGCACGCACCCAGAGTGGCGACGTCAGGCACGCTGAAGGCCAGGTCGTCGTAGTGCCCGCGCAGATTCGGATACATGTCGGCGACCTTGATCCCGGCTTCCGAACGCGAAGTGATCACGGCCACCTGCGCCTGCGGATGCTGGGCCAGCAGCCGCAGCAATTCCACACCGGTATAACCTGTACCGCCAACGATGCCGACCTTGATCATCTGTCCGTCACTCCGCCTACTCGGGCCAACTGCTGAAAGCCGCCATGATAAGAGCCAAGGCCGGACATGAACAGGCCGATCGCGTCCGCGCCAGGGCGGGCCGCGACAGTCGGCAGGCGGTTTCCTGCGATAAACGCGTATGGCGATCGGTATGGATCGCGGCCAGCAGCAGTAACTGCCCCGCACCCACAGCGGCCGCCAGCGAAGTTGGTGACGCCCGCCGGCCCTGCCTCTACTATCGGCTATCCGATCTCGAGGCAATCCCATGCTCTACCTGTGGCTCAAAGCCCTTCATATCATCGCGATGGTCTGCTGGTTCGCCGGCCTGTTCTACCTCCCGCGCCTGTTCGTCTACCACGCGATGAGCGACGACAGCGCCAGTCACGAGCGTTTCTGCGTGATGGAGCGCAAGTTGTATCGCGGCATCATGCTGCCCTCGATGCTCGCCACCTTGATCTTCGGTTTCTGGCTGCTCTACCTCAACCCGGTCTGGCTGAAGATGGGCTGGTTGCATGCCAAATTGCTCTTGGTGGTGCTGTTGATTGGCTACCACCATATCTGCGGGGCGCAACTCAAACGTTTCGCCCGCGGCGAGAACGCCCGCAGCCATGTGTTCTACCGCTGGCTGAACGAAGTGCCGGTGCTATTCCTACTCGCCATTGTCATCTTGGTTGTCGTCAAACCGTTCTGACTCCTATAAAGGAAAAACTCATGTCCTTGCCCGCCCTGCTCGACCAACGCCTGCGCTTGCCAATCGTCGCCGCGCCGATGTTCCTGGTGTCCAACCCGCAATTGGTGCTCGCCTGTTGTCGCAACGGCATCGTCGGCAGCTTCCCGGCGCTCAATCAGCGCGATAGCAGCGGCTTCAAGGCCTGGCTGGAAGAGATCGAAGCTGGCCTGGACGACCATGCGGCACCCTATGCCGTCAACCTCATCGTCCATCACAGCAATCCGCGCCTGCAGGCTGATCTGGCGATCTGCGCCGAGCACAAGGTGCCTATCGTCATCACCAGCCTTGGCGCGGTGAAAGAAGTGGTGGATGCGGTGCACAGTTACGGCGGGCTGGTCTTCCACGACGTGACCACCCGCCGCCATGCGGAAAAAGCCGCCGAAGCCGGCGTCGATGGGCTGATTGCGGTGGCGGCCGGCGCCGGCGGGCATGCCGGCACCTGGAGTCCGTTCGCCCTGATCGCCGAGATCCGCCAGTTCTTCGACAAAACCCTGCTGCTCTCCGGCTGCCTCAACCGTGGCCATGAAATTCTCGCGGCGCAAATGCTTGGCGCCGACCTAGCCTACCTGGGCACCCGCTTTATCGCCACGCAGCAAAGCAATGCCGACGACGCCTACAAACAGATGATTCTTGGCGCCAAAGCTGCCGACATCATCCATACCCCGGCGGTTTCCGGTGTCCCGGCGAGCTTTATGCGTCAGAGCCTGGAGCGCGCTGGCTACGACTTGCAGCGCCTGCAAGACAAAGGCGAAATGAACTACGGTGAAAAGCTCAAGCCGGTCAGCGATGAGGCCAAGGCCTGGAAAACCGTGTGGTCGGCCGGCCAGGGGGTCGGTGAGATTGACGATCTTCCCAGCGTCGAAGAACTGATTCAACGCCTCGATCGCGAATACCGCGCCGCACTCGCCAACAGCACGGCGATTGCCCAACGCTGGCCACGCTGAGTCATTGCGGGCGGTCCGCTTGTCGGACCGCCCGCCAGCCGGCTACGCTCTCCACAACTCAGTACTCCACCTTTATTGACGCAGACAAGGATGCCCGCATGACCGAGGCCCGTTTCAAGATCGTCTTCGATGGCGAGCTATTACCGGATATGTCCCTGGACACCGTCAAAGACAATCTCGCCCGCCTGTTCAAAAGCGATCGCAGCCGCATCGAGCACCTGTTCGAGCACCGCGCCGTGGTGCTCAAGCGCGATTTGTCGGCCGATCAGGTGGACAAGTACCTAGTAGCACTGAACCGCGCCGGCGCCAATGTGCGCAAAGAGCCCGATATGGCCGCCAGCCTCAGCCTGATCACCACCGAGGAAGAACAGCTCGCCGCGGCGCCCAAAGCGCCCGAATACATGATTTGTCCGAAATGTGCTCAGGAACAGGCCAAGGCAATTGAATGCACCGCTTGCGGCATCGTCATCGACAAATACTTGGCCCGTCAGGCGCAACTGATCGCCGAAAACGGTCAAGCCGACAGTGCGACACCTTCTCCTGCCGCCGGCGCCCCGATGGCCGCCGAGCTGCCCAGCCAATCCCCCTATAGCCCACCACGCGCGCCGGTCGGCGACGTTCTGCCGGAGTTTGCCGAGCTGAATGTGTTCGGCGTCGAAGGACGCATCGGCCGGCTGCGCTATCTGGCCTGGTCGTTGGTGCTGATGCTCGCTGCCGGTGGCCTGATCGGTATCGCGGCGATTGGCCTGAATATCCACCCCATTGTTGGCGGTGTGCTATTTCTCGGCATTTTCATCGGCATGATGGTGGTCGCGGTGCAGATCGGCGTGCAGCGCCTGCACGATATCGGCTGGTCAGGCTGGTTGTTCCTGCTCAACCTGATCCCCGTGGTCGGCAGCGTGATGGCGTTACTCATGCTGGTGGTGCCGGGAACCAACGGCCCCAATCGCTTCGGCCCACCACCGCCGCCCAATAGCCGGGCGGTGAAGATCCTCAGCGCAGTGTGGCTGCTTGTGGTTATCGCCGGCGTGGTAGTCGGGGCCTCCGGTGGCTTCGCCACGCTCAGCGAACTGGGCAACCAGGTCAGCGAAGGACTACCCGCTACGCCTGCGGCGCCGAGCAATCCCTACGGTGAGTGATCAATCGGCGCGGCAACATTCGGCCGGCGTTATTTAGCGGAGAACTGTATGCCTCGCTATGCCCTGATCACAGGTGCCTCCCGCGGTATCGGCCTGGCGTTGGCCGAAGCCCTGGCGCGGCGCGGCCGCAGCCTGATCCTGGTGGCGCGCCAGCGTGATGCGCTGGACAGCGTCGCCTGCGAGCTGACTCAACGGTTCGGCGTCGAAGTGCTGTTTCGGGTCTGCGACCTGAGCAACCCTCTGCAACTCACCGGCCTGCTGCTCGAGCTCGAGCAGGGCGAGCGGCAGATCGACCTGCTGGTGAACAACGCCGGCATCGGCCTGAGTGGTTCCTTCCTCGCCCATGAATGGGCCGATGAGCAGCAACTACTGGAGCTCAATGTGCTGGCCATGACTCGTCTGTGCCACAGCTTGGGTAACAGCATGGTCGCTCTGGGCGGCGGGAAGATTCTCAACGTCGCCTCATTGGCCGGCTTCCAGGCCGGTCCGTGGATGAGCAGCTATTTCGCCAGCAAGGCGTACGTGCTGCATCTTTCCGAGGGGCTGCGCGAAGAGTTTCGCGACTATGGCGTCACCGTCTCGACGCTCTGCCCAGGGCCGACACGCAGCGCGCTTTACCGCCAGGCGGGTATCGCTGAGCAGCGCATGCGCGACAGCAAGCGGATGCTGAGCGCCGAGGAAGTGGCGTTGTACGCCGTGCGTGCACTGGACAAGAACCGCGCCATCATCATTCCTGGCTGGCGCACGCGCCTGCTCAGCCTCCTGCCACGCGTGCTGCCGCGGGCACTCCTCCGTCGCCGCGTCGGCCGGATGAACAAGGCGGTCATTCAGCGCTGAGCACTCCGCCCTAGTGCACCCCGCTACACTCAAGTCGCCCTGCCATCCGCTTGGAGGACTGTCCGTGGACTGCCTGTTCTGCAAGATCGTCGCCGGAGAGATACCCGCGCGCAAATTTTACGAGGACGACCAGGTGATCGCCTTTCACGATATCGGTGCCCAGGCGCCGGTACATTTCCTGGTGATCCCGAAAAAACACATCGCCACCCTCAATGATCTCGACGAAGGCGACCAGGCCCTGGCCGGACTTCTGCTCCTGACTGCGCAGCGGCTGGCCAACCAACAAGGCTGCGACGATGGCTTTCGCCTGGTGATGAACTGCAAAGCCCTCGGCGGCCAGACGGTCTACCACGTTCATATGCACGTGCTCGGCCAGCGCCAGATGACTTGGCCACCGGGCTGACGGCCAGCCTGAGCGGTCGCCGCCGAGCCCGGCAAAGGCGATTGGGTTACACTGCCGGCGAAGCCTTTTCCGGAGGTGCCCCATGGCCACCGAACGTCACTACTCCCCCGCCGACCGCCTGTTGCTGCAGGCCGACGCGGCTTTGCGCACCCTGCTGCCGTTCAGTGGGCAGCCGTACCGCCCTTCACCGGCGATCACCCAACCCGACACCGACCTGCATGCTGACGACGCTCGCCATGTCGCCGGCCTGATGCGCGTCAACCACACCGGCGAGGTCTGCGCCCAGGCGCTGTATCAAGGTCAGGCGTTGACCGCGCGCTTGCCGGGCGTGCGCGCCGCCATGGAGCATGCCGCTGAAGAAGAAGTCGACCATCTGGCCTGGTGCGAGCAACGCATCCGCGAGCTGGGCAGTCGGCCCAGCGTGCTCAATCCGCTGTTCTATGGAATGTCCTTTGGTCTCGGCGCCGTGGCCGGTCTGATCAGCGACCGTATCAGCCTCGGCTTTGTCGCCGCCACCGAAGATCAGGTGTGCAAACATCTCGATGAGCACCTGCTGCAATTGCCGGCCGAGGACGAAAAATCCCGCGCGATCCTGACGCAGATGCGCGAAGACGAGCAGCAGCATGCCGACAGCGCCTTGCAGGCCGGCGGCTTTCGCTTTCCGGCGCCGATCAAGTTCGGCATGAGCGTGCTGTCCAAGGTGATGACCAAGAGCACCTATCGCATCTGAATCACCACCCATAAAAAAGGGCGCCAATGGCGCCCTTTTTTATTCGGCTGGATTAGCCCAACTCGATGATCTCGTAATCATGGGTGATCTCCACGCCGCCGCGCGAGAGCATGATCGACGCCGAGCAGTATTTCTCTGCCGACAGATCGACCGCGCGCTTGACCTGCGTCTCTTTCAAACCGCGACCCTTGACCACGAAATGCACGTGAATCTTGGTGAACACCTTGGGTTCTTCCGCGGCGCGCTCCGCTTCGAGAAACGCCTCGCAGCTTTCCACCGGCTGACGCGACTTCTTGAGAATGCTGACCACATCGTAATTGGTGCAGCCGCCCAAACCGATCAGCACCATCTCCATCGGCCGCACGCCGAGATTGCGACCACCGCTCTCCGGCGGGCCATCCATCACTACGACGTGACCACTACCGGACTCGCCAAGGAACAGGGCTTCACCGGCCCACTGAATGCGCGCTTTCATTGCCGCGACTCCGCTGGTAAAAAAGGGACGGCAGCTTAGCACAGCACTCTTGGATGGCCATTCGCCGGCTGCCCGTACGGGTCGTATTGCCGAATGTTAGCTGTGTCGCAAATCGGATTAGCGTAACGTTAGGCATGTTAAGTTGGCGTCGGTTTGCTGGCACACTGGCTGAATTACAAAAAAAATCAGTCGGCAAGACAATGATTTACATCTACTTTCTGGGGCTTGGGCATGGTAGCGATAACACTTACTCCTAAAATAAAAAATCTCGACAAGCTTCTCGCACACTGCCACCGCCGTCGGTACACCGCTAAAAGCACCATCATCTACGCAGGTGATCGCTGCGAAACCCTGTTCTTCATCGTCAAAGGCTCGGTCACCATCCTCATCGAGGATGACGACGGCCGCGAAATGATCATTGCCTACCTCAACCCCGGCGATTTCTTCGGCGAGATGGGCCTGTTCGACAAGGAAGGCAGCGAGAAAGAACGCAGCGCCTGGGTGCGTGCCAAGACCGAATGCGAAGTCGCCGAGCTGAGCTATGCCAAGTTCCGCGAACTGACCCAGCAAGACCCGGAAATTCTCTATGCGCTCGGCAGCCAAATGGCTGATCGTCTACGCAACACCACGCGCAAGGTCGGCGACTTGGCGTTTCTCGACGTCACCGGGCGCGTCGCTCGTACGCTGCTCGATCTGTGCAAGCAACCGGACGCGATGACCCATCCGGATGGCATGCAGATCAAGATCACCCGCCAGGAAATCGGCCGGATCGTCGGCTGCTCGCGGGAGATGGTCGGCCGGGTGCTCAAGTCGCTGGAGGAACAGGGCCTGGTGTTCGTCAAAGGCAAGACCATGGTGGTATTCGGCACTCGCTGAACACCCAGAACAGAATGAAAAAGCCCGGCAATGCCGGGCTTTTTCATGACCAGATCATTTAGTCCGGATCGTTGCCGGCAACGATCCGCCGCTCGGGGAAGAACAGCCGCTGCAGCTCTGCACCGGGGTTTTCCACACGCATGAACGCTTCGCCGACCAGGAAGCCAAACACTTCGCTGATCTCCATCAGCTCCACGTCGGCGCGGTTCATGATGCCGCTTTCGGTGATCACCATACGATCGCGCGGAATCCGTGGCAGCAGATCCAGCGTAGTCTCCAGGCTGACCTCAAAGGTATGCAGATTGCGGTTGTTGATGCCCACCAGCGGTGTATCCAGGGTGTTCAGCGCCCGCTCAAGTTCTTCGCCGTCATGCACCTCGACCAGCACGTCGAGATTGAAATCCTTGGCCACCGCGGCCAACTCGGCCATCTGCGCATCGGCCAGGGCGGAGACGATCAGCAGCACGCAATCGGCGCCGAGCGCGCGGGCTTCGACGATCTGATACGGATCGACCATGAAGTCCTTGCGGATCACCGGCAAATTGCAGGCGCTGCGGGCTTCCTGCAGATAGCGGTCGGCACCATGGAAGAAATCCACGTCGGTGAGCACCGACAAACAGGTCGCGCCACCGTCGGCGTAGCTTTTGGCGACTTCCGCCGGGACGAAATTCTCGCGCAGCACGCCTTTGCTCGGCGAGGCTTTCTTGATCTCGGCGATCACCGCCGGCTGTTTGCGTCGCGCCTGTTCCAGCATGGCGTTGGCGAACCCGCGCGGTGCATCCGCCGCTCGCGCCTCGCGCTCCAGCTCGGCGAGGCTGACCACGGAGCTGCGCTCGCGAACCTCTTCGACTTTGCGGGCGAGGATTTTTTCCAGAATGGTCGGCACACTCACGCTTGATTCTCCTGACGAAACACTTCGGTAAACGACGCCAACTCATCCAGTTTCTCGCGCGCCAGCCCCGTGCACAGCGCGTCGTGGGCGAGATGCACGCCCTCATGCAGACTGGTCGCCAGGTCGGCGGCATACAGCGCGGCGCCGGCGTTCAGGACGATCAGGTCGCCGGCTTTCTTGCCGGCTTCAGTCTTGCGCCGGCCCAGCGCATCGCGGATCAGTTCCAGCGACTGCTGCGGGCTATCGACTTCCAGGCCCATCAAGGTCTGGCTGTGCAAACCGAGTTCTTCCGGGCGCACTTCATATTCGCGAATCTCTCCGTCCTGCAATTCGGCGACATGGGTGGCGGCGGCCAGGCTGAACTCATCCAGCCCATCACGCGAGTGCACCACCAGCACATGTTTGCTGCCCAGGCGCTTGAGCACTTCGGCGAGCGGACGGCACAGCTCCTGGCTGAACACGCCGACCACCTGATGCTTGACCCCGGCCGGATTGGTCAGCGGGCCGAGCATGTTGAACAGCGTGCGCAGGCCCAGCTCACGGCGTGGACCGGCGGCATAACGCATCGCCTTGTGATGCGTCTGGGCGAACATGAAGCCGACGCCGACGCCCTCGATGCAGCGTTTGACCTGCTCGCCGGTCAGCTCCAGATAGATGCCCGCCGCTTCCAGCACATCGGCGCTGCCACTCTTGCCGGAGACCGCGCGGTTGCCATGCTTGGCGACTTTGCCGCCGGCGGCGGCGACCACGAAGGCGGCCGCCGAGGAGACGTTGAAGATATTCGCGCCGTCGCCGCCGGTACCAACCACATCGACCACGTGGTCGAGGCTGTTGAGCTTGACCGGCAAGGCCAACTCACGCATCACCGATACCGCACCGGTGATTTCGTCGATGGTTTCGCTCTTCATGCGCATGCCCATGAGGAACGCGCCGATCTGCGCGTCGGTGCACTGCCCGGTCATGATCTCGCGCATCACGTCCTGCATTTCCGCGGTGCTCAGGTCGAGCTGGTTGACCACCCGATTGAGAGCTTCCTTGATGTTCATGTCAGCGCACCCCACCCTGCTGCTTGAGGAAGTTGGCGAACAGCTCGTGACCCTGCTCGGACAGAATCGATTCCGGATGGAACTGCACGCCCTCGATCTGCAGAGTCTTGTGGCGCAGACCCATGATCTCGTCGACGCTGCCGTCGGCGTGCTGGGTCCAGGCGGTGACTTCCAGGCAGTCCGGCAAGGTTTCGCGCTTGACGATCAATGAATGGTAGCGAGTCACCGTCAGCGGATTGTTGAGGCCGGCGAACACGCCCTGATGTTCATGGAACACCGGACTGGTCTTGCCGTGCATCACCTGGCGGGCGCGCACCACATCGCCGCCGAAGGCCTGGCCGATACCCTGATGGCCCAGGCAGACGCCGAGGATTGGCAGCTTGCCGGCGAAGTGGCGGATCAGCTCCAGCGACACGCCGGCTTCGGTCGGCGTGCACGGGCCGGGCGAGACGACAATGCGCTCGGGCCGCAGGGCCTCGATCTCGGCGACCGTCAGCTCGTCGTTGCGCACCACGTGGACGTCCGCGCCGAGCTCACCGAAGTACTGCACGACGTTGTAGGTAAAGGAGTCGTAGTTATCGAGCATCAGCAACATGGCGAAATCCTCAGGCTTGAGTCTTGTGGGTATGTTCGGCCAACGCGACGGCGCGGAACATCGCGCGGCGCTTGTTGATCGTTTCTTCCCACTCCAGCGCCGGCACCGAGTCGGCGACGATGCCGCCGCCGGCCTGCACGTGCAGCTCGCCGTTCTTGATCACCGCGGTGCGAATCGCAATCGCGGTATCCATGTTGCCGTTCCACGCCAGATAACCGACCGCGCCACCGTACACGCCGCGCTTGACCGGCTCGAGCTCGTCGATGATTTCCATCGCGCGGATTTTCGGCGCGCCCGACAAGGTGCCGGCCGGCAGAATCGCGCGCAGCGCGTCCATCGCCGTCAGTCCCTCTTTAAGATGGCCGGTGACGTTGGAGACGATGTGCATGACGTTGGAATAGCGCTCGATGACCATCTTCTCGGTGAGCTTCACCGAACCGGTGCTGGACACCCGGCCGACGTCGTTGCGGCCCAGATCGATGAGCATCAGGTGCTCGGCGATTTCCTTGGCGTCGGAGAGCAGGTCTTCTTCGAGCGCCAGATCGGCCTCTTCCGTGGCGCCGCGCGGGCGGGTGCCGGCAATCGGGCGCACTGTAATCAGGTTGTCCTCGACGCGCACCAGCACTTCCGGCGAGCTGCCAACCACATGGAAGTCGCCGAAGTTGAAGAAGTACATATACGGCGTCGGGTTGAAGCAGCGCAGCGCGCGGTACAGATCGATCGGCGCGGCGCTGAAGTCGATGCTCATGCGCTGCGACGGCACGACCTGCATGCAGTCGCCGGCGAGGATGTATTCCTTGACGGTATCCACCGCGCGTTCGTAATCCTCGCGGCTGAAGCTGGAGCGGAAGCTCGGTTCCGGACCGTCGACCGCGCTGAAATCAAGGCCGCGGCGCGGGGTGATCGGCTGACGGAGTTTTTCCAGCAGAGCCTGCAAGCGTGCCTGGCCCTGTTCATAGGCATCGTCGACGCTCGGGTCGGCGAGCACGATGGCGTGCATCTTGCCGGCCAGGTTGTCGAACACCACCACTGCGTCGGAGACCATCAGGAGAATATCCGGATTGCCCAGCGGGTCCGGATTCGGACACTTGGCCAGCTTCTTCTCGACGTAACGCACGCTGTCATAGCCGAAGTAGCCGACCAGACCGCCGTTGAAACGCGGCAGGCCCGGAACGCTCGGCACGTTGTAGCGCGCCTTGAACGCTTCAACGAAAGCCAGCGGATCTTCCGCCTCGAGGCGTTCGATCTCTTCGCCGTCCTGGGTCACGCTGATCTGGTGATCATGCACGCGCAGCACGGTGCGGCACGGCAGGCCGATGATCGAGTAACGGCCCCATTTCTCGCCGCCCTGCACCGATTCGAGCAGGTAGGAGTTGGGTTGGTCGGCCAGCTTCAGATAGATCGACAGCGGCGTGTCGAAATCGGCCAGGGTTTCAAAGGCAAGCGGAATGCGGTTATAGCCGGCAGCGGCTAAACGCAGGAATTCTTCGCGGGTCATGATCAGCCTCGTGGCATGAGGGTGAGACGGTCGGTATGCAAACGCACCGGCGCGGTGCCGGTCAGGAATCGATCAGGCGCGCCAACGCCAACGGGCCAGGGCCTTGATCAGGGTCATCCAGGGTTTGCTGGCAACTACCACGATGCTGTCTCGAAAAGGTGGGTTTGCAGCGGAGTCAGGCGACATTAGCGCAGCGTCTTGCGCTAAGCAACCTTCCGGCAGCAGCGCGCGCAGGTCGTCGACTACCAGCGCCGGGGCTTCTTCGTGAATCGGCCGGCCATGGTTGTAGCCGTAGCTCATGGCCACGCAGAGCACCCCGGCCGCGCGCGCGGCGAGCACGTCGTTGCGCGAGTCGCCAATGAACAGCGCGTCTTCGGCGTTGACCTCGGCCATCTTCATCACGAACAGCAGCGCCGCCGGATCGGGCTTCTGCTGCGGCAGGGTGTCGCCGCCAATGATCCAGCGGAAGTAGCGGCCGATCTTCATGTCGTCCAGCAACGGGCCGACGAATTGTTCCGGCTTGTTGGTGATCAGGGCCATTTCCACGCCCTGCTTCTTCAGCCACTTCAGGGTGGTGCGCACGCCGGGGTAGACGCTACTGAGCGCGTGGCTGCCGCCGTAGGCATCCATGAATAACGCCAGCGCCTGCTCGGCGTCCGCGTCGCTGACCGCCGCATGTTCGATACTGCCCGCCAGGGCGCGGCGCACCAGCACCCGTGCGCCGTTACCGACCCAGGTGCGCACCGCCTCGATACCGGCGGCCGGGCGCCCGAGAGTGTGGAGCATGCAATCGATCGCCGCGGCCAGATCTGGCACCGAATCGATCAGCGTGCCGTCCAGATCGAACATCACCAGGCGCGGCAAGCGCCCGGGGAACAGTTGCTCGAAACTCATCGCGCGGCAGACGCCAGCTCGCCGCGCATGGCGTCGATCACCGTTTTGTAGTCCGGCTGATTGAAGATCGCCGAGCCGGCGACGAAGGTGTCGGCACCGGCCGCGGCAATCGCGCCGATGTTCTGCACGTTGACCCCACCGTCGATTTCCAGACGGATCTGCCGGCCGCTGGCGTCGATCAGCGCGCGCGCTTCACGCAGCTTGTCGAGGGTACCGGGGATGAACTTCTGTCCGCCGAAGCCGGGGTTAACGCTCATCAGCAGGATCATGTCGACCTTGTCCATCACGTACTTGAGGCTATCCAGCGGCGTGGCCGGGTTGAACACCAGGCCGGCCTTGGCGCCGCCGTCCTTGATCAGTTGCAGCGAGCGGTCGATGTGCTGGCTAGCTTCAGGGTGGAAGGTGATGTAACTGGCGCCGGCTTCGAGGAAGTCGCCGATGATGCGATCCACCGGCGAGACCATCAGGTGCACGTCGATCGGCGCGGTGATGCCGTATTTGCGCAGCGCGGTGCAGACCATCGGGCCGATGGTCAGGTTCGGCACATAGTGGTTATCCATCACGTCGAAGTGGACGATGTCGGCGCCGGCGGCGAGGACGTTGTCGACTTCCTCACCGAGACGGGCGAAATCGGCGGAAAGAATCGACGGGGCGATGGCGAACGGTTGCATGGAATGCCTCGGAGCAGAATCAGGTGCGCGAATTGTAGCCTGAGTCGCAGTGCGAGGCGGTTGTCGTATGTCAGTGGATGGGCTCGACCTTGGTTGTAGGTTGGGCTGAGGAGCGCAGCGACGATGCCCAGCGCGCGGGATGTTTCGGTGGGAGCATTTGTTGGGCCATTTGTTGGGCATCGCTGGACCGTTGGGCATCGCTGCGCTCAGCGCCAACCTACGCACCAACCCACGCGCCAACCTACGTTGCGGTCGTACGCAGTTTCTCGCTGCGCCCGCGCAGCCATTCGAGGGTCAGCAGCAGGACGATCGAAAAGCCGATCAACAGGGTCGCGGCGGCGGCGATGGTCGGGCTGAGGTTCTCGCGGATGCCGCTGAACATCTGCCGCGGCAAGGTGGCCTGCTCGGGGCCGGCGAGGAACAGGGTGACCACCACTTCGTCGAACGAGGTGGCGAAGGCGAACAGCGCGCCGCTGATCACGCCCGGCGCAATCAGCGGCAAGGTCACGCGGAAGAACGCGGTGGTCGGCGTGGCACCGAGACTGGCGGCGGCGCGCACCAGGTTGTAGTTGAAGCCCTGCAAAGTGGCCGACACGGTGATGATCACGAAGGGCACGCCGAGCACCGCATGCACGAGGATCAGCGCCAGGTAGCTGTTGCCAAAGCCCAGCGGCGCGAAGGCCAGATAGCTGGCCACGCCGACGATCACCACCGGCACCACCATCGGCGAGATCACCAGACTCATGATCAGCGCCTTGCCGCGGAACTCGCCGCGGGTCAGGCCGATCGCCGCCAGAGTGCCGAACACCATGGCCAGCAGGGTCGCGGCGGGGGCGACGATCAGGCTGTTCTTCAACGAGCGCATCCACTCCGCCGAGCTGAAGAAGTCCTCGTACCAGCGCAGCGAGAACTCCTGGATCGGATAGACCAGAAACGTCCCGGCATTGAACGACAGCGGCACGATCACCAGCACCGGCAACACCAGAAACAGCAACAGCAAGCCGCAGAAAATCCGCAGGGTGTAGAACCACAGGCGCTCGATGGGGGACGTGTAGGGATGGAGCATGAGTCGCTCTCCTTGGATTCTCGTGAAGCCTCCCCTCTCCCACTTGTGGGAGAGGGGTCAGGGGAGAGGGTGGCGTCGCTTGCAGCCCCTCTCCCGCCCTACGGGCACCCGCTCCCCGAAGGGGCGAGGGCCATCAGATGGTCTGCTTCGCAGACCTGGCTAACTCAGGCGCAACCGACTGGCGCCAACCAGCCAGCCGTACACCACATACAGCACCAGCGTGGCGACCAGCAGCAGGCCACCGAGTGCGGTGGCCATGCCCCAGTTGATGCTGGTGTTGGTATAGAAGGCGACGAAGTAGCTGACCATCTGGTCGCCGGGGCTGCCGAGCAGGGCCGGGGTGATGTAGTAGCCAATCGACAGGATGAACACCAGCAGGCAACCGGCGCCGACCCCAGCCACGGTCTGCGGGAAGTACACCCGCCAGAAGCTGGCGAACGGGTGACAGCCGAGGGAGATCGCCGCGCGCATGTAGCTCGGCGAAATGCCCTTCATCACGCTGAAGATCGGCAGGATCATGAACGGCAACATGATGTGGACCATGGCGATGTACACCCCGGTGCGGTTGAAGACCAGCTCCAGCGGCTGGTCGATCAAGCCCAGCTTCAGCAGCGCGCCATTGATCAAGCCGCCGGACTGCAGCAGCACGATCCACGAGGCGACGCGCACCAGAATCGAGGTCCAGAACGGCAGCAGTACCAGGATCATCAGCAGGTTGCTCTGCCGGGTCGGCAGATTGGCCAGCAAGTAGGCCAGCGGATAGGCCAGCACCAGACAGATGGCGGTGATCACCAGGCCCATCCAGAACGTGCGCCCGAAGATGTCCAGGTAGATGGCCTGATCCGGCGTGGCGGGCGCCAGGTTGCCATCCTCGTCGATACGATGGTCGACGGCGGCGAGCAGGTAGTACGAGGTGAAGGCGCTGGCATTGCGGCGAATCGCCTGCCAATACACCGGTTCGCCCCAGCGCGGATCGAGCGCCAGCAACGCTGCCTTATAGGACGCCGGCGGCTGTTTGAACGGCAGGGCGCGGGCAGTCTTGGCCATTAGACTGCGGTAGCCGGCGACTTCCATGTTCAGGCGTTTGGACAGATCGCCGACGGTCTGCTGCTTGCGCGCCTCGGCCAGGTCCTGGCTCAACGCCTGATAGGTTTGCTCGTCGGGCAACCCGCTGCCGTCCCAGTTGGCAATCACCCGCACCGTTTGCGGCAACGCGCCGACCACTTCGGGGTTGCTGACGCTCTTGTACAGCAGCAGCACGATGGGCAGCAGAAAGGCCAGGAGCAAGAACAGCACCAGCGGCAGGATCAGCGCCTGCGCCTTCAAACGGTTCAGGCGTTCGGCACGCGCCAGGCGCTGCTTGAGGGTCAAGCCTGCGAACTGGGTCAGGGGCACGGTGCTGGCCATTGCTCACTCCGAAACACTTGGTGGCGGACCGGGTCGGTCGGACCGCGCAGCTTGAGATGCGATCCCGATTGATCAGCACCGCATGGGTATCGCTGCGCTCGGCCCATCCTCCAGCGCTACTTGGCCGCCCACGAGTTGAAGCGCTGCTCCAGTTGCTCGCCATAATCGGCCCAGAACGCCACGTCCATGGCGACTTGATTGACGATGTTTTCCGGGGTGGTCGGCATGTCCTGCAGGAGCTTCTTGTCGAGCAGTGGCACGGCCTGGATGTTGGCCGGACCGTAGGCGATGCTCTCGGCATAGATCTTCTGCTGCGCGGGTTGCAGGGTGAAGGCGATGAATTTCTTCGCCTCGTCGGCATTCTTCGCCCCTTTCGGGATAGCCCAGGCGTCGAAGTCATAGATGCCGCCGTTCCACACCACCTTGAGGTTGCTCTCCTTCTGCACCGCAGCGATCCGGCCGTTGTAGGCCGAGCTCATCACCACGTCGCCGGAAGCGAGGAACTGCGGCGGCTGGGCGCCGGCTTCCCACCACTGGATGCTCGGCTTGATCTGGTCGAGTTTCTTGAACGCGCGGTCCTGGCCTTCTTTGGTGGCGAGCACCGCGTACACCTCCTTGGGCGCCACGCCGTCGGCCATCAGGGCAAATTCCAGGGTGTATTTGGCGCCTTTGCGCAGGCCGCGTTTGCCCGGATATTTGCTGGTATCCCAGAAGTCCGCCCAGCCGCTCGGTGTGCCTTTGATCTTGTCGGCGTTGTAGGCAAGCACCGTCGACCAGACGAAGAACCCGGCGCCACAGCTACTCAGCGCACCCGGCACAAAGTCCTCGGCCTTGCCGAATGGCGCGGCGTCGAGCTCCTCGAACAGACCCTCATCGCAGCCACGCGCCAGTTCCGGCGACTCCACTTCCACGAGATTCCACGACACGCTGTTGGTGTCGACCATAGCTTTGACCTTGGCCATCTCACCGTTGTATTCGCCGGCGATGATCTTGCCGTTGCCGGCTTTCTCCCACGGCTGGTAGAAGGCTTTGACCTGAGCATTCTTGTTCGCCCCGCCGAAGGAAATCACGGTCAGATCGACGGCCAGCACCGGCGCCGCGCAGACCATAGCGACGGTAATGGCAGTGAGTTTCAGAGACAGCTTCATGGTTGGGTTCTCCAGCTAGCGGGTTGAAAAACATCGACAGACGCCTACTCGGCCACCAGCGGGTCGAGGGCGCGCACGTGCTCCACTTGCCAGCCGAGGGGCACCACGTCGCCGACCGCCAACGCGGGGTCAAGCTCGGCAATCGGCTGTTTAACGAAGAAGTCCGGCTTGCCACACACCTCCAGACGGATGCGCACGTGGTCACCGAGATAGATGAATTCGGCGACCGTGCCGGAAAAGCGATTCGCCGCCTGCTCGGCCTGCACCTGCAAGCGCACGCGCTCGGGCCGGATCGACAGGGTCACTGGCTCGCCCGGCTGGCCGACATTCACCGCCAGCGCCTCGACCCGCTCGCCGCCGGCCAGACCGACCACGCAGCGCTCGCCGGCATGGCTGAGCAAGTGGCCGTTGAGACGATTGTTCTCGCCGATGAAATTGGCCACGAAGGTATTGCGCGGCGCCTCGTACAACTCGCGCGGCGGGGCGATCTGCTGGATCTCGCCCTGATGGAACACCGCCACGCGGTCGGACATGGTCAGCGCCTCGCCCTGATCGTGGGTGACATACACCACAGTGACGCCGAGGCGCTGATGGATATGTTTGATCTCCATCTGCATGTGTTCGCGCAACTGCTTGTCGAGGGCGCCGAGCGGTTCGTCCATCAGCACCAGCTGCGGCTCGAACACCAGCGCGCGGGCCAGCGCAACGCGCTGTTGCTGGCCACCGGAAAGCTGACCGGGATAGCGGTGGCGGAACTTGTCGAGCTGCACCATGGCCAGCGATTGCTTGACCTTCTCGCTGGCATCGCGCTTGTTCATGCCGCGCACCGACAGTGGGAAGGCCAGGTTCTCGGCCACCGTCATGTGCGGGAACAGTGCGTAGTTCTGGAACACCATGCCGATGTCGCGCTTGTGCGGCGGCACGTTGTTGAGGGCGCGGTCGCCGAGGCGAATTTCGCCGGCGGTGGGCGTTTCGAAACCGGCGAGCATCATCAGACTGGTGGTCTTGCCCGATCCGGACGGCCCCAGCAGGGTGAGAAACTCGCCCTTGCGGATGTCCAAATTGAGGTCTTTGACGATCAGGCTTTCGCCGTCGTAGCTCTTCTGCACGCCACGGAAGCTCACCAGCACCTCACCGGCACCCACGTCACCCGTCATACCCGCGCTCATCACCGCACCTTCAACAATTGTCCCGTGTTGAAAGCCTAGAGAAGCCTGCACGCCGCGCAAACCGTGAGGTATGCGCGATTGCTATAAGCAGAAGGGGTTAATTGCTTTTACGGATTGGCTAGCGCCGCGGGCGAGTGATCTCGCTGCGTCCTGGACACAGCGCCGCATTGGCGACATCACCCCTAGCGCGCCAACGCACGCCTGACAAACGCGAGGCGGCGCAGTAGGCTGGCCGCCATCTTCCCGGCTCGGAATGCCACGATGCGCCACTCGTTCTGCTTGCCTTCGCTCGCGACCTGTCTCGTGCTGCTGGGTGCCGCTCAACCCCTGCAGGCTGCCGACACCACGGCGGAAAAACCCCCAGCGGCGCCGGTCATCGAGCGCGTGCACACCGAACGCAATGCCGATGCCGCCAGCGCCCTGGAACGCCAGTTGCCGGAGGCCGAGCAAGTGCTGCTAAAGAGCGCCGATGAATCCTTCCTCGGCCTGTGGCTGCCGGCCAATGTCAGCGCACCGAAGGGCGTGGTGATCCTTCTCCCCGGCGATGCGCAAAGCGCCGCTGCGCCCCGCGCCATCGGCCCGCTGCGCCAGAAGCTGCCGGATGCCGGCTGGCACACCCTGAGCCTCAACCTGCCCGATCCACAGGGCAGCGTACCGCCGCCGCGACCGGCAGATGCCACGCCACCGTCGCCTGCTGAAAAGAAATCAGAAGACGCCGCCAGCGCTCCTGTCGCTCCCGCCGAAGATCCGCCGGAACTCAGCGCCGAACAGCGCCAGGCGCACGCCGAACGGGTGCTGGCGCGCATCCAGGCCGGGATCGGCTATGCCCAGCAACAGCAGCCGACCAGCATCGTCCTGCTCGGCGCCGGCAGCGGCGCTTATTGGGCGGCGCGTTATCTGAGCGAACACGGCGACGCGCCGGTGCACAATCTGCTGCTGGTGGCCGCGCGCGTGCCAGACGGTTTCAGCCCGCCACTGGTGCAGCTATTGCCACCGTTGAAGCTGGCCACCGGTGACTTCTACTACCAGGATCTGCCGACCGAGCGCGAGGCGGCGCGCCAGCGTCTGGCGGCCAGCAAACGCCAGGCGCAACCGGCCTATATCCAGGTGGCAATGAAGGCGTTACCGGGCGATCCGGCGACCGAGCAGGAGCAGTTGTTCCGGCGCATCAAGGGTTGGCTGGCACTGCATCTGCGCAGCGATCAAGCCACGCCGCCAGCCACTGCAGCGGGCACGCCGACGCCCTAAACGCCGCAGCAGCGCTCAGCGAAAGCCGCGGCGCTCGCGGATCAGGCTGAAGGCGTTGTGCAATTCACGAGTCTTGTCGGTCGCTTCGCGCACCCGCGCCTGGGTGGCGCCGCTGCCCGCCAGCTTGTCCGGGTGATGACGGCTGAGCAGACGTCGATAGGCGCGTTTGATGGCCGCCGGCTCGCTGTCATCCTTCACGCCGAGCAAGCGCAGCGCCTCCTGATAAGAGCCGCCGTGCGTCGGCATAGCACGCCCCGCCGGCTGGTAATCCTGGCCCAGGGCGAGCACCGCTTCACTGCGCCAACCCAGCCATTGTCCCCATTGCAGCAACGAATCGCGCTCGCGTGGCCCGACCCGGCCATCGGCCCAGATCATCCGCCAGCAGGCGCGCAACAATACTTCGCCGCGCTCGGGCCGAGCGCGCAAGCGCGACAAGGGTTGGCGCAATGAATGCTGGCCCAGCTTGCCACGGGAAAACGCCTCGATGGCCTTGCGCTGCCCGGAGTCGTCCAACTGCAGACGACGCATTTCCCCGCGGGCCATCTGGATGTGCGTCTCCAGTACCGGACCGTCGCTCTTGGCCAGCCGACCGAGCAGGACGAAGAGCAATTGCTCATCATCCGGCGGCGCGTCGCTCGCCAACGAGCCGCGCAGATGCCCGAACAGCGCCGACCAGCTATCCAGGCGCAGGCGCCGATCCACTACCTGGCCGAGTAAGGCGCCGAGCAAGGCTCCGGGAATGCTCGCCAGCGCCAGTCCGGCGGTCGCGCCAATCACGGTTGCCGGCCAGAGCATCTCAGGCCTGCGCCGCGAGGTGGCGTTCGACTTCCGCCAGCCGTTCATGGGTGCCGACATCCACCCAGCGTCCGGCAAAATGCTCGCCGCTGACCTGCTCGCTGGCCATCGCCTGGCGCAGCAACGGCGCCAGCTTGAAGGCACCCGCCGAGCAGCCCGCGAACAGCGCCGGCGCGAGCACCGCAATACCGCTGTAGGTGAGGCACGGCCCATCCAGACCCGACTGGCCGGCGCCATCGCGCACTCGCCCATCATGCAGCTGGAAATCGCCGGCCAGGTGATGCGCAGGATTGTCCACCAGCACCAGATGCGCCTGGCCGGCGAGCGGCTGGCGCAGTGCCGCGAAATCGTAGTCGGTCCAGATGTCGCCGTTGACGACCACAAATGGCTGATCGCCGAGCAAGGACAAGGCGCGGAAAATTCCGCCACCGGTTTCCAGCGGTTCGCCCTCGGCGGAATAGCAGATGCTGACGCCGAAGCGCGCGCCATCGCCGAGGTAATCCTCGATCTGCTGACCGAGCCAGGCATGGTTGATCACCAGCTCGCGAAAGCCGGCGCGCTGCAGCGCGCGGATGTGGTACTCGATCAGCGGCAGGCCGCCGGCCTGGACCAGCGGCTTGGGCGTGTGCAGGGTCAGCGGACGCATGCGCTCGCCCTTGCCGGCGGCGAGAATCATCGCCTTCATGCCGACACTTCCTCGAACGTCGGCAGGCTGGCGAGTAGTTCACGCAGTTCGGCGAGTTCCGGCCGGCGCGCCAGCACCGCGTCGATATAGCGGAAAAAGCGCGGCACGTCGCCGAGGTACTTCGGCTTGCCGTCGCGGTGACAAATCCGCGCAAAAATACCGATGACCTTGAGGTGGCGCTGCAGGCCCATCAGATCGCTGGCGCGCAGAAACTCGTCGAAATCATCCTGCACGCCAATGCCGCGCTCCCGCGCCAGCTGCCAATAGCGCTCCAGCCAGATGCGCACTTGCGCCTCGGGCCAGCTGAGGAAGGCGTCTTTGAACAGGCAGGTGACGTCGTAAGTCACCGGGCCGTAAACCGCATCCTGAAAGTCGAGCACCCCGGGATTCGGCTCGCTGAGCATCAGGTTGCGCGGCATGAAATCGCGATGCACCAGCACCTTGGGCTGGGCCAGGGCGCTCCCGATCAGTTGCTCGCAGCTGCGCTGCCAGGCCGCCAATTGCGCGCCTTCGAGCGTGATCCCGAGATGACGCTGCACATACCAGTCGGGGAACAACTGCAACTCGCGACGCAGCAGCGCTTCGTCGTAATGCGGCAGCGCATCGCCAAGCGGTAGACGCTGGAAGGCCAGCAGCGCTTCCACGGCATCGTCGAACAGCTGGTCGGCATTACTGCCATCGATGACCTCGAGATAGGTCTGGCGACCCAAATCGTCGAGCAGCAAAAAGCCGCGCTCGAGATCGGCGGCGAGAATTCTCGGCACATGCACGCCGGCACCCGCGAGCATGTGCGCAACCTTGACGAAGGGCCGGCAATCTTCCTGGGGCGGCGGCGCGTCCATCACGATCAGGCTGCGGCTGCCGGCCTGCCAACGGAAATAACGGCGGAAACTGGCGTCGCTGCTGGCTGGCGTCAGCGTGGCGGTGGGCACGCCCCCCCAGTTTTCAGCGGCAAAAAGCGCCGGTAAGCAGTGATCTAACCAGGCATTAAGCTGGTCCAGGCGTACATCTTCATCAGGCATTATCAAGGGTCTCCGACGGCGCTAGCCGTTGTGCGGGGCATGCTTTATTATCCAGCATCTTTTTCAGCCCATCGAGAGGCGTGCGGCCCCAGCGGCCGATGGCGCGCAGGAAGCCCGGACTTATAAGATGGCAGTTAATAACTATCCCGCGTTTCGTAGAAAATTCCCGCTGCTGTTCACTGGCAGCCTTCTGGCCTTGCAGCCTTTAGCCACCCAATACGTCGTTGCCGCCGAGCAGTTCAACTGCCAGGTCTCCCCTACGGGCGGCTGGGTATGCGCACCGAAAGCCGAAACCGCCACCTTGCCGCCGCGCCCGGTGCACGATGCCAGCTCGGTCAGTTCGCCTGCCGAAGGCCGCGAGCAAGCCGGCGCCGCAGCGAGTACCACGCTGGTCACGGAAAGCCAGGGCAAGGGCCTCAAGTCGCGCAGCGCCGACTATAGCCATCTCGACTGGATTCCGCGCGATCAACTGACCGCCGCCCAACTCGCGGAAACCGGCCCGTATTGTGCCGGCGCCTATATCGAACCCAGCCGGCCCGGTATGAGCGACAAGACGCCGCTGAGCGAGGCGCCAATGTACGTATCGGCCAAGGCCTCGCGCTACGAACAGGAAAAAGAAACCGCGACGCTGGCGGGTGACGTGGTCATGCGCCAGGGCAGCCTGCAGATCGAGGCTGACGAAGCCAGTCTGCATCAGGCGGAAAACCGCGGCGAGCTGACCGGCAACGTCAAGTTGCGCGACAACGGCGCGCTGGTCGTCGGCGATCACGCCGAGCTGCAACTGGATAACGGTGAAGCCAAGGTCGACAACGCCGAATACGTTTTGCACCAGTCGCATACCCGCGGCAACGCGCAGTACGTCAAGCGTGAAGAAACCGCGATCATCCGCCTCAAGGACGGTACGTACACGCGCTGCGAGCCGGGCAGCAACGCCTGGAACCTGAAGGGCAACAACATCACCCTGAACCCGGCCACTGGCTTCGGCACCGCCACCAACGTGACGCTGCGAGTCAAAGACATCCCGGTGTTCTACACCCCGTACATCTATTTCCCGATCGACGACCGTCGCCAGTCCGGCTTCCTGCCGCCGAGCCTTGGTACTTCGTCCGACACTGGCTTCTTCATCGAGACGCCTTATTACTTCAACCTGGCGCCGAATTACGACGCCACGCTGTATCCGACCTTCATGGCCAACCGCGGCTTGTTGCTGGAAGGCGAAGGTCGTTACCTGACCCCGAGCAGCGAAGGCCAAATCGGCGCCGCCTACCTGGACGACCAGGAAGACGAGCGCAAGCTGCAGTCCGAATATGAAGACCAACGCTGGCTGTACAACTGGCAGCACACCGGCGGCCTGAATTCACGCCTGCTGGCGGAAGTCGACTACACCGATATCAGCGATCCGTACTATTTCCAGGATCTGAAAACCGATCTGGGCATCAACTCGACGTCTTTTGTCGATCAACGCGGCACACTCACCTGGCGCGGCGACAGCTATACCGCCCGCCTGAATGCCCATGCCTATGAACTGGCCACGGTCACCGACATCACCCCTTATGACCAACTGCCGCAGCTCACCCTGGATGGCGCTTTGCCTTTCCAGCCAGGTGGGTTGAATTTGACCTATGGCACCGAGTTCGTGCGCTTCGATCGTGACTTGCGCGAAGGCAATTTCATCGATCAGGATGGCAACCCAGCGCCTTGGTATGACGAAAATATTCGAGGCTTGGCACGCGCCACCGGTGACCGCGCGCATGTCGAGCCAGGCGTCAGCCTGCCGCTTGACTGGACCTGGGGCTTTCTCAAACCCTCGGTCAAATACCTCTATACCCAGTACGACCTGGATCTGGACTCAAAGGGCTTGGACCCTAATCAGGGCGGTATCGCCAAAGCAGATTTTGACGACGCCCCCGATCGCGGCGTACCGATTTACAGCGTCGACAGCGGCCTGTACTTCGACCGCAACGCGCAATGGTTCGGCAAAAACTATCGCCAGACCCTCGAACCGCGCCTGTTCTATCTGTATGTTCCCGAAGAAGAACAGGATGACATCCCGATCTTCGACAGCGCCGAAAGCACCTTCAACTATTCCTCGCTGTTCCGCGAAAACCGCTTCTCCGGTCGTGATCGTGTCGGTGATGCCAACCAGCTGTCCCTCGGCGCGACCAATCGCTGGATTCAGCCCGACGGCTTCGAGCGGCAAACCTTCAGCATCGGCCAGGCACTCTACTTTGCCGACCGCAAGGTGCAGATGCCAGGTATTGACTACCGCCTCCGCGAGGATGCGCAGTCCAATGTCTCGCCGTATGCTCTCGAGTACCTCTACCGCTTCAACCGCGACTGGCGCTTCACGTCCGACTTCAACTGGGATCCGGACAGTCGCAGCACCCGCTCCGGCAGCGCAATGTTCCATTACCAGCCGGAAGACAATCCGAACAAGGTGGTCAATGCTGGGTTCCGCTACCGCAACGACACCGTGGTATACAACTCGAGCACTGGCCAATGGCAGCAGGGTGGCGACTACACCGACCCAGTCACCGGCCAGACCATCAAGGACTACTACAAAGTCGAGCAGCACGACCTATCGACCATTTGGCCACTCGTGCCGCAGTGGAGTGCAATCGCGCGCTGGCAATACGACTACAGCCGCAACCGCACCCTCGAGGCCTTCGGTGGCTTCGAGTACGACAGTTGCTGCTGGAAGCTGCGCCTGATCAACCGTTACTGGGTCGATTACGACGAGTACACCTTGTCGCCTGACCTGAATGAACAGGGTGATCACGGCATCTTCCTGCAAATCGTGCTGAAGGGCCTCGGTGGGGTCGTCGGCAATAAAGTCGAGAGTTTCCTCGATCAAGGCATCCAAGGTTATCGTGAACGTGAAGACCAAGCTTTCTGATTGCATGCGCCCGCTGCTGCTGGGCGCGCTGTTGCTGGGAAACGCAACGCTGAGCACTCTGGCACATGCCGAAGTTCAACCACTGAATCGCGTTGTCGCGATTGTCGACAACGACGTGATCATGCAGAGCCAACTGGACCAGCGCCTGCGCGAGGTCCAACAAACCATCGCCAAGCGCGGTGCGGCGCTGCCGCCTGAGCATGTGCTCAGCCAGCAAGTGCTTGAACGCTTGATCATCGAAGACATCCAGCTGCAGATCGGCGAACGTTCTGGGATCCGGATCACCGACGAAGAGCTGAATCAGGCGATTGGCACCATCGCCCAGCGCAACAACATGAGCGTCGAGCAGTTCCGTGCGGCGCTCAGCCAGGACGGCCTGTCGTACGATGATGCACGCGATCAGGTGCGCCGCGAGATGATCATCAGCCGCGTGCGCCAGCGCCGGGTCGCCGAGCGCGTCCAGGTCACCGAGCAGGAAGTGCAAAACTTCCTGGCTTCGGATCTGGGCAAGATGCAGCTCTCCGAGGAATACCATCTGGCGAATATCCTCATCCCGGTGCCGGAAAGCGCCTCACCGGAGACCATTCAGGCCGCCAGCCGCCAAGCGGATGAGCTTTATCAGCAACTGCAGCAAGGCGCGGACTTCGCCCAATTGGCGATTTCCCGCTCGGCCAGCGAAACCGCACTGGAAGGTGGCGACATGGGCTGGCGCAAAGCGGCGCAACTGCCCTCACCGTTCGACACCATGATCGGCGCGCTGAAACCGGGTGAAGTGACCCAACCGATGCGCACCCCGGGCGGTTTCATCATCCTCAAGATGGTAGAGAAACGCGGCGGCGGCACTCAGGTGCGCGATGAGGTGCATGTTCGCCACATTCTCATCAAACCGAGCGAGATTCGCAGTGAAGACGAGGCCAAGCGCCTGGTCGAGCGCCTCTACGAACGCATCGTCGCCGGCGAAGACTTCGCCGAGCTGGCGAAACGCTACTCGGAAGATCCAGGTTCGGCCCTGAATGGCGGCGACCTCAACTGGATCGACCCGAACGCCTTGGTGCCCGCGTTCCGTGAAGTGATGACCAACACTGCCAGCGGCGAGCTGTCGCCGCCGTTCAAGAGCCCCTACGGCTGGCATGTCTTGCAGGTCATAGGCCGTCGTGCCACGGACAGCAGCGAGCAGTTCCGTGAGCAGCAAGCGATGGGGGCCTTGCGCAATCGCAAGTACGACGAAGAGCTGCAAGCCTGGTTGCGCCAGATCCGCGACGAGGCCTACGTCGAAATCAAGCTCTAAACGGGCTTGCTTGTTGAGACACCCAAGCCCGGCTAATCGCCGGGCTTTTTTATTCCCTCCCGCTACGGCGTAAAGTGTTGGTTGCGCCCCGCACGAGAGCCCCACGATGAGTGCCACCCCCTTATTTGCCCTGACCCCCGGCGAGCCGGCCGGCATAGGTCCTGACCTGTGCCTGCTGCTCGCACGCGACACCCAGCCTTACCCTTTGATCGCCATCGCCAACCGTGAGCTGCTCGCCGAACGAGCCGCGCAGTTGGCGCTGGACATCCGCCTGATCGACGTCGACCTTGCGCACCTGCCAGACCAACCGGCCCCTGCCGGTAGCTTGTATGTCTGGAATACCCCTCTAGCCGCCCCGGTCCAGGCTGGCCAGCTCGATCGCCGCAATGCAGCGTATGTGCTGGAAACTCTGACCCGCGCGGGCCAAGGCTGCATCGACGGTCACTTTGCTGGAATGATCACCGCGCCGGTGCACAAGGGCGTGATCAACGATGCAGGCATCTCCTTCTCCGGCCACACCGAGTTTCTCGCCGAGCTGACCGGCACCCCGCAAGTGGTGATGATGCTCGCTACTGGCGATCTGCGCGTCGCCCTGGTCACCACGCATCTGCCGTTGAAAGACGTCGCCGCCGCGATCACGCCCGAACGTCTGCGGCGGGTCACCCGCATTCTGCATGCCGATCTGCGCGACAAATTCGGCATCGCCGAGCCACGCATTCTGGTCTGCGGCCTCAACCCGCATGCCGGCGAAGGCGGTCATTTAGGCCGCGAAGAAATTGACGTGATCGAGCCAACACTTGATCAGCTGCGCGCCGAAGGCATGCAACTGATCGGCCCGCTACCAGCCGACACGCTCTTCACTCCGAAACATCTGCAACACTGCGACGCGGTGTTGGCGATGTATCACGATCAAGGCCTGCCAGTTTTGAAGTACAAGGGCTTCGGTGCTGCGGTAAACGTGACCCTCGGCCTGCCGATCATTCGCACCTCGGTCGACCACGGCACCGCGCTGGATCTCGCCGGTAACGGCAAGATCGACACCGGCAGTCTGCAAGTCGCGCTGGAAACCGCTTACGCCATGACTGCCAGCCGCACCCGCCGCTAGCCGCCAGCTTAGCCGACCGTCCGGGAAGGCCGTGCAGCCTGAAACTCTGCAGCTTGATAGACTGCGCTTCTTTTGCAATGCGCCGCGAGCAAACCGCTCGCGGCCTGGAGTTGTTCCCATGACCGAAAATTACCAACACCGCGCGCGCAAGCGTTTCGGGCAGAACTTCCTGCACGATGCGGGCGTGATCCACCGCATCCTGCGCGCCATCCATGCCCGTGAGGGCGAGCGCCTGGTGGAAATCGGCCCGGGGCAGGGTGCCCTTACCGAGGGTTTGCTGAGCAGCGGCGCGCATCTGGACGTGGTGGAACTGGACCTCGACTTGATCCCCATCCTGCGGGCAAAATTCGGTGAGCAAGCCAACTTCCGCCTCAATCAAGGCGATGCGTTGAAGTTCGATTTTCGTCAGCTGAGCACTGCCCCGCACAGCCTGCGGGTGGTCGGCAACCTGCCCTACAACATCTCCACTCCGCTGATTTTCCATCTGCTGGAGCATGCCAACCTGATTGGCGACATGCATTTCATGCTGCAGAAAGAAGTGGTCGAACGCCTGGCCGCAGTGCCCGGCGGCGGTGACTGGGGGCGCTTGTCGATCATGGTGCAGTACCACTGCCGGGTTGAGCACCTGTTCAACGTCGGCCCGGGCGCCTTCAATCCGCCGCCCAAGGTCGACTCGGCGATCGTCCGCCTGGTGCCACACGAGGTGCTGCCGCATCCGGCCAAAGATCACCGGCTGCTCGAGCGCGTAGTGCGCGAGGCGTTTAACCAGCGCCGCAAAACCCTGCGTAATACCCTCAAAAACCTGCTGAATGCCGATGCCATCGCGGCGGCCGAGGTGGACGGCAGCTTACGTCCGGAACAACTGGATCTGGCCGCCTTCGTGCGCCTCGCCGATCAGCTGGCCGGGCAGACAAGCCCGAGCTGAGGTTTTAGACTCTTTATTCAGTTCGCCGAGCGCCTTCCATGTCCGACTCTCGCTACCAGATCGACGTCAGCGTCGTTACTCGATATCTCCCGGAGCAATCGCAGCCGGACCAGAACCGCTTTGCCTTCGCCTACACCGTGACGCTGCATAACCGCGGCCAACTGCCGGCCAGGCTCCTGTCGCGGCATTGGATCATCACCGATGGCGACGGCCGCGTGCAGGAAGTCCGTGGCGCCGGTGTCATCGGCCAGCAACCACTGATCGCCGCTGACGCCAGCCATACCTACAGCAGCGGCACGGTACTGGCCACCCGCGTCGGCAACATGCAAGGCAGCTACCAGATGCTCGCCGAGGACGGTCACTCCTTCGACGCGCCGATCGCACCCTTTCGCCTGGCGATGCCCGGAGCCTTGCATTAATGACGGTGTATGCCGTCGGTGACCTGCAAGGCTGCCTGGACCCACTCAAATGCTTGCTACAACGTGTGGCCTTCGATCCGGCGCGCGATCGCCTGTGGCTGGTCGGCGATCTCGTCAACCGCGGTCCGCAATCGCTGGAAACCTTGCGCTTTCTGTATGCCATGCGCGATTCGCTGGTCTGCGTGCTCGGCAATCACGACCTGCATCTGCTGGCGGTAGCGCATGACATCGAGCGCCTGAGAAAAGCCGACACCCTGAACGACATCCTCCAGGCGCCGGATCGTAATGACCTGCTCGACTGGCTGCGTCAGCAGAAGCTCATGCACTACGACACCGAACGCGAGATCGCCATGGTGCACGCCGGTATTCCGCCGCAGTGGTCGTTGAAAAAAGCCCTCAAATACGCCGGCGAAGTCGAAGAAGCCCTGCGCGATGACGCCCGCCTGCGGCCCTATCTGGACGGCATGTACGGCAACGAACCGACAAAGTGGGACAAAGATCTGAAAGGCGTGACCCGCCTGCGGGTCATCACCAACTACTTCACCCGCATGCGCTTTTGCAAAGCCGACGGCACCCTCGATCTGAAAAGCAAAGAAGGTCTCGGCAGCGCGCCACCCGGTTATGCACCATGGTTCAGCCATGCGGAGCGCAAGACCCGCGGCCTGAAGCTGATCTTCGGCCATTGGGCCGCGCTCGAGGGTCGCTGCAACGAGCCCGGCCTGTTTGCCCTGGACACCGGCTGCGTGTGGGGCAACGCCCTGACCCTAATGAATGTCGACAGCGGTAAGCTGCACCGCTGCGACTGCCCGGAGAATCCCGCATGACCGAATTCAAGCGCATCCCCCCGCAACAGGCCCAGCAACTCCGCGAGCAAGGCGCCGTGGTGGTCGACATTCGCGATCCGCAAAGCTTCGCGCTTGGCCATATCACCGGCTCCCGGCATCTGGACAACCACTCGCTGCACGACTTCATCAGCCATGCCGATCTCGATCAGCCGCTGATCGTCTCCTGCTATCACGGCAACTCCAGTCAAAGCGCCGCCGCTTATCTGGCCGGCCAGGGCTTTTCCGAGGTGTACAGCCTCGATGGCGGGTTCGAGCTGTGGCGCGCGACCTACCCGGAGCAGACCAGCCGCGCGGCCGACGAATAATTTTTCGTCGCCCGCCAATCCCGCACCAGCTCTGGGCTGGAACAGCTGTCTGACGAACGGCACTCCACGGATATCCCTCCGCAGCCCTTGACCTTGCCGATTCCGAACTACTCTTACCTCAGGCCATCCAACCAAGGGAGAGCCGGCACACCGGCTTCCGGGCTATCGGCAGCGACCATTTAGGTGTTCTGGGGGGTTCTTGATCGGCCGATCAGTCGGCAGATTGCCAGCACCCGCATGACCGATACCGCACCGGCTCCTAGCATCGAGCGAGGTGACGTCATGAGTATTTTCAGCCACTTCCAACAACGCTTCGAGGCGACGCGGCAAGAGGAGTACTCCCTGCAGGAGTACCTCGAGCTGTGCAAGCAGGATCGCAGCGCCTATGCCACCGCTGCCGAGCGCATGCTGCTGGCCATTGGTGAGCCGGAACTGACCGACACCGCTACCAACTCGCGACTCTCGCGGATCTTCTCCAACAAAGTCATTCGCCGTTACCCTGCCTTCGCCGACTTCCACGGCATGGAAGAGTGCATCGACCAGATGGTGTCCTTCTTCCGCCACGCGGCTCAGGGTCTGGAAGAGAAGAAACAAATCCTCTATCTGCTCGGCCCGGTGGGCGGCGGCAAGTCCTCCCTAGCGGAAAAGCTCAAGCAACTGATGGAGAAGGTGCCCTTCTACGCGATCAAGGGTTCGCCGGTGTTCGAATCGCCCCTCGGGCTGTTCAATGTCGATGAGGACGGCGCCATCCTCGAAGAAGAATACGGCATCCCGCAGCGTTATCTGCGCACGGTGATGTCGCCCTGGGCCACCAAACGCCTTGCCGAATTCGGCGGCGACATCAGCAAGTTCCGCGTGGTCAAACTCTATCCGTCGATCCTCAGCCAAATCGCCATTGCCAAGACCGAACCGGGCGACGAGAACAACCAGGACATCTCCGCGCTGGTCGGCAAGGTGGATATCCGCAAGCTGGAGGAGTTCCCGCAGAACGACGCCGATGCCTACAGCTACTCCGGAGCCCTGTGCCGCTCCAACCAGGGGATGATGGAATTCGTCGAGATGTTCAAGGCGCCGATCAAGGTGCTGCACCCGCTGCTGACCGCCACCCAGGAAGGCAACTACAACAGCACCGAAGGCCTCGGCGGCCTGCCGTTCAGCGGCATCATCCTCGCCCACTCCAATGAGTCGGAATGGCATAGCTTCCGCAACAACAAGAACAACGAGGCGTTCATCGACCGTATCTACATCGTCAAGGTGCCGTACTGCCTGCGGGTTACCGACGAGATCAAGATTTACGACAAGCTCTTGCTCAACAGCTCGCTGGCCCATGCTCATTGCGCGCCGGACACCCTGAAAATGCTCGCCCAGTTCTCGGCGTTGTCGCGCCTCAAAGAACCGGAGAACTCCAACGTCTACTCGAAAATGCGCGTGTACGACGGGGAGAACCTCAAGGACACCGATCCGAAGGCCAAGTCGATTCAGGAATACCGCGACAGTGCCGGCGTCGACGAAGGCATGAACGGCCTTTCGACCCGCTTCGCCTTCAAGATCCTCTCCAAGGTGTTCAACTTCGACCCGCACGAAATCGCCGCCAACCCGGTGCACCTGCTCTATGTGCTGGAGCAGCAGATCGAGCAGGAACAGTTCCCCGCCGAACTGCGCGAGCGCTACCTGCGCTACATCAAGGAATACCTGGCGCCGCGCTATATCGAGTTCATCGGCAAGGAAATCCAGACCGCCTACCTCGAGTCGTACAGCGAATACGGGCAGAACATCTTCGACCGCTATGTGCTGTACGCAGACTTCTGGATCCAGGACCAGGAATACCGCGACCCGGAAACCGGCGAAATCCTCAACCGCGTGGCGCTCAACGAAGAGCTGGAGAAAATCGAGAAACCTGCCGGAATCAGCAATCCGAAGGATTTCCGCAACGAGATCGTCAACTTCGTACTGCGCGCGCGGGCCAACAACAACGGCAAGAACCCGACCTGGCTGAGCTACGAGAAGCTGCGCGTGGTGATCGAGAAGAAAATGTTCTCCAACACCGAAGACCTGTTGCCGGTCATCAGCTTCAACGCCAAGGCGAGCAAGGAGGATCAACAGAAGCACAACGACTTCGTCTCGCGCATGGTCGAGCGTGGCTATACCGACAAGCAGGTGCGCCTGCTATCGGAGTGGTACCTGCGGGTCAGAAAATCGCAGTAACTCTCCACCGGCCCGCCGGTCGTCGTCACCGCAGAGCCTGCGTCGCCTGACGCAGGCTCCGAGGAGCGCTCATGAGCTATGTGATCGACCGCCGTCTTAACGGCAAGAACAAAAGCACGGTGAACCGTCAGCGGTTTCTGCGGCGCTACCGTGACCACATCAAAAAGGCGGTGGAAGAAGCGGTCGGGCGTCGCTCGATCACCGACATGGAGCACGGCGAACAGATCAGCATCCCCGGCCGCGATATCGACGAGCCGGTGCTGCACCATGGTCGCGGCGGCAAACAAACGATCGTGCACCCCGGCAACAAAGAGTTCACCGCCGGCGACCGTATTCCCCGGCCTTCTGGGGGTGCCGGTGGGGCGGGCAGCGGCAAGGCCAGCAACAGCGGCGAAGGCATGGACGAGTTCGTCTTCCAGATTACCCAGGAGGAATTCCTCGACTTCATGTTCGAGGATCTCGAATTGCCTAATCTGGTCAAACGCCATCTGGCCGGCAGCGACACCTTCAAGACCGTGCGCGCCGGGATCAGCAACGAGGGCAACCCCTCGCGTATCAACATCATCCGCACCCTGCGCTCGGCGCACGCGCGGCGCATCGCGCTGTCCGGCAGCAGTCGCGCGAAACTCAAGCAAGCCGAAGCGGAGCTCGAACGACTACGAGTCGAAGAGCCGGATAACTTCGGCGATATCCAGGAAATTGAGGCAGAAATAACCAAACTGCTCGCGCGCATCAAACGCGTGCCGTTCCTCGATACGTTCGACCTGAAATACAACCTGCTGGTCAAACACCCCAACCCGTCCTCCAAGGCGGTGATGTTCTGCCTGATGGACGTTTCCGGCTCGATGACCCAGGCGACCAAAGACATCGCCAAGCGCTTCTTCATCCTCCTGTACCTGTTCCTCAAGCGGAACTACGACAAGATTGACGTGGTGTTCATCCGCCACCACACCAGCGCCCGAGAAGTCGACGAGGAAGAGTTTTTCTACTCGCGGGAGACCGGCGGCACCATCGTGTCCAGCGCCCTCAAGCTGATGCAGGAAGTGATGGCCGAGCGTTATCCGATCAACGAATGGAACATCTATGCCGCCCAGGCCTCGGACGGCGACAACTGGAATGACGACTCGCCGATCTGTCGGGATATCCTCATCAATCAGATCATGCCGTTTGTGCAGTATTTCACCTACGTCGAGATCACCCCGCGCGAGCACCAGGCGCTGTGGTTCGAGTACGACTTGGTGCGCGAAGCGTTCGAAGACACCTTCGCCCAGCAGCAGTTGGTATCGGCGGCGGACATCTACCCGGTGTTCCGCGAACTGTTCCAGCGCCGGATGACTACCTGAGGGCCGTGACATGAAGCGCCAGCCCATTTCCACCGGCTCGGAATGGACCTTCGAGCTGATTCGCACCTACGACAAGGAGATCAGTCGCCTGGCCGAGCGCTATGCGCTGGATACCTATCCGAACCAGATCGAAGTGATCACTGCCGAGCAGATGATGGACGCCTACGCCTCGGTCGGCATGCCGCTCGGCTATCACCACTGGTCGTACGGTAAGCACTTCCTCAGCACCGAAAAAAATTACAGCCGCGGCCAGATGGGCCTGGCGTACGAGATCGTGATCAACTCCGACCCGTGCATCGCCTATCTGATGGAAGAAAACACCATGTGCATGCAGGCGCTGGTGATCGCCCACGCCTGCTACGGCCACAACAGTTTCTTCAAGGGCAACTACCTGTTCCGCACCTGGACCGATGCCAGTTCGATCATCGATTACCTGGTGTTCGCCAAGCAGTACATCATGCAATGCGAGGAGCGCCACGGCATCGACGCGGTGGAAGACCTGCTCGACTCCTGCCACGCCCTGATGAACTACGGCGTCGACCGCTACAAGCGCCCCTACCCGATCTCCGCCGAGGAAGAGCGGCGGCGCCAGAAGGATCGCGAAGAGCACTTGCAGAAGCAGATCAACGACCTGTGGCGGACCATCCCCAAGAGCAGCGGCAAGCACAGCGAGAAGGACAACAAGCGCTTCCCCGCCGAGCCGCAGGAAAACATCCTGTATTTCATCGAAAAACATGCGCCGCTGCTCGAGCCCTGGCAGCGCGAAATCGTGCGCATCGTGCGCAAGATCGCCCAATACTTTTATCCGCAGCGGCAGACCCAGGTGATGAACGAAGGCTGGGCGACCTTCTGGCACTACACCCTGATGAACGACCTGTACGACGAGGGTCTGGTCACCGACGGCTTCATGATCGAGTTTCTCCAGTCGCACACCGGGGTGGTCTACCAGCCGAGCTTCGACAGCCCTTACTACAGCGGGATCAACCCTTACACCCTGGGCTTCGCGATCTACAGCGACCTGCGGCGGATCTGCGAAAAACCCACCGACGAAGACCGCCACTGGTTCCCCGACATCGCCGGCAGCGACTGGCTGACCACCCTGAAGTTCGCCATGAAGAGCTTCAAGGACGAAAGCTTCATCCTGCAGTTCCTCTCGCCCAAGGTGATTCGCGATCTCAAGCTGTTCAGCATCCTCGACGACGACCAGAAGGACGAACTGCTGGTGCCGGCGATCCATGACGAACAGGGCTATCACTTTATCCGCGAGTCGCTCGCCGCGCAGTACAACCTCGGCAACCGCGAGCCGAACGTGCAGATCTGGAGCATCGACCGACGTGGCGACCGCTCGCTGACCCTGCGTCACCAGCAACATGACCGCAAACCGCTGGGGAACTCCACCGATGATGTGCTCAAGCACCTGCATCGCCTGTGGGGCTTCGATATCCACCTGGAAACCGTGCAGGGTGAGCAGATCGTGCATACCCAACACATGCCGCCGCGCGCGGATCCGCACAGCGACGAGTACCCACGCCTGGAACTGACGATCCCGCCCATTTGATCGGTTGACCCGCATGCCGGCAGGTTCGAGCATGGCCTAACAGGTCGTTGAAAAACGTAGCGAGCGAAGGCTAGACAAGGCGAAATCAGGCGAAAAAGCGCAGTTTACGAGTGGTAAATGAGCATTTTTAGCCTGATTTCAACGCGGTATAGCCGAGCGCAGTAGTTTTTCAACGGCCTGCCAACCGTCCGTGGAGCCCGTGCCATGCGTGTATTCGCCCTGTTGTTGCTGTGCCTGGCCCTCGCCACCTGCGCCAGCCATATCCCGCAGATCCGCATCGAACACCCCGCCACGGCCCAGTTGCAGGGCCGCCAGAGCTTCCAGCTGATGCCGCCCGAGCAGGCCTTGAGCGGTGCGCCGCCGTATGCCGAACGATATGCGCAGCTGGCTCCGCTGCTGCGCCAGGGCCTCGGCGAGCGCGGATACCATGAAAGCCAGACGCCGCAACTGCAGGTCTATTACTGGCTGGCGTTGCGCGATACGCCGCTGGAATTTCGAGTCGATGTGCCGCCACCCAATCCGCTGGGCAGCTACCAAGCCATCCATCGGCTGCGCGATGAAACCGGCACCTTGCGCGTGCGCCTGACCGACCTCGACGGCAAAATCCTCTGGGAAGGCGTGGTCAGCACCGACCTGAGCCCCGCGTGGGACAGCGCCGAGCAACTGCAGCTGGCGGTCCGAGCCTTGCTGGAGCAGATTCCGCCAACCCACTAGGGCCTGTCGCACGCCACGAACCGCCGTGCAGCCCACGCAGCAGTTATGCTGTCGGCTTCACGGAGGTTTCTTCATGCAGATCTACAAAGTTGGCGGCGCCGTACGCGATCGCCTGCTCGGCCTACCGGTGGCGGATATCGACTGGGTGGTGGTCGGCGCAACAGCCGCGCAAATGCAGGCCGAGGGCTATCGTCCGGTGGGCGAGGATTTTCCGGTGTTTCTCCATCCACAGACCGGCGAGGAATACGCCCTGGCCCGCACCGAGCGCAAAAGCGGTCAGGGCTATGGTGGCTTCACCTTCTTCGCGAGCCCCGAAGTCACCCTGGAAGAGGATCTGCTGCGCCGCGACCTGACCATCAACGCCATGGCCGAAGATCAGCACGGCACGCTCACCGACCCCTTCCATGGCCAGCGCGATCTTCAAGCGCGGATCTTGCGCCATGTCTCGCCAGCCTTTGCCGAAGACCCGCTGCGCGTGCTGCGCGTCGCCCGCTTCGCCGCGCGCTATGCGCCGCTGGGCTTTCACGTGGCGGAAGAAACCCAGGCCTTGATGCGCCAGCTCAGCGAATCCGGCGAACTGCGCGCCTTGACCGCCGAGCGCAGCTGGAAGGAGATCAGCCGCGCCTTGATGGAAGCGCGCCCGGATGTATTCGTTCAAACCCTGCGCGACTGCGGCGCCCTGCAAGAGCTGCTGCCGGAGGTCGATGCCCTGTTCGGTGTGCCACAACCGGCGCAGTACCATCCGGAAATCGATACCGGCATCCACACCCTCAGCGTACTGCGCCAGTGTGCCGAGCACCGGCAACCGCTCAGTGTGCGCTGGGCCTGTCTGCTGCACGACGTGGGCAAAGGCCTGACCCCGGAAAGCGACTGGCCACGGCATATTGCGCACGAAACGCGCGGCCTGAAGTTGATCCGCGCCGTCAATCAGCGCTGCAAGGCGCCCCGGGACTGTCAGGAACTGGCTCTGCTGGTCGGCGAATACCACACCCACGGGCACCGCGCCCTGGAACTGCGTCCCTCGACGTTGCTGGAGCTGCTGCAGCGCTTCGACGTCTATCGCCGCCCGCAACGCTTCGAAGAGTTCATCGCCACCTGCGAGATGGATGCGCGCGGCCGTCACGGCCTGGAACAGCGCGGCTATCCACAAGCCGCCTATCTACGCGGGGCTGCGACGGCAGCGCGCGCGGTGACGGTTCAACCCTTACTCGAGCGCGGTCTGCAAGGCGCGCAATTGGGCGAGGCGCTGACCGGTGAACGGCTCAAAGCGCTCAAGGCCTACAAGGAAAACGCCGGCCACATGTAGGAGCGAATTTATTCGCGATAGGGACTGCGCGGAGTTGCCTGGGTTCGCGGATAAATCCGCTCCTACAGAGCAGCGGGATACGCCTGGATCAGCTCGGCCGGCGTCAGCTCCAGACCCCGCCACTGGAATGCCACCGGCCACAGACGCTGCTCGATCGCCGCCGTTTGCCAGATCTCGGCAATGCGCCGCTGGGCGCCGGGATGCACGAGCTCCGGGGCGAGCAAAGCCAACGGCCAGAGCACGAAGGCGTTCTTGAGAATTTCCGCGCGTGGCAGCACCAACCCATCGAAGTTCCCGACCTGATCGCCGTACAGCAGCACATCGATATCCAACGGCAGACCTTTGCGGTCCGGCGCGTAACGGCCGTTGTCGGCCTCGATGGATTTCAGCCGGCGGTCCAACTCGTGCAGCGGCAGATCGGTCAGCGCGGCGACCACCAGGTTGTAGAACGGCCCGCTCTTGATCCCCACCGCCTGACTTTCGAACACCGGTGAGCAACGCAGCCCATGGAGAAAACCGGCCAGCGCGTCGAGACCGGCGCGAATGTGCGGCTCACGCTCGCTATTGCTGCCGAGACCAAGATAGATCGGGATCAGCGGCATCCGCGCTCAATCTCCACACCGACGCCACGGGCGGCGGGATTGGCGCCGGGCTTGGTGACTTTGAGGCGCAACCAGCGAATGCCGAACTCGCCCATCAGGGTCGCGGCCAAGCGTTCCGCGAAGGTTTCAACCAGTTCGAATTGGGCGGCGCGGGCGAAGGAATCGATGCTGGCCGCCACCTTGGCGTAGTCGAGAGCCTTGCTCAGATCATCTTCGGCCGCCGGCGCACTGACGTCCCAGCCAAAGGTCAAGTCCAGGCGCAAGCACTGGCGAATATTGCGTTCCCAGTCGTAGGCACCAATCACGGTGTCAACTTCCAGCCCCTCGATAAATACCTTGTCCAACCCGTCTGCTCCACGACAAGGGCGGTATGCCCCGTTAGAATCAGGGCCTATTTGCCCGGAATGGATACCATGTTCTGGCTATTGGCGGTCCTCGCCTACCTGCTCGGCTCATTGTCCTTCGCCATCCTGCTCAGCCGCTTCGCGGGCGGTCCAGATCCGCGCACCAGCGGTTCGGGCAACCCCGGCGCCACCAACATGCTGCGCGTCGCCGGTAAGAAATGGGCGGCGCTGACCTTGCTGGGCGACTTGCTCAAGGGCCTGCTACCCATCCTGATTGCCGCAGTGCTCGGCCTGTCCTTGCAGCAGCAGGCCTGGATCGGTCTGGCCGCAGTCGTCGGCCATCTGTATCCCGTGTACTTCCGCTTCCGCGGTGGCAAAGGCGTCGCTACGGCGGCGGGCACCCTGCTCGGTCTGTATCCGCCCGCGGCCCTACTCGCTGCCTGCGCCTGGCTGCTGGCGTTCGTCTTGACCCGGACCAGCTCGCTGGCGGCGCTGATCGCCACACCGCTGATCCTGCCGCTGCTGGCCTGGCAACAACCGGCGGTGCTGCTGCCGATGACGCTGCTGACCGCATTGATCGTCTGGCGCCATCGACGCAATCTACGCGACCTGTTCGCAGGGCGCGAACGGCATTTCTGAATCGACCAGGTGAATCGCGCTCAAGATGCCAGCGGCGGCAACTGCTCCATCGGCCAACGCGCCTGCACCTCAATCGCTGGACCATCCTGCTGACCGGCGAGCAAACGCTGACAGCCCGCATAGGCGATCATCGCGCCGTTGTCGGTACAGAACGCCGGGCGCGCGTAGAACACCTGCCCGTTGAACTTAGCCAGCATGGTTGCCAGCGCCTGGCGCAAGGCCAGGTTGGCACTGACCCCGCCGGCAATCACCAGATTGTTCAGGCCGGTCTGCTTCAGCGCCCGCTGGCACTTGATGGTCAGGGTCTCGACCACCGCCTGCTGGAAGGCCAGGGCCACGTCGCAGCGCGTCTGCTCGCTGTCATCACCAGCCGCGCGACATTGCTGCCAGGTGTTCAAGGTGAAGGTTTTCAGGCCGCTGAAACTGAAATCCAGACCCGGACGATCGGTCATCGGCCGCGGAAACACGAAACGTCCCGGCGCGCCGCTGAGCGCCAGCCGGGCAATCTCCGGCCCGCCGGGATAGCCCAAGCCGATCAGCTTGGCAGTCTTGTCGAAGGCTTCACCGGCGGCATCGTCGAGCGACTCGCCGAGCAGTTGATAGCGGCCAATGCCGTCGACGCGCACCAGTTGCGTGTGACCGCCGGAGACCAGCAAGGCGACGAAGGGGAACTGCGGCGGAGTCTCTTCCAGCATCGGCGCCAGCAGATGACCTTCCATATGGTGCACGCCGAGCGCCGGGATACCCCACGCCAACGCCAACGCCTGAGCGCAGGAAGCGCCCACCAACAACGCGCCGACCAGTCCGGGGCCCGCCGTGTAGGCAATCGCGTCGATGTCCGAGGCCTTGCACGCAGCCGTCTCCAGGACCTCGCGGATCAACGGCAGCATGCGCTTGACGTGATCGCGCGACGCCAGCTCCGGCACTACACCGCCATACACGCGGTGCAGATCGATCTGACTGAACAAGGCATCGGCCAGCAGACCGCGCTCGCTGTCATACAGCGCGACACCGGTTTCATCGCAGGATGTTTCCAATCCCAGTACGAGCATGGGTTTGCACCTATAAGCCTGGGCAAATTCGAAGGCGCGCATGATAATCGCCGCCCTCAAGCCCCGGCCAGCGCTTTTCGATCAGAGGCTTTGCATTCCCGGCGGCGAGGCGGTAACATCCGCAACCCTTAAAAACCGACGTATCCCGAGCCGTTTGCCGGGGTTACGTTCCACCATCGGTAAATAATGTAGGTACGACCTGGATGCCAGCCGTCAAAGTTAAAGAGAACGAACCCTTCGACGTAGCCCTGCGTCGCTTCAAACGCTCCTGCGAAAAAGCCGGTGTTCTGGCCGAAGTTCGCAGCCGCGAGTTCTACGAAAAGCCGACTTCCGAGCGCAAGCGTAAAGCGGCTGCTGCCGTTAAGCGTCACGCCAAGAAAGTGCAGCGCGAACAGCGCCGCGCCGTTCGCCTGTACTGATCGACCCCGCACAGCGCGACGCCTCGAATGCCCGGCTCGTCCGGGCATCGCAGGACAGCAAAACCGGACTCCGCTTCACCAGCAGGTGATACAGCGGAGTTTTTTTGTTTCCCCGAATCACCCACGCCAGTATCCTGAGTCCCATGGCCGGACTGATCCCACAATCCTTCATCGATGACCTACTGAACCGCACCGACATTGTCGACGTGGTGAGTTCGCGCATCCAACTGAAGAAGACTGGCAAGAATTTCAGCGCCTGCTGCCCCTTTCACAAGGAAAAAACGCCGTCCTTCAGCGTCAGCCCGGACAAGCAGTTCTATTACTGCTTCGGCTGTGGCGCAGGCGGCAACGCGCTCGGCTTTATCATGGACCACGACAACCTGGACTTCCTCCAGGCTGTCGAGGACCTGGCCAAATCCGCCAGCATGGAAATACCGCGCGAGGAAGGCGGACGGCAAAACAAGCCGCGCCAACCCACTGATTCTCCGCTCTATCCGCTGCTGGCTGCGGCCGCCGACTACTATCGCCAAGCCCTGAAAAGCCACCCCACGCGCAAGGCCGCAGTCGATTACCTGAAAGGTCGCGGCTTGTCCGGCGAGATCGCCCGAGATTTCGGCCTGGGCTTCGCTCCTCCGGGCTGGGACAACCTGCTCAAGCACTTGGGCAGCGATAGCCTGCAGCACAAAGCCCTGATCGATGCCGGCCTGCTGATTGAGAATGCCGAGTCAGGCAAACGCTACGACCGCTTCCGCGACCGCGTTATCTATCCCATTCGCGACAGTCGCGGCCGCGTGATCGCCTTTGGTGGTCGAGTACTCGGTGATGACAAACCGAAATACCTGAACTCGCCGGAAACCCCGGTGTTCCATAAAGGCCAAGAGCTCTACGGCTTATTCGAGGCACGCCAGCACAATCGCAACCTCGACGAGATCATGGTGGTCGAGGGCTATATGGATGTCATCGCCCTGGCTCAACAGGGTCTGCGTAACGCCGTCGCCACCCTGGGCACCGCCACCAGCGAAGAGCACCTCAAGCGCTTGTTCCGTATCGTGCCGAGCGTGCTGTTCTGCTTCGACGGCGACCAAGCCGGACGCAGTGCAGCCTGGCGCGCCCTCGAGTCGACGCTGGCCAGCCTGCAGGATGGTCGTCGGGCACGCTTCCTATTTCTCCCTGAAGGGGAAGACCCGGATAGCCTGGTGCGCGCCGAAGGCACCGACGCATTTCGCGCCCGCATCAATCAGCACGCGCAGCCACTGGCCGATTACTTCTTCCAGCAACTGACCGAGGAAGCCGATCCGCGCTCATTGGAAGGCAAAGCCCACCTGGCGACTCTGGCTGCTCCGCTGATCGACAAAATCCCCGGCACCAATTTGCGCACCCTGATGCGCCAGCGCCTCAAGGAAATCACCGGGCTCAGCGGCGAAACGCTGGAGCAATTTGCCCACAATCCGAATGCTCCAGCTGCGCAGGACCACGACACACCGCCCGCCTACGACTCTTACTACGAAAACAGCACAGGGCATTCGTACAACGACCAGGCAATGCCGCCTGAAGCGACCTGGCAAGACCAGCCGTTTACGGAAAAGAGCAAAAAACCTTGGCAGAAAAATGCCAATAAAAAAGGCGCACGCCAAGAGTTTCAGCCCCGCGCGCCACGTGCTGCGGTTGCTGTCGAATCGCCGACTTTGACCGCCTTGCGCACTCTTCTGCATCACCCGGAGCTCGCGCATAAGGTCGAAGATGTCAGCCACTTCGCCGATGAAGACCACACGTACGCCCAGCTCCTTGTTGCCCTACTTGGCGCACTGCAGAAGAATCCGAAGCTCCGCTCGCTGCAGTTGATTGCCCGCTGGCACGGCACTGAACAGGGCCGTCTGCTCAAGGCGCTGGCGGAGAAGGAATGGCTTATTAGCGCCGACAACCTTGAACAACAGTTTTTCGACACTATAACTAGCCTTGCAGCTCGCCAACGCGAGCGCAGCCTGGAGCAATTGCTCCGCAAAGCACGTCAAGGCGAGCTGAGCGCAGAGGAAAAAAACCTGCTGCGCGAGCTCCTTAGCCGCAATACATCGCCCCTCACCCCGACATCAACTGGCGCGTGAGGCCCGGGATCAGCTATAATGTCCAGCTAATTTTTGCCCGCCAAGACCTTCAGTGGATAGGGTGTTATGTCCGGAAAAGCGCAACAGCAGTCCCGTTTGAAAGAGTTGATCAGCCGCGGTCGTGAGCAGGGTTACCTGACTTACGCCGAGGTCAACGACCACCTGCCGGAGGATATTTCTGATCCGGAACAGGTGGAAGACATCATCCGCATGATCAACGACATGGGCATCAATGTATTCGAGACTGCTCCGGATGCCGATGCCCTGTTGCTGGCCGAAGCGGATACCGATGAAGCCGCAGCGGAAGAAGCCGCAGCTGCGTTAGCTGCCGTAGAGACCGATATTGGCCGCACCACCGACCCGGTGCGCATGTATATGCGCGAAATGGGTACCGTGGAACTGCTGACCCGCGAAGGCGAGATCGAAATCGCCAAACGCATAGAGGAAGGCATCCGCGAGGTGATGAGCGCCATCGCTCACTTCCCCGGCACCATCGACAGCATTCTTGCCGAGTACAAACGCGTCACCACTGAAGGTGGGCGTTTGTCTGAAGTCTTGAGTGGCTATATCGACCCCGACGACGGTATCGCCGCCCCGAACGAAGCTCCGGTTCCGGAGCCCAAGATCGCAGGCGAAGCGGAAACCGAAGACGAGGAAGAAGCCGAAGGCGATAGTGACGAGGAAGAGGAAGGCGATGGCGGTCCGGATCCGGAAGAAGCCCTGCGCCGCTTCACCGCCGTGGCCGAACAGCTGGAAAAGACCAACAAGGCCTTGAAAAAGCATGGCCGTAGCAGCAAGCAAGGCATTGCCGAGCTGAAAGCTTTGGCCGAGCTGTTCATGCCGATCAAGCTGGTGCCCAAGCAGTACGAAGCACTGGTCGTTCGTGTTCGTGATTCCCTGGAGCGCCTGCGCAGCCAGGAGCGCGCCATCATGCAACTGTGCGTTCGCGATGCACGGATGCCGCGCGCCGACTTCCTGCGCCTGTTCCCGGGCAACGAAGTGAATGAAACCTGGGCTGCTGACCTGGCTAAAGGCAAGGCCAAGTATGCCGAAGCGATCGGCAATCTGCTCGGCGACATCCAACGCGCTCAGCAGAAGCTGGCGGCGCTGCAAACCGAATGCAACCTGACCATCGGCGAGATCAAAGACGTCAATCGGCGTATGTCGATCGGCGAAGCCAAGGCTCGTCGCGCCAAGAAGGAAATGGTCGAGGCCAACCTGCGCCTGGTGATCTCCATCGCCAAGAAGTACACCAACCGCGGCCTGCAGTTCCTCGACCTGATTCAGGAAGGCAACATCGGCCTGATGAAAGCGGTGGATAAGTTCGAATACCGTCGCGGTTATAAGTTCTCGACCTACGCCACCTGGTGGATTCGTCAGGCGATCACCCGCTCGATCGCCGACCAGGCGCGCACCATCCGTATCCCGGTGCACATGATCGAGACGATCAACAAGCTCAACCGCATCTCTCGTCAGATGCTGCAGGAAATGGGCCGCGAGCCGACTCCGGAAGAGCTGGGCGAGCGCATGGACATGCCTGAGGACAAGATCCGCAAGGTATTGAAGATCGCTAAAGAGCCGATCTCCATGGAAACCCCGATCGGTGACGACGAAGATTCGCATCTGGGCGACTTCATCGAGGACTCCACCATGCAATCGCCGATCGACGTGGCGACCGTGGAAAGCCTCAAGGAAGCCACCCGCGAAGTACTCGCCGGCCTCACCGCACGGGAAGCCAAGGTCCTGCGCATGCGCTTCGGCATCGACATGAATACCGACCACACCCTTGAGGAAGTCGGTAAACAGTTCGATGTGACTCGTGAGCGGATCCGTCAGATCGAGGCCAAGGCCTTACGCAAGTTGCGCCATCCAACGCGCAGCGAGCACCTTCGCTCCTTCCTCGACGAGTGATCCAGAACCCCCGGCCAGCCGGGGGTTTTGCTTTTCTAGCATCCTGTTCCATGACTACACTTCGCCAATAGTGAACCCTTGGGATAGGCTCGTATGCCGCGACTGCCGGTCATTTTGTTGTTGTGCCTGGCACTTTGGGCCTCCCCGTCTAGCGCATTGAACTTGACCGATGAAGAGCGCGCCTGGCTGGCGGCCCATCCCGAATTGCGCCTCGGTGTAGATGCCTCTTGGCCCCCGTTCGAATTCCGCGACGAACACAATCGCTACAAGGGCCTGGCGTCTGACTACGTTCGGCTGATCGAACAACGCCTGGGCATCACCTTGCGTCCGGTCGAACCAAGCAGCTGGAGCGAGGTACTTACCCAGGCCAAGGCCGGCACTTTGGATTTGCTACCCGGGGTCATGTCGACGCCGGAGCGCCAGACCTACCTCAGCTTCACCCGCCCCTACCTCGATTTCCCGATCGTCATCCTTGCCAAACAGGGCGGCCCCCAGCCGCGCACGCTAAAGGACCTGTATGGCCTGAAGATCGCCATCGTCCGCGACTACGCCCCGCACGAACTGCTCCGCAGCCAGCACCCCGACTTCAATCTGCTCGCCCTGAGCAGCGTCAACGCTGCCCTCCAAGCGTTGGCGACCGGCCAGGTCGACGCCCTTGTCAGCGATCTCGCCTCCAGCGTGTGGAGCCTGCGCCAACTCAAGCTTGAAGGTCTCTACATCAGCGGTGAAACGCCATACCGCTACCAGTTGGCGATGGCCGTACCGCAGGGTCAGGAGATTTTCGTCGGCATCCTCGACAAGTTGTTTGCCGACCTCAGCCCTGCGCAAATCAGCAGCCTGCAAGAACCCTGGGTCGGCAGCATCCTGGACCGCCGGAGACTCTGGCGCGAAGTGCTGCTGTATGGGTTACCGGGGCTACTGCTGGTACTTGTCGTATTGGCAGGGATTCTGCGCATCAATCGCCGTCTGAGCGCCGAAATCGGACAGCGCGTCGCCCTCGAAGAGGATCTGCGCAGCAGCGAGCAGCACTACCGCGGCCTAGTCGAAAGCCTGTCGGCCATCGCCTGGGAAATGCGCCTCAGCGACCACTGTTTCACCTACGTTTCGCCGCATGCCGAAAAGCTTCTCGGCTACCCCCTTAGCGAATGGCGGGAGCCGGGCTTCTGGCAGCGCACCCTGCATCCCGATGATGCGCAGCAAGCGATCGATTACTGCTTCGGCGAAAGCAGCGCCGGACGCGACCACACCCTCGACTATCGCATGATCGCCGCCAATGGCCGGGTGGTCTGGCTGCGCGACATCGTCACTTTGATCAAGCACGGCGATGAATTGCTGATGCGCGGCCTGATGATCGAAGTCACCGAGGCCAAGCAGACGGAAAACGCCCTGCGCCTGTCGGAGCAGAAATTCACCTCGGTGTTTCACCATTGCCCAGACATTCTGGTCATCGCCAGCCGCGACGACGGCCGCCTGCTGACGGTCAACCGAACCTTCGAGGAAAAGATCGGCATCAGCGCCGCGGTCGCCGTCGGCAAAACCTCCACCGAACTGGGGATCTGGGGAGTATCCGACATCGGCCCAGGGCTGCTCCAGCTGCTGCAAGAGAAAAATCTGCACAACCTGGAAATGCCCTTTCGCCGCAGTAACGGCGAATTGTTCACCGGCCTGATTTCGGCGCAACAGATCCAGCTCCTCGGCGTGCCGGCGCTGGTCATCGCCGTCCGCGACATCAGCCAATTGAAGGCTACCCAGCAGCAGCTGGAAGTATCCGAAGAGAAGTTCGCCAAGGCTTTCCACGCCTCGCCGGACGGTTTGTTGATCACCCGCCAGCACGATGGCCTGCTGATCGACGTCAACGACGGATTCACCCGAATTACCGGCTATAACCTCGCCCACTTAACTGATCAGACCACCTTGCAACTGGGCATTTGGGCCGACGTCGATGACCGGAAAAGGTTCCTCGAACAACTGCAAAACAACGGTAGCGCACGCAACTTCGTCGCTCCCATCCGTACCCGCGACGGCCAGATACGGCTGTGTGAACTCTCCACGCAAACCATCGTCATCGGCACCGAAAAGTGCATGCTGACCATTGCCCGCGATATCACCGAGCGCCAACTCATGCAGGAAAAACTCCTGCAGGCGGCCACCGTCTTCGAAAGCACCGCCGAAGGTGTGCTGATCACCGACACCCAGCAGCGCATCACCGCCGTGAACCGTGCCTTCAGTGAAATCACCGGTTACAGCGAAAGCGACGTGCTGGGCCAAACCCCGCGCATGCTCGCCTCCGGGCAACACGACAGCGCCTTCTATGTCGCCATGTGGCACCAGCTCGCCGCCGAAGGCCACTGGCAGGGCGAGATATGGAACCGGCGCAAAAGCGGCGAGCCCTACCCGCAATGGCTGACCATCAGCGCAGTGCACAATAGTGCTGACGAAATCACTCACTTCGTCGGCGTGTTCGCCGACATCTCGATACTCAAACACGCCGAGGCCCGGCTCGATTACCAGGCCCACCATGACCCGCTCACCGGCCTACCCAACCGTCTGCTCTTCGAGAACCGCCTGCGCATGGCGCTGCAAGAGGCCCAGGCCGATGATCGCCAGGGCGCGGTGCTGTTCCTCGACCTCGACCGCTTCAAACACATCAACGACAGCCTCGGCCACCCCATCGGGGACCTGCTGTTGAAGAGCATTGCCATGCGTCTGCGCGACCAACTACGCGACATCGACACCGTTGCCCGACTCGGCGGCGACGAGTTCATCATCCTGCTGCCCGGCCTGCACCAACCGGCCGATGCCGAACATGTCGCCAGCAAACTGCTGCGCTGTTTCGGCACTGCCTTCGAAGCGGACGAACATGAGTTCTTCATCAGCGCCAGCATCGGCATCAGCCTGTTTCCACAGGACGGCACAGACGTTGCCACACTGATCAAAAATGCCGACGCCGCGATGTATCGCTCGAAATCCAAGGGCCGCAATCGCGCCGAGTTCTACACCTACGATCTAACGTTCCAAGCCACGCAGCGCATGGCGCTCGAACATGAACTGCGCCGCGCCCTCGAACGGGGTGAATTCAGTCTGTACTACCAGCCGAAACTGGCCCTCCCCAGCCGCCAGCTGATCGGTGCCGAAGCGCTGATCCGCTGGCACCACCCACAACTCGGGGAAGTTTCGCCTGATCGTTTCATCCCGCTGGCAGAAGAAAGCGGCCTGATCCTGCCAATTGGCGACTGGGCACTACAGGAAGCCTGCCGACAGATGAGTCTTTGGCTTCCACAGCACGCCCCGTTCGGCGCACTTTCAGTCAACCTCGCTGGCAGCCAACTCCGCCAGCCACGACTGGTCCAGCGCGTCGCCAGTCTCCTCAGCGACAACGGCTTGCCGCCGGCCTTGCTGCAACTGGAGATCACTGAAAGTTTCATCATGAGCCAAACCGAAGAAGCGCTAGCCATCCTTCATGAGTTGAAAGCGCTGGGGCTACAACTGGCGATCGACGACTTTGGTACCGGCTATTCCTCGCTCAGCTACCTCAAGCGCCTGCCACTGGACACCTTGAAAATCGACAAATCCTTCGTCCAAGGTCTACCGGGTGACCCCCACGATGCCGCCATCACCCGAGCGATCATCGCCCTGGCACGCAGCATGCAGCTCACGGTAGTTGCCGAAGGCGTGGAAACCGCCGCCCAGGAGGAATTCCTCACCCGCGAAGGCTGCCAGCAAATCCAGGGCTTCGTGGTCAGCCCGGCATTGCCGGCGGACGCTTTTGCAGCCAGTTTCCTCACGCCGCTCCATGCCGTTGGCGCTGCCGAGAAGGCGCCGGTATAATCCGCCGGCCTTCTGCGTCGTATGGCTCAGTTAGTTAGGGCAGAAGACTCAAAGCAGTCATTTCAGACTGACGCTTTATCAGTACAAACAATCGCTTACGCAGATTTAACCATCCCCCCAGTAAGCGCTAGGGTAAGCCCGAAAAAGTTTCACGGGCCTTTAGCTCAGTTGGTTAGAGCGCGCGACTCATAATCGCTCGGTCCCCGGTTCGAGCCCGGGAAGGCCCACCATGCAAAAGCCCCAAGCCTAACGGCTTGGGGCTTTTCTTTTTCCAGCCAGAACATCGTGACTGCTCACTTTGGTGCCTACATGCTCGGCTAGCCTGCCTACCGCACGTATTCCTCTTCCGCTCCCCTCAGCAAATCCGCAGAAGGCACACCCCCGCGCCAACCCAAGAGCGGTCGGGGTGGTGATCGTAGGCTGCTTGATAGCACGCTCAAAGCGGGACACAAACGTCCGGTCAACACCTGCACGAAAGGCAAGCCTCTCTTGCAAGATGCTTCATTCCGAGCAGTAACGTCGGAGAGCTTCGCCGAAGAGGGGAGCTATGTTTGGGGCTCGCGTATCTGCCATGCAGCCCCAGACAGCCCGACCAATATCAATCAGGAGGATCGATATGGTATTTGGCAGCGCTGAGGTTCACGCAAGTGACGTTAAGAAAGGGAAGGATCAGATAGAGACAGTCGAGGCAGCATCAGAAGAAGCGGAAAGGCAAATAGCGCCGCCGTAACCAGCTCCAGTCATGCCCACTCAGGTGGTCCATAACCATCACGACCACCCAAGTGCCGAGCAGCTAGCTGGTAAGCGGAGCCGAGCATGCCGACCTGCCCGGTATCGAAACCGAAGCGGTCGGCCAAGGCGCCGAGCAGAAAGGGCAGGCATTGAACGGTAAACCACCCCATGACGAGGCGAAACTGGTCGCCAAGATGCTGGTCAGCCTTTACGGCCGCTCATCGCCATTGCCCTTTCCTGCTCGCGATCAGCTTTTGCGCAGATCGACGGTGACGATTTCGCGGCGTTCGGCCATGCTCGCCGGTACTTTGTCCTCGTCCATGAAGAACTGCTGATACCACTCGCGGAGTTGATAAACCGGGCCGTCGGTTTCAGCCAGCACGGGGTTGTCGATGCGGATTTTGTTCTTCCAAATCGCCACGTCCTGGTAGAACGACTCGCGGTTGCCGGTCACATAGCCCTTGGCGATCTCGTTGTTCTGCTCCTCGGTAAAGCCCTCCACGCGCTTGACCATGCAACCGAAGCGCAGCACGAAGCTATTCGGCGTCACCGGCACATGGCTGTTGAGGAGGATGGCGTGAATCTCCACGCCACCAAAGTTCGAGCTGATGCGCGTGAAGTGAGTGGCAGGACCGTAGTAGGCCGACGGTGCAACTAGACCACCGCCCAGACGCTCGGAATCGCCATGGAAGATCTGATGGCCGATATGGCCTTCGAAGATATTGGCGAAGTAGGTCGTCGGCGTACCATGCACCGGACCGAAGTGATGGGCATCAACCAGGTTGTCGACCAACTCGCGAGGGTTGGTGTCGATTTCCATGATGTCGATGTTCCAGTTGTGGATCCACGAGTCATCGTCCATTTCCGGCAGATGCGGGATGACCACGCCTTCGCGCGGCGGCTTACCCTCGGGGTTATTCCACACGAACAACAGGTTGTTCTCTTCGCAGGTCAGCCAGCTCTTGGTCTTGGCTTTCGGCGGGATGCGCTTGCAGTAGGGGATTTCCGCGCACTTGCCAGCGGCATCGAATTTCCAGTGGTGGAAGGCACACACCAGACGGTCGTTCTCGATAGTGCCCTGGGACAGGTCGGCACCCATGTGCGGGCAATAGGCATCGAGAACGTTGATCTTGCCATCGCTGGTGGCGAAAGCGACCAGACGCGTACCGAAGACATTGAGGGTATGTGGCTTGCCATCACGATACTGGTCCGCATCGCCCAGGCAGTGCCAGCCACGGGCGTAGCGATAGGGTTCCAGCACGTTCTCAACTTTGATCTCGGCGAGTTTCGTCATCATTATTGTCCTCTATAGAAACGCCACGATTTAACTCACCTGCCCTGATTAACCTTACTGAGTACAAGTGATTCAACTTGGGGCATCTTCGACCACTGCCGCGTGTAACTCATCCTCCGCTTGGACTAGAGAAAACCGGACTGACTCTCAAGAACCGCCCGCCGCACCCTCCAACTCCGGCCCGACGTAGAGCCCAGCCAACTGCTCGGGTGGGCTTTCATGGCTGCTCACCCGCATGCTGACCTCGGCCGGCCAATCGCTTTCGGGTGCTCGCGCCCCCTCCTCCAGCCACAACGACAGCATGGCGTCATAGCCGAGCGCGACGCCGGGATAGGCCTGAAACAGATCCAGGGTCACGCGCCGCACGCCTGAGCCGGCAGCACCCAGTGCCGCGCCGTGAGCCGCGAGACGCCGAGCGAAGCTTGGCGCCGCTTCGTCGCCGCGCTTGAACAACAGCAGCTGGCGGTTACAGACGAAGTGCTCGGCGTCCCGCGGCGGGCCGAACAGCAGGCTTTCCACCGCGGCGGCCGTGCGCACGAGTTCGCGCGGCTTCATGAAGCGCTGCTCGTCCTCCCGCAGGAGGGCACCGGCCGGCGAGTCGAGGACGTCCTGACTGCGGAAACCAACGGCGACCTCGAACTCGCTGAGGCAATCGAAATCGACCTCGGGCTCCGAGCCGAGCAGGTGATTGCGCACATAGCGCTGAAATGGGAGATAGCGCATGGCCAACAGGCAGTGCTGGTGCTCGTAATAGTCGCGAAAGGCCTCGCGTGACAGATCGGCACGTCGACTGATCAGTGAAACCGACTTCATGTTTGGCATGGCTCCTCCGGGTCAGTTGCGGCACGCCTGGCATGCCGCAGGGGTTCAGGCTTGCCGCCAGTCGGGCACGATGCCGTGCTCCAGGGCGAACGGCTGTGCCGCGATGGTCCGTCGCTGGTAGTCGACCGCTTGCTCAGCCGTGGCCAACCAGAGCATCACCGCCGCCGGCACCTCGGGCGGCGCCGAACCGGCACGCAGGGCGATCAGGCCACGGTCGCCGATGGTGGCCTTGAGTGCGTCGGTGGTCACCACGCCGGGGTTGACCGTGTAGGCGCGAATGCCGCGCTCACCCAACTCGATCGCGAGCACCCCGGACAGCCGCGAAACCGCCGCCTTGCCCGCACCGTAGGCATAGCCCCAGCCACCCTTGCTGGCGGCAATCGGCGGGTCGCTCTCGCCGGCACCGGAGGTGACGTTGATCACCACCCCGCCGCCTTGTTCGAGCATGCCCGCCACCACCGCGCGGGTGAGCAGGAAAGGCGTCATCACATAGCCTTGGAGAACCCGCTCCAGGGTCTCCGCCTGCAATTCCATAAAGGGCAGGTTGAGATCGCTGCCCTGGTAGACGGCGTTATTGACCAGCACGTCGATGCGGCCGAACTCGGCGAACACCGCCGCGCTGGCAGCAAGCACCGAAGCACTGTCGAGCAGGTCCATGCGCACCACCAACGCCTTGCGGCCGAGGGCGCGGATCGCCGCGGCGGTGCCGTTGAGGCTGCCCGACAACGGCTTGCCGTCGGCATTGCGCAGCGCATGGGTATGGCTTTCGCCTTCCTCCAGCGTGCGCGCACTGATTGCCACATCGAAACCGGCACGGGCGAAGGCCAGCGCCGCCTCCCGCCCGATCCCCCGGCTAGCGCCGGTAATGAATGCCACCTTGGCCATTATTTTTCTCGCTCGACTGGGTCTCAGGGCCTGCTCTTAGAAGCGCGTTGGACGAGCCATCGCATCCATGCCGCCATCGACGAACACCACGCTGCCGTGGATGAAACCGGCCTGGGGCGATTGCAGGAAGGCCACCAGCGTGGCGATCTCTTCGGGATGGCCGGCGCGACCCAGCGGCGCTACGAACTGGCGGGTCGCCTCGCCGAACCGAGGATCTTCCTGCGAGGCCTGGAACAAGGGCGTTTCCACGGCGCCCGGTGCCACCACGTTCAGGCGAATGCCCTGCTTGGCCCAGGCCACGGCCTTCTGCCGGGCATTGCAGGTGACCGCGTATTTCGAGCCGGCATAGGCCGCCTGTGGCTGACCGAGGGCGTTGGCCAGTTCCAGCGCCTGGCCTTCGTCGCCGGCCAGCATTGCCGCCACCATTGGCTGGTCGGCATTCGCATAAGTCGAAGCGACCGAACCGATGACCAGCGCTGCCGGCTGCTCGCCCTTGGCCAGGGCATCGGCCAAACCATCGAGCAACTCGCTGACGCCGAAATAGTTGACCGCCAGGATGATGCCGCACGAAGGCGCGGTCACACCGACCCCGGCGCAGCAGATCAGTCCATCCAGCACGCCGCCACTCTGCTCGAGCACACTGGCGATGGCCGCCTGGCGGCCGGCATGGCTGGACAGGTCGGCGATGACTTCGGCGTTGGCCCGGTCGATCCCAATGACCCGGTGCCCGGCGGCGCGTAGCGCCGCGCAGATCGCGGCGCCCATTCCGGAAGCGGAACCACTGACAGCTGTAACAGGCATAAAGTCTCTCCTCGTTCAGTAAGCATCAGGTTCGCAACGACGCCTCAGGCGCTCGCCGCATCTACAGAATCCTCGGACCCGCAAGCGATCGGCGTTGAGTGCCAGGATCGTTCGCGCGTCCAGCACAGGGCGGGGCTCCGCGCTGATGCGGTGGAAGCTAAGTATCTGCAGGGCATGAGGCGGGCAACATCGTCCGCACGGACTACAGACCGACCCATTTCCCAGCGCAACGCAAAAGCCCCAGACGCATGGAAACGACCGGGGCTTTGAGGGGTTATGAGCTTTAAACAGAGCTGCGCAGGGCAGGCTCAGGCGCTACGACGTTCCGAGTGAGCGAGGTGCAGTTCCGGAGCTTCGACCTTGTCGACCTTGTCGGCGGCCAGCAGCGCCAGCTTCGGCTTTCCCAAGGCGACCACACTGTTGAGGAGGATACGCACCAACTCCGTCTGTCGGCGTACGCCGGTCTTCGAGAAAATCGAGCGCAGGTGCGCACGGGCCGTATTGCGGCGGACGTTCAGCACCTCGGCCGCCTCTTCCAGCGACAGGCCGTTGGCCAGTTCCATGGCCAGAGCGGTTTCCGCCCGGGTCAAGTTGAACAGTTGCTTGGTCACCACTTCGCTGGCTATCGACTTGCCCACCGCATCGCGAATGTACACCACCGCGGCCGGTTTACCTTTGCCATCGGCCCAGTCCAACGAAGGAATCGCCTCGACCACCAGACCAAGGCTGACCTGCCCGGACGGCCGTGCCACCGACATCGCCTCGGCCACCGCCCGGCCCTCTTCGCCCTCGCAGGCGAACGCATTGCGGACCAGCCGTTGCAACTCGCGGTTATCGCTCGGATAGGTGGCTTCCAGACGACCACCGACCAACTTCAGGCCATCGGATCGATCGAGGATTTCCTTGGCCACCGGATTGATCTTCAAAACACTGCCGCTCTCGTCGAGCACGATGGTTGCCACCGACAGGCGGCTGATCGCCTGGGCGTACAACTCGCTCAGCGACTCGCTGCGATCCAGCAGGTTGTGCATGCGCAGCGAACGGCGTAAGTGCGGTAGGAACATCTCGCAGAGGGCACATTCTGCGGCGGAGAATTTCGGCGCTGACTTGGGCCGAGTGATGCGGAAGCGAAACTTGCCGCCATCCGGCGTGGAGATATCCGCGCCCATCACGTGGAACACGCCTTGCTGGGAGCAAACCTGCTGGAAGTAGGCCGAGTGCTCCCATTCCGATTCGCTCATCACATCGTCGACCGTGAAGACCCGGTCCATCGGCTGGTTGATGAAAGGATTCATGGTCTGCGGATAGACCTGATAGCTCACCTCGCCTTCATCTTTGATATCGCCGGCCACGAGCATCAGCCCCATTTCCGGCTGATCGGGCAACCGCAGGATCAGGGTGACGTAGTTCGCCTGGAACAATTCGCGCATATGGCGCAAGGGATGCACCATCAACTTGGGGTCAAGCGCGCCGTCATAGAGCTCGCCAATGACGCGATCATACTCGACCAGATCCAAATTCATCGCCGCCAGGGCCTGAACGCCCAAGGTGGTTTTTTCCATAGCCTGTCTCCTCGCTTGGGCTAAGCGCATTGGCCTGCCCTTTTTATTTTTATGATTTCGACCCGCTCGCCGGGCTCAATCAAGATGCCAGTCGATGCTCTGGATAGTGCCACAGCTCCAGCCCGGCACAAGGCTACTTAGACAAAAGGTTAGCTATCGATTCGCCAGCACCACAGCGTCTAAAGCGGCGCTCTCAGAGCCTATTTACGTCCTCCTAACTCGCGGCAAGATCGCGTTAAAAGTGGCCGAAAATGCGCATTTACATGTCGTAAACTGCGCTTTTCGGCCATTTGACTCGCTACGCTCGCCCTTCGGGCCAGCCTTGGGCTGTTACTCCCGTTGGTCGTTGCGCCTTGTCTGGTTCTAATCCAGAAGGTCGTAAAAAGACTCTTAGGCATCCTCTGCCGCTACAGCTTTTTTTAGCGAGTAGTCGCGACCAGCGACTTGTGGCTGTTCAGCCGGTGCAGCCTTCACCGAGACCAGGCGCCGGCTCTGATTGAACCAGGCGGCCAGGGCTGGCAGGAGGAAGATCGCACCGAGCACGTTGACCAGGAACATGAAGGACAGCAGCACGCCCATGTCGGCCTGGAACTTCAGTGGCGCGAAGGCCCAGGTGCAGACGCCGATGGACATGGTCAGCGCGGTGAACACCGCCGCGGTGCCGCGTTGGCACATAGCCTCGTAGAACGCGTTACGCAGGTCTGCCCCCTCGGCCATTTCGTGCTGGATGCGCTCGTACAGGTAGATGCCGTAGTCGACCCCGACTCCGACGCCCAGCGCCATCACCGGCAACGTGGCGACTTTCAGGCCGATGCCGAGCATGGCCATCAGGGCGTTGCAGAGGACCGCGACGATTGCCAGCGGCGCCAGAATGCACAGCACCGCGCGCAGGGAGCCGAACGTCAGCCAGCAGAACAGCCCTACCGAGCCGAACAACGCCGCCAACATCACCACCTCGGCGCGTTTCACCGCCTCGTTGGAGGCCGCCATCACCCCGACGTTGCCGCCGGCCAGCAGGAACTTGGTCTCGGGAATCGCCACCTCGGCGATGATCCGCTTGGCCTCCTTGACCACATGGGCCACGGTGGCACCATCGTGATCGGTGAGGAACACCAGAATCTGCATCTGCTGGCAACCATCGGTCACCAGGCCATCATCCGGCATGTAGGCGCGCGAGCCCTGGCTCAAGCCCCGGCTCGACCCCGGAATCGCCGCCCAGCGCGGGTTGCCTTCGTTGTTACCGGCAATCATCACCTTGCCCATGCCCGCCACGCTCTGCACCGATTGCACGCCGGTCACGGCGCGAATCTGGAAGTCGAAGGCTTCCACCGCACGCATGACCTGCGGCGTCAGACAGGCTTCCTCGACGCCCTGCGCCTGCACGAACACCGCCAGGACATCGAGGCCGATGGAGTAGCTGCTGATGATTTTTTCGTTGTCCTGGTTATAGCGCGAGTCGGCGCGCAACTCCGGTGCGCCGGCGCCGATATCACCGACCTCGAGTTGACGCGCCTTGACCACCCCGAACCCCAGCAGCAGCAGGCTGAGAGCGAACACCGCCAGCGCCGGGCGTGGCTCGGCCAAGGCCGACAGCCGCCACCACAGCGGGTGCTTGCCCTGTTCCGCGACGCGCTCGCGGTTGAGCACGCTGCGCTCCAGATGCAGGTGCGAAATGATGATCGGCAGCATCATTTTGTTGGTGATGATCATCAGCATTACGCCAATGCAAGCCGTCACCCCCAGTTCGTGGACGATGGGGATGTCGATCATCATGATCACCGCAAAGCCCAGAGCGTTCATCAACAGCGCCAGGGAGCCGGGAATGAAAATTTTGCAGAACGCCGCCCGCGCCGCCTGCACCGAATCGCTACCGGCGAGCACTTCCTGCTTCCAGGCGTTGGTCATCTGTACCGCATGGGAGACGCCGATGGAGAAGATCAGGAACGGCACCAGAATCGACATCGGATCGATGCCCAGGCCCAGCAACGGCAAGAGGCCGAGCAACCAGACCACCGGCAGCAGCGCCACCACCAAGGCGACCACGGTCAATTTCAGCGAGCGAGAATACAACCACAGCAACAGGCCAGTAATCAGGAAGGCGACGACAAAGAAACCGATCACGGTGATCAGGCCATCGACCACGTCGCCGACCAGCTTGGCGAAACCGACGATATTGATTTCGATCTTGTCGTTGCTGTACTTGGCGCGAATATCCTCCAGGCGCTTGGACACTTCGACATAGCTAACCGGCTTGCCGGTCTTCGGGTCGATATCCTGCAGGTCGGCGCGGACCAGCGCCGACCTCAGGTCGTTGGCGACCAGCCGCCCGATCTGCCCAGATCTAGCGGCGTTGCTGCGCACCTGGGCCAGATCCTCGACGGAGCCGGCAAAGCGCGGCGGCACCACGACGTCACCAAAGAAACCCTCTTCGGTGATTTCGACGTAACGCACATTGGCGGTGAACAGCGAGGTTACGCTGGCGCGGCTGACGCCAGAGATAAAGAACACATCGTCGGTGACCTTTTGCAGCGTATCGAGGAACTCGGCGTTGTAGATATCACCCTCGCCCTTCCACTTCACGCTGACCAGAAAGCGGTTCGCGCCGGTGAAGTACTGGCTGAACTTCAGGAAGTTGAGCATGTACTCGTGGCGCACTGGGATCTGCTTGTTAAATCCTGGGTCCAGTTTGGTGTGGGTGGCGCTATAGCCCAAGCCCAGCGTCAGCAACAGAAACACGGTCATAAACAGCTTGCGGTACGCCATGAGCAAATCGGCGCAGCCCTCGACCTTGCGTTCTATCCAGGATTTACCTTGCTTCATCACTAGCCTCTCACTTGCCAAGTGCAACAACGCTGACACCGGGACCTTGGAACACACCGCGCTCACCGCCCACCAATACCTGCTGGGCGCCAACCACAATTGCTGAAGTTAACGTGCCCAGCCCTGGCTGGCGGCTGGTCTCGAGCAGACGCCCGCGGCCATCCAGGCGCACCAACGAGCTGCCCGCGCCGACGATCAGCACTCCGGAATTGTTCGGCAGCAGCACATGACCGTAGAGCGGCAGCTTGTTGCCGACCTTGATCTCTTCCCAGCTGTCGCCGAAGTTGTCGCTGACGAATACATGCCCGCGCATGCCATAGGTCACCCAGCGCTGCGCACTGAGGCGGACCACACCGAACAGCGAACCTTTATAGAAAGGGGGCAGGGTTTGCCAATTCTGGCCGGCATCGGAGCTGCGCAACACCAGGCCCTGCTCGCCGACCAGCATGCGTCGGCCATCGGCGCCGCCGTCCATGCTGTTGAGGTGCGCACTGTCGACCTCCAGCGGCAAGGTTTGCCAGGTCAGGCCGGCGTCGTCGGACTGGTAGAACTTGCCGAAGCTGCCGAAAGCCAGCACTCGATTGCCGCCGGCCGCCCAGATACCCAGCAGCGGCTCGCCCTGCTCGGCCTCGAAACGAACCTCCTGCCAAGTGGAACCGGCGTCCTGCGAGCGCAGGATCAAGCCATCATGCCCGACCGCAAGCAGCTGCTCGGCGGACACGGCCACCAGTCCGGTCAAGGACACATGGCGCTGCGGCTTGACCGACGCTTGCTGCCAGGAACGGCCTTGGTCGTCGCTCAGCAGAATGCTGCCGCGCTCGCCCACCGCCACCTGGCGCTTGTCCAGATTGAGCAGGGCATTGATATGCACCCGGTCCGCGCGCAGCTGGGTATCAGACGGCGTTTGCGGATCACGCGGGGTAAAGGCGTACGCAATGCCCGCCGCGACAATGGCGCACACCAGATAGGCGATCAGTGAACGCATGATCGCCTCCATACTGCAGTAACTAGGCGCTCGACGAATCTCATGCGGCTACCCTCTTATTCTTGTTGGTAGTCATTAACCTCGCCGATCAAGCACAGCGAGTACAGCGAAGACTGACTGGTCTCGATAGTCCGCCCGCTCTGTTCCGGGCACATCGTCCATATGGCCTATCTCCGGAACGAGCGACGGACGGGCCGATCAGCAGATCTCGAACAGGCCGGCGGCGCCCATGCCACCACCGATGCACATGGTCACGACGACGTAACGCACACCCCGACGGCGACCTTCCAACAGGCTGTGGCCGACCATCCGTGCACCGGACATACCGAACGGGTGGCCGATGGCGATGGCGCCACCGTTGACGTTCAGACGGTCGTGGGGGATGCCCAGCACGTCACGGCAGTGCAGCACCTGACAAGCGAAGGCCTCGTTGAGTTCCCACAGGCCGATATCGGCCACGCTCAGACCGAAGCGCTTGAGCAGCTTGGGCACCGCCAGCACCGGGCCGATGCCCATTTCTTCCGGGGCGCAGCCGGCCACGGCGATGCCGCGATAGATACCCAACGGCTGCAGGCCACGGCGCTGCGCTTCGCCGCGACTCATCAGCAGACTGGCAGCGGCGCCGTCAGAGAACTGCGAGGCGTTGCCGGCGGTGATGAACTCGCCCTGCTCGATCCACTTGCCGTTCTTCCACACCGGTTTCAGCGCAGCCAGATCTTCAAGCTTGGTCGACGGCCGGTTGCATTCGTCGCGCTCGGCCAACACCTCTTCATGGCCGGTGGGCTGGCCTTCCTTGTCGAAGCACAGCTTGCGCGCGGCCAGCGGCACGATTTCCTCGTCGAACAAGCCATCGCGCTGCGCGGCGGCAGTGCGCTGCTGGCTTTGCAGCGAGTATTCGTCCTGGGCGGCGCGGCTGATGCCATAACGGCGCGAGACGATCTCGGCAGTTTCGAGCATCGGGATGTAGGCGCTCGGCATGCACTCGAGCACCGCCTCGGACTGCGCCCGGTAGCTGTTCTTGTGCTTGGTCTGGGTCAGCGACAGCGACTCGACGCCGCCGGCGATGGCGATGTTCATCTCCCCGGCGAGGATGCCCGTGGCCGCCACGCCGATACTCATCAGGCCGGAGGCGCACATGCGGTCCAGGGCCATGCCCGGCACGGTGTCCGGCAGACCGCCGGTGTAGGCGCACAGGCGGCCGATGTTGTAGCCCTGGGTGCCCTGCTGCACGGCGGCGCCCATGATCACGTCTTCCACCGAGCCCGGCTCGATGCCCGCGCGCTCGACCACCGCGCGCACCACATGGCCGCCGAGCACCGGGGCTTCGGTGTCGTTGAAAGAACCACGGAACGACTTGGTCAGCGCGGTCCGCGCGGTGGCAACGATCACAACTTCATTCATGCTCATGGACAGGCTCACTCGGCAATAGGGTTGAAGGTGTAGCGGCTGATGGTGTCGACCACGCAGCCCGGGCGCTCGCCGCCCTCGATTTCGACGCTGATGCGCACCACGAACTGCACCGCCGCGCCGACCATTTCCGCGCTCAGCACTTCGCCGCGGCCACGCACTCGCGCACCGACCTTGACCGCCGCCGGAAAACGTACGCGGTCGCTGCCGTAGTTGACGCCCATGGCCATGTTCTCGATGCTCATCAGTTGCGGCATGAACAGATTGGCCAGGGACAGGGTCAGGTAGCCGTGGGCGATGCAACCGCCGAACGGGCCGCTGGCGGCGCGCTCAGGGTCGACGTGGATCCACTGCTGGTCGCCAGTCGCTTCGGCGAACAGGTTGACCCGCTCCTGGGTGATCGGCAGCCACTCGGTGACGCCCAGGTCGAGGCCCTGGGCTTTGAGCATCTGCTCGGCACTGCTGAATACGGTGCTCATGTTTGCCTCCTCAGGCCTGTTGCGAACTGACCGACAGCACTTCGCCAACCATGTAGGAGGCGTAGTCGCTGGCCAGGAAGATCATCACGTTGGCCACTTCCCAGACTTCGGCAGCGCGGCCGAAGGCTTCACGGCCGGCCAGTTGCTCCAGCAACTCGCTGCTGGAGGCCTTCTTGAGAAACTCATGCAAGGCGATGGACGGCGACACGGCGTTGATCCGCACCCCGCTCTCGGCGGCCTCCAGGGCGCTGCAGCGGGTCAGCGCCATCACCCCAGCCTTGGCCGCGGCGTAGTGCGCTTGTTCTTTCTGCGCGCGCCAGCCGAGCACCGAGGCGTTGTTGACGATCGCACCGGCGCCACGGCGCTCCATGTGCGGCAGCATCGCGCGGGTCATGCGGAAGGTCCCAGTGAGGGTCACGTCGATCACCCGCAGCCATTCCTCGTCGCTCATCTCGGTGACGCGCTTCTGCCCGCCGAGCCCGGCGTTGTTGATCAGCACGTCGACGCCGCCCAGTGCCTGTTCGGCGGCGGCGACCAGCGCTTGCACCTCGTCTTCGACAGTGACGTTGCACAGCTGGCCGTAAATCGCCTGCAGCCCGGTCTCCGCCTTGAGGCGCTCGACCGCCTCTTCCAGACGGCGCGGATGGACATCGGAAATCATCAGCGCCCGGCAGCCTTCTTCGGCGCAGCGCTTGGCCGCGGCATAGCCGATTCCGGCGCCCGCAGCGGCGGTGATGAGTACGGACTTGCCGGCCAGCAACTGGTGGCCAGGGACATAAGGAGGGGCTTGTCTCACGATGGAAACCTCTGACGAAAACGGACGCGTACAGATATAAGCGGCGCGCCAGCGCGGCACATCGTCAAAACGGACGGGGCAGGAAAAACACCAGAGTGTTGCTATTGCGATGAGCAGGACAGTCGGCCACGAACAGCGTCAGGCGGGCAGGTCTGCGAACGGCCGCCCTGCCGTGCCCCGCCGCACGTCAGGCACGCTTCGCGTACGCAGGCCCTGGAGCCTGCATCATCTAGAATTCGCGAGGGGGCAACTGCAACGCGTCCTTGACATCAGGAGACCTGAAATGAACGGCATACCTTGGCTGGCACTGGTGGTAGCGTTTGGATGGATATCAGGGTGCGCCACCAGACCCGAACAGAGCGTCGACATCCCCCTGCTCGCTACGATGAACAGCGCCGGGACTATTGCCCATGCGTCATTGAGCTCAGCCGGCAACGAGACAACCATCTCGTTCGTCGTCGGTGGCGTGCCGAGCGGCACCACCCTGCCGGTTCATCTGTACACCTACGTCTACCCCGGCTCCTGCCAGCAGCTTGGCCCGAAACCGGCGTACTCCATGAACCAGACGGTGGGCGCGGACACCCTCTCGAGGCGTCCACCCTGGCAATTCTGGAGACGCGTCCCCGTGCCGCTGAGCGAACTACGCGCGGGCGCTTATGCCCTGGTGGTCCGCTCGGGGCCGATGGACGGGAACCTGGACCTGTTCTGCGGCAACCTCAGATGAGTGCAGCCGGCTGGGCATTGAGTTGTGCATCGCCGGGTTGGCCGAGTACGCAGGAAGTGCCGCCCGGGGTGTACATCATCGCCACACAGCGGTTGCACGATGTACAGATCGAGTCGCGGCTGGTGCCGGCGGCTAGCTTGTTGACATAGTCCGGCTCGGCGATCAGGACGCGACCCATGGTCACGGCGTCGAAACCTTCGCCCATCACCTGCTCAATGCTTTGCAGGCTTTTCGCCCCGCCCAGATAAGCCAGCGGCATCTTCACCGCAGCGCGCACCTTACGGGCGTGTTCGAGCAGGTACAGCTCGCGGAAATCCACCTTGGGCGCGGTAAGGCTCTGAATAAACATCGCCGCGGCCATGATCGGGTTGTTGCTGCTGACGCGGTTTTCCTTGGGAAAGGAGGAGCCGAACATGGTAGTGATCGACTCGACGTTCATCCCCGCACTCAACACCAGCAGATGCGCACCCTCACGCTCGAGGATTTGGGCGATGGCGGCTCCGTCCTCGGCGGTGTGGCCGCCCCGCGCGCCTTCGGTGATGCTGTATTTGCACACTACCGCCAGATCCTTGCCGACGGCATCCAACACCCGGCGCAGCACCAGGCTGGGGAAGCGCAGACGATTCTCCAGGCTGCCGCCGTATTGGTCGCGGCGCTTGTTGTACAGCGGCGAGACGAACTGGCTGAGCAGGTAGCCATGGCCCATGTGCAGTTCCACCGCATCGAAACCGGCCTCGCGAGCCAGGCGCGCACCGCGCACAAACTCGTCGGCGATCTGCTGTATGTCCGCCTCGCTCATCGCCTGCTTGCGCAACATGCCGCTCATCAGGCCGACCTTGTTGAAGCCGCTACTGGACGACAACGGTCGTGGCGCCTGCTGCGGCTTCAAGAAGGTGAAGCAGCCGCCGTGGGTGATCTGCGCCGAAGCCGCCGCGCCATGACGGTGCACGGCATCGGTCAGCACCCGCAAGTGCGGTTGCGTATCGCGGTCGAGCACAATCTGGTTCGGCAGCGTGCGGCCATCCGGGCTCACCGCGCAGTAGGCCAAGGTAGTCATGCCGGCACCGCCGGCGGCCATCGACTCGTGGAACTGGACCAAGCGCTTGGAAGGCACACCCCCCGGGGCCGAGCCCTCGTTGGTGGCCGACTTGATAAAGCGGTTTCTCAGCGTCAGCGGGCCGATGGTCAGCGGACTGAAAGGCGACACGGGCAGGTCTTTATTGTTAGGCATGACGATCCCTGGTTTCTTGTTCAAATTGTCGGTGAGGCGTCAGGCGAGGGGTCTGGAACGACGCCCAGACCGGCAGCAGGCCGCACCTGCAGGTGCCTGGATTGTCGTACTCACCCCCAGCAGCAACATCGTCCGATAGGACTATTCATCTGCCTTCGCTAGTGCCCTGAATTTGAAGTTCGTTTAAGAACCTGTTTACGATCTGCTGCGCACCGTTTTGTAGGGTGGGTTAGCCGCGTAGCGGCGTAACCCACCAGCGGTGTCGACCCGCACATCAGTGCCCAACAGGGCGGTGGGTTACGCCTACGGCTAATCCACCCTACGAATCATCGCTGCAGGCATCACCTAGCAGGCCTGCATGTCTCAACACGTAACGGGGACTCCGCCAAAATCAAACAGCCAACTTCTGATTCAGGACACTAGTTCAGCGCCGCCACGCTACTCAGCAGCAATTGCACCAGCGCCGTCTGCCGGCTCACACCCGTCTTGGCGAAGATTACGCGCAGGTGCGCGCGGGCGGTGTTGCGGCTGATATTCAGGTCCATGGCCGCCTGCTCCAGAGTCAAGCCATGGCCCAGTTGCACGGCCAGCGCGGCTTCCGCCGGGGTCAACTGAAACAATTGGCGCAACAGGCTTTCCGAGGGCTCGGCCTGCCGTTCGGGGGCTCGAATGATCACCTCTATCGCCGCCGGCGGGCCGGCTTCATAGCGCTCTGCTCGGGCGATGCTGCGCAACAGCACACCAAGGCTGCCCGGGCGTTTGCTGCGACCCAGGGAAATGGCTTCCACCACACTGCCGCCCGGCTCCGCCCGCGCCTCGATCAGCTTGCGGATCAGTCGCCACAGACGGCGGTCATCCAGGCCGGAGCTGGCCTGCAGGCGGCCGTTATGCAGTTGCAGGCCATCGGATTCGGCAAGCATCTGCTCCGCCGTGCGGTTGCATAGCAGGATCTCGCCTTCGGCTCCGAGAATCAGCGTGCCGATGCTCAGACGCTCCAGGGTGGCGGCGTACAGGCGCCGCTCGGTTCGCTCGCCGCCAAGCCGCGCATGCAGGCGCAGGGCACGCTTGAGGTGCGGCAGCAGCAGTGTACAGAGCGCACGGTCGCGCTCTTCGAAAGGCGCACCGTCCGGACCACGACTGACACGCAAGCGGCTCTCGAAGCCCTCTTCGGTATGCAGATCGGCGCCCATCATGTAGCGCACCTGCAGCGGCTGGAGGAAGTCACGGTAGATCACACTGTCCAGCCACTCGCGCTCGTCGATCAGCTCCTGCAGCATCACCACTCGATCACGCGGCAGTTTGACGAAGGGGTCGAGGGCATAGAGCGAACGCTCATACACCACGGCAATAGTCGGCCGCGCCTGACCGGCAAAGATCACCAGGCCGGGGTCGCCCGGGGCTGGCGAACGAATCGTCAGGGATACGTAGTTGGCCTGCAGACGCAGGCGCAACTGGTCGAACAATTGAGTCCAGGGCACGGGCTCGAGCACACCCTCGTAGACCAACCCGAGCAACTCGAGCAGGTCAACGGGGTGATCCTGGCATTCAGATCCAGACATGCCTGTGCCCCCGGACTATTGGCCACGTCCCGCAAGCGTGCACAGCGGTTGCAGGATCGACACCCGCAACCGCTGCAGCCCACGCGGCCAAGACATCAGAAGGTGTACTTGGCGTTGAACGACAGGTAGTCGCGGTCAGCCAGAGTACGGCCCTGGTCGATGTCCGGCGAGCTCAGGTAACCGACATAGGTCAGCCCGACCTGGAAGTTGCCCAGGTACTTGAAGTCCGCGCCCAGGGTCAGACGCTTCTCGTCACGCCCCAGCCCCTGATAGGCACTGCCATCGACGTTCTGGTTCCAGATCGCCTTGGTGGTCAGGTCCCAGCCATCGGCTATCGATGGATAGTCGAGGATGGCGCCGACCCCCAGTAGGGTCGAACCACGGGTCTGGGTTTCATACTCGAAGTCATTGAAGGTACCGTCTACCCCCGGCCCGCCACCGCTGACGGTCAGGTCGTCCACACCCTCGAGGCGCTGGTGCACCACCTCGCCCATCAGCGTGGTCTGCTGGGCGATGGCGGTTGGGCCGATGATGTACATGGCGTTCAGGTTGCCCTGCAGCAACTGGCCGCGGGCTGGCGCACCGTTGGCGAGGTAGACCGCCGCACCATCGCGGTAACTCAGGTCGCCGGCGAACTGTACGGCGTCGCCGATCTTCGAGCTGAAGCTGGCACCAGTCAGTTCGACGTCATCGAAATAACCGAGCCGGTACGAGGGCGCTTCGGCCGCACTGGCATGCTTGCCGACGCTTGTTAACGAGGAGTACTGGGTCTGCCCGGTGAAATCGAAGAACAGCGCGCCGATGCGCTCGTGGTAGCGGTAGTGGAACAGGCCGACTTCGGTGCTCTCGGTCAGGCGGTAGCGGCCGCCCAGGCCCCACTGGCCACTGTCGCCCGGTTCGACGTCACCGGCGGAGTTGACCGCCGTGAAGGTCTTGTCCGGCAGCGTGTCGATTACCCCCGGGGCGAGGCGGAAGAACTGCGCACCAGGACCAAAGTAGTCGCTACCGAAGTAGTCGCCCACCGGGTTGAGCTGGGTTTCTTCCCACTTGTACTGGTAGTAGGCCAGCAGCGTCAGCTCGTCGTTCAGCGACCAGGAGCCGGAAACCTGACCGACCGGCAGGTAGGCATCCTTGGCTTCGGTGCCCGGCACGTTGAATTTGGTGGCATCGACCGGCGCCTGGCCCTGGCTGATGTTCGGCCAGAACAGGCTCTCGCCCCAGGCGACCAGATGGCGGCCGGCCTTGACCGACAGGTACTGGTCACCGAAGACGTCGAAATTGCCGTAGACATAGGCGTCCAGCAGCCGCGATTTGCCGCCGCTAAGCTCGCGGGTGTCCTCGACGAACCCGTCGTGACGACCGATCTTGTTCACCGTAGACGCCGAATCGTTGGCGTTGCGGTTGTGGTAGACATCGTCATAGAACGTGCTGCCACGCAGCACCCCGCCGAGATTGTCATGCTTGAGCAGCAGCTCGCCGAACAGGCTGACCCGGTTGTTGATCAGCGAACCGCGCTTGAAGTTGCGCGTGCCGTCGTCGTAGTTCGGGTGGTTCAGGTACTCGTGCGCCTGCTTGGCGGTACGCATCGATGCGGTGTAGTTGGCCGTCAGTGACGAGTCCAGTGTGGTGTTCTCGCCCAATTCGAAGCTCGGCCCGGCCATGGCCGAACCACTGGCCATGGCCACCGCGAGACTCAAAAGGCAAGGCGCGCGACGCTTGCCCGCTCCCCGATAAGCATTATTTTCCAGCCTAGACATGCCCTTCTCCTTGTTGTTGTTTTTGCCGCTGCCGAGCCATTGCCACAGCGCACAGCGGCATGGCGGGCCGAGGAGATGTTCTCCGCCTCGACCCGCATGATCCTTACTGGCCTAAGCGGCGCGCGGCCTCAGGGCCGAAGTCGCGGATGGTCATGTCACCCTTGTTCAGGAAATAAGCGTTGCGCTGCTCGTTCACCAGGTTGAAAGCCAGGTAGCTCGAGGCGTTCAGGTCATGGTAGAGACCAACACCGGCCTGCCAGGTCTGGGTTTCCGGCGCATAGAAGAAGTTGAGCATCGAGGTGCGCCACAACTCACCACGGTTGTCGTAGTTGTCGCCCATGATCGGGAACCAGGTGTCCTCGTCGATATACATCTTGCGCTTGCCATACAGGTGGCGATAACCCGGCTTCAGGGTGCCTTCCAGCTCCCAGACACGGTGCAGCTCGTAGCGCATGTAGTCCGGGTTCATGTGCCCCGGGGTCAGCATGTCGGCGTACTTGAGCTTCTCGGAGTGCAGGCGGGCGGTGTTGGAGGGAATGTACATTTCGCGCTTGCCGACGATCTTCCAGTCATAGCGCTGGCCGGAGCCGTTGAAGATGCGTACCTCGTCGACAGTGATCGAACCACCGGTTCCCGGGAACGCCATATCGAAGCCATAACCAGGCGACTGGCGAACCCGCCGGGTACCCGGGTCATAGCGCCAGCTCTGGCGCGGTTCGGTCTTGTCGTTCCAGAACTCGGTGCCCGTGTTGATCTCGCCCTTGTCGCGTTGCGGCAACTGGGTTTCGTTCAGGTAGTACGCGGAGTTGCCAACGGTATCGCCGATCCGGCCTGGCTCCAGCCCCGGCGCGATGTTGCGCGAGTTCACGCGGCCCCAGTTGATATTGCCGTTGTTGAGGACGTAGGCGTTATCGGAGACATACTCCTCAGTCCAGGCTCGTATCGTAAACAGCGACGAATTTTTCAGCAGCTCCCCCCCCGACTGGGGAATCGGGAAAGCCACGCCACCCGTGCGCCCCACGACGCCCTCGCCATCGTCGACCAGCTTGGCCACCGCGGCGTTTTCTAGAGTCGCCTTGCAAACCGTGTCGGAGAAACGGAAGTCACGGTGCGAGGGATAGACTGGAACACGGAAAGTCTGTGGGTACAGCTTGAACAGGGCTTTCTGCCCGTCGGACAAACGCTCGGCGTACTGCGCCATGTTCTGCGCGGTAATGACGAACAGCGGCTTCTCATCAGGGTAAGGATCAAGCGGATGCTTACCCGTTCCGTCGAACTTCATCCCCGTCGGTACGCCCAGCCATTTCCCGCTGTATTCGGGAATGCTGCCGTCGGCATTGCCAGCCTTTTCCGCCCCGACGCACGTCAGGTCCTTGCCGAGTCGTGCAATCTGATCGGCCGGTGCCTGCCCGAAGGACAGCGCGCTATAGCTTTGCAGTGCTAATGCTGCGCTCAGGCATAAGCCAATTTGGTAATTACGTCGCATGCTTTTCTCCTTGTTACAAATCGACGGCCAGCGCTCGCCTACAGATGACGTGGGGCACCTGACAGGTGAATGGAATAAGCGAGGTTTCGGAGCGCACAGCGCTGGCGTGGCCGTGGCTGCGACGGGGGCCTGACGGCAGGTAAAAATAGGTGCGTGTCATTCTTGTTATGCCCCCCTGTTTGGCTCCGCCAATGGATGGCGGTAGCCCAGTATCGACAGGGCCCATGGTCGGCGGCATCGTCCGCGCGGACTACGCGACACTCCTTGCGCACCCAAAAAGTGCACGGAGGCGGCAGCTGCGTAGGGCGGGGGCAACCCGCGTGGCCACCATACCGGCGGGTTGCACCCGCCCTACGCGCTGAGCCGCCTGCAGGAGCGCTCCCGCTCTTGTAGGTTGAGCGATACCCAACGAGCAGTGCTCACCTGGCCAACGATGGGTATCGCTGCGCTCAACCCATCCTACGTGCTGTTCTCCCTCGCCCCGCTGGGGAAATGGCCGGGGAGAGAGGAGAAAACTCGCAGCAACGCAATATCTCCGCCTGTATCTACTACGCACCCCTCTCCCTAACCCTCTCCCCAGAGTGGCGAGGGGATAAAAGCCATTTCAGACCTCGAGCACCGGCTCGGGTTGTTTGCTCGCGGCCTGCTGCGCCAGCTGGGCAGCCCCCTGCTCGGCCACTGCCGACTTCACCAGGGGACGCCCCTGGTTGAACCAGGCCGCCAACGCCGGTAACAGGAAGATCGCCCCGAACATATTGACCAGGAACATGAAGGCCAACAGCACACCCATGTCAGCCTGGAACTTCAGCGGCGCGAAGGCCCAGGTGCAGACACCGATGGACATGGTCACCGCAGTGAACACGGCCGCTGTACCGCGCTGACACATGGCCAGGTAGAAGGCATGGCGCAGGTCCTGGCCCTCGGCCATTTCATGCTGGATACGCTCGTACAGGTAGATGCCGTAGTCGACCCCGACCCCGACACCCAACGCCATCACCGGCAGGGTCGCGACCTTCAGGCCGATCCCCAGCGCCGCCATCAGGGCATTGCACAGAATGGCCACGATGCCCAGCGGCACCAGAATGCACAGCACCGCGCGCAGCGAGCGGAACGTCAGCAGGCAGAACAGCGCCACCGAGCAGAACAACGCAGCCAGCATCACCACCTCGGCGCGCTTGACCGCGTCGTTGGAGGCCGCCATCACGCCGACGTTGCCGCCGGCCAGTTTGAACTCGACGCCGGGTGCCTTGATGCCGCCGATGATGCGCTTGGCCTCATTGACCACGTGGGACACCGTGGCGCCTTCATGGTCGTTGAGGAACACCAGGATCTGCATGCGCTGGCAGCCATCGACGACCAGTCCGGAGTCCGGCGAATAGGCCAGCGAACCCTGCTGCAAGCCACGCGACGAGCCAGGAATGGCGGCCAAACGCGGGTTGCCCTCGTTGTTGCTGGCAATCATCTCCTTGCTCATCCGCGCCACGTTCTGCACCGACTGCACCCCGGCAACGTTGCGCATCTGGAAGTCGAAGGACTCCACCGCACGCATGACCGTAGGGTTCAGACACGCCTCAGTGATGCCCGGCACCTCGACGAATACCGCCAGCACATCCAAGCCAATGGAGTAGCTGTTGATGATCTTTTCGTTGTCCTGGTTATAGCGCGAGTCGGCGCGCAGCTCCGGTGCGCCAGTGCCAATATCACCGACCTCGAGCTGCCGCGCCTTGACCACCCCGAAGCCCAGCAGTAACAGGCTGATGGCGAACACCGCCAGCGCCGGACGCGGCTCGGCCAGGGCCGATAGGCGCCACCACAGCGGATGCTTGGTCTGCGCGCTGGCGTCGTTGCTGCCGTGCGCCGCAGGTTCCAGATGCAGGTGCGAGATGATGATCGGCAGCATCATTTTGTTGGTGACGATCATCAGGATCACGCCGATGCAGGCCGTCACCCCCAGCTCATGCACGATCGGAATGTCGATCAGCATGATCACCGCAAAGCCCAACGCGTTCATCAGCAGTGCCAGGGAACCGGGGATGAAAATCTTGCAGAAGGCCGCGCGAGCAGCCGCCACCGAGTCGCTGCCGGACAGCACATCCTGCTTCCAGGCGTTGGTCATCTGCACCGCATGGGAGACGCCGATGGAGAAGATCAGGAAGGGCACCAGGATCGACATCGGATCGATACCCAACCCCAGCAGCGGCAACAGGCCCAGCAACCACACCACCGGCAACAAGGCCACAGTGAGCGCCACCACGGTCAGCTTCAGCGAACGCGAATACAGCCATAGCAACAGTGCGGTGATCAGGAACGCGACCACGAAGAAACCAATCACCGTGTTCAGCCCTTCGACCACATCGCCGACCAGCTTGGCGAAGCCGACGATATTGATCTCGATGTTCTCGCTGTTGTACTTGGCGCGGATCGCTTCCAGGCTCTTGGCGACGTCGACATAGGACACCGACTTGCCGGTCTTCGGGTCGCGGTCTTGCAGGTCGGCGCGGACCATGGCCGATTTCAGATCGTTCGCCAGCAACCGCCCCGTCTGCCCGGCGCGAGCGGCATTGCTACGGACCTGATCGAGGTCGGCCGGCGAGCCAGAATATTGCGGCGGCACCACCAGGTCGCCGACATAGCCCTCTTCGGTGATCTCGATGTAGCGCACGTTGGGGGTGAACAGCGAAGTTACGCTGGGGCGGCTGACCCCGGAGATGAAGAACACATCATCCGTGACCTGCTGCAGAGTCTTGAGGAACTCCGGGTTGTAGATATCGCCCTCGCCCTTCCAATGCACATTGACCAGCAGGCGGTTGGCACCGGTGAAGACTCGACTGAAATCGAGGAAGTTCAGCATGTACTCATGGCGCACCGGGATCTGTTTGTTGAAGCCCGGATCAAGTCGCACCTGGGTGGCGCTGTAGCCCAGCCCCAGCGTCACGATTACGAACAGGCCCAGCAGCACGCTGCGCTTGGCCATCAGTTGGTCCGCGCACCATTCCACGCAGCGTTCCACCCACGTCCTGCTCTGCTTCATCTCCAGCCTCTCAATGTCCAACCGCTGCAAGGCTGCCACCGGCACCCTGGGATACACCGTGTTCGCCAGCCACCAACACATCCTGGCCATTCAGGACTACGGCGGAGGTCAACGTGCCAAGTCCGGCGCGGCGCGTGATGTCGTGCAATGCGCCGCCGGCGTCGAGACGGACCAAGGTACTTTCGGCACCGACGATCACCAGCCCAGCGTTACCGGGCAACCGCACATGGCCATAGAGCGGCAGGTTGTTGCCCACCTCGACCTGCTTCCAGCTGAGGCCGAAGTCCTGGGTCACGAATATGTGCCCGCGCATGCCGTAGGCCACCCAGCGCTCGGGCGACAGGCGCACGACGCCGAACAACGAGCCGTTGTAGAAGGCCGGCAGACTTTCCCAATTGGCCCCGTGATCCACCGAGCGCAGCACCATGCCTTGCTCGCCGACAAGCATCTGGCGGCCATCGTGACCGCCATCCATGCCATTCAGGTGGTAACCGTCGACCGACACCTCGCGCTGCAACCAGCTAAGCCCGCCATCAGTCGATTCGAGGAACTTGCCGTTACTGCCGAAAGCCGCCACATGCCGCTCGCTATCCGCCCACACACCCAGCAGCGGCTCGGCCCGCTCGACGTCGTAACGAACCTCTTGCCAGGTCTTGCCCGCATCTTGCGAACGCAGGATCCAGCCATCGTTGCCGACCACCACCAGCACCGACGGGGTCAACGCGACCACACCGGTGAGCGTTGCATCGCGCTGCTTCGACAGTTGCGCCTGCTGCCAGGATTTGCCCTGATCGGCGCTGAGCAGAATGGTGCCGCGCTCGCCCACCGCGACCAGCTGCTGGTCGTTGGCGAGCATGTCGTTGATTTGCACGCGGTCGGTATGCAGCACGGTCGCCGCCATGGGCGCGGGGCTGCGAGGAGCAAAGGCGTATACGACAGTCACCATGACAATGGCGCTCATGGCATATCCGATCAGCTGGCGCATGACGGACTCCATGGTGCGACAGGTAAGCGCACGACTGGTTTCATGCTCGCGATCCTCTGATTTTGTTTTTCTTCTCATGCCGGGCTGCTTCGAGCCCGAAGACACAGACTGGCAACGATCATCCGACCGTCCCGCCTCCCTAACATCGTCCAAACGGCTTATTCCAGAGCGGTCGCTGCCGGCGGCGCAGCATGGCCCGCATCGCCCGGAAGATGTGCTGCAGGCCGCTGCGTCGTCGCTATACGGCCGACGGCTGCGCTGAAAGAGGGGGAAGGCCTCAGTTAGTCCAACTGGACGATGCCGAGTCTTTTTCCATGACTACATAGTCACGCGCATTGACTCCCCAAGCCTGAGTTGCAGGTCGGGCTGACCCCCGACCTCGGCACAGGACGCTATGACCAGCACAACAACCAGTCTCGACGCGTTGCAGTTCTTGCGCGCGAGTAGCCGGGCTGTCCGGCAGAAGTCGATGTCCCTCGCCCACCCTGCAAGACCGTAACAGGCGTTCGACATCCGAATGCTGCCCATCCCGGTGGGCGGCGACCTTTGGCATAACGGAGACAACAACAATGAAACAGCTGTTAGCCGCCTCACTGGCCTTGGCCGGTTTTGCTCTGACCCAGCCGGCCCAGGCCCTGAACATCATGCTGACCAACGACGACGGCTGCCGTGCCGCGGGGATCAACGCCGTGTATACGGCGCTGGTCGGCGCCGGCCACCAGGTCACCCTAATCGGCCCGCTGTACGACAGCAGCGGCATAAGCGCCGCCAGCGCGGTCACGCCCGGACAGGCCTTGTCGGTGACCGAACTGGCGCCCGGCAAGTTCTGCGTCGGCCCGCCGGAAGGCTACACCCCGCCGGCCGGCAAGACCTCGGCGATCGGCACCCCGGTGGATGCGGTCAACGTCGGCCTCGGTCTGCTGCTCAAGGACAACCCGCCGGACCTGGTGGTCTCCGGGACCAACTTCGGCGAAAACGTCGGCCCGACCTCGCAAATGTCTGGCACGGTGAACGCTGCGGTGCGCGCCATGTTCAGGGGCGTGCCGGCGATAGCGGTCTCCACCGAGTTCGACATGGCGCTGTATATGAAGGACCGGACGGCCGCCTTCCTGAAGACCCAGAATGCGCTGGACGATACGGCCAACTTCGTAGTCAAGGTGATCGACAAGGCCGGCGCTGCCGCAGCCCAGGCCCAGCAAATCTGCGAGAAGAGCAAGGGCAAGGCCAAGCCCTTCTGCGAGATGAACGTACTCGGTTTGCCAGGCACTACCGGGCTGAGCATCAACTACCCGGCCCGCGAAGCCGCCGAGGTGGCAGGCGTCAGCTATGCGCCGATCGGCGACTGGGGCATATGGAACTACGCCCCGCAACGCGGCGCGGACGGCGTGCTGCGGCTCAACCTGGTGGCGCCAACGACGCCGACCGCGGCCCAACAGCAAGCCGATGCCTATCAGCTCTCGCTGGGCAAGGCGGTGATCACCGTAATCGACGGCAATATGACCGCACTTCCGTTGCCGCAGGCGCAGGCCGAACTGATCCTCAAAGGCCTGGAACCCTGATTTAGCCGATATGAAAAACGCCCCCTGCGCTGTTAAGGCCGGGGGCGTTTTTATTGGCTATGTACCCGTAAAGTGTTGCGCACTCTTGTATCTACAGGTCTGACTCAGATTTTTTGTAGGAGCGGATTTATCCGCGATAGCCGGCACCACGGATCGCGAATGAATTCGCTCCTACCAAAGCGCTGAAACCAGATTTTGGGTGGGTTACACCGCTACGCGGCTAACCCTCCCTACGGAACCCGACCAATGAAAAAAGCCCCTGCGCTCTTGGAGCGCAGGGGCTTTTTCATCGCGTTTGAATCAAGGCGTCAGGCCTTCGAGCATCTGCTTGGCCCGCGCCTGCAGCGCCGGCAACGCGGTCATATTGCCGTCGATTACGGTGATCACCGCCTTGCCCAGCCAGAGCTGGTAGCCATCGGCCTGCTGCTGCTCGGCAGTCGGAGTCGGCGGTGCCACCAGGTTGATCTGCACCACGCCGTCCGCGCCGCGCTTGGCGACCATACCGATGCCCCAGTCGCCGATCGGCGCATAGCTGACGCCTGTCACCTCGCTGGATTCGCGGGCCGGGTAGTTGATATTCAAGCCGGTGGTGCCCGGTAGCCCGAGCACGTTCAACTCGCAGAAGGGCTTGGCTTTGCCCTTGCTCTTCTCGCAGACGTTCTGGGCTTGGGCGCCGGCCGCGACGGCCTTGTCGATCACCTTGACCACGAAGTTGGCCGTGTCGTCCATGGCTCCCTGGGTCTTCAGGAAGGCGGCCTGCCGGTCGCGCATATACAGTTCCAGGTCGAGCTCAGTGGATACCGCCACCGCCGGCACCCCCTTGAACATGGCACGCACCGCAGCGTTCACTGTGCCGGACCCCTGCGTCCCCGAGCCGACGTTCTCGCCGAAGTTGGTTCCGGAAACCACCAGATCCGGCGGGTTGTCCTTGAGCAGCACGTCGAGGCCGACGTTGACCGCATCCACCGGCGTGCCAATCGCCGTGGTCTTGTCCGTCGGTGAGCTGTAGCCGGCCGGCGCGCCGACGCAGAACTTGCCGGGGGCCAGTTCGGTCACCGCCAGGGGCTGGCCGGGAACGACTACGCCGGCGGCACCTATGCCGCTGCTGTTCTTCTCCGGGCCGACCAGGGTGACCTGGTGGCCGGCGCCGACCAGTGCCTGATAGACAGCGCTGATCCCCGGCGCACGACAGCCGTCGTCGTTGGTCAGCATGATGTTCAGGGCCTGGGCCGGCTGGGCCAGGGCAAAACCGGCCAGGGCCAGTGAGGTGGCTAACAGCTGCTTCATTGTTGTTATCTCCGCTATGCCAAAGTCAAAGTGAGGGTGCAACGCTGAACCTTAAGCGGCGAATTCGAGAGCCTGCCGCTGAACAGCAGGCTATGAGTGCCGTCAGTCGCTGACCTCGCCCAAACGGACTAGGCAATGACCGGCGCCTGATGCAGACCGCACACTTCGGAAATAATCCGCGACTGCGTGGCCACGATCTTCCATTGCCCCGCGATGCGGCGGTAACGGTCCTGGTAGATGACCCCCAACTGGCGCGTGGCGCCGGTCTCTGCATCCAGGTTGAAGTAGCTGAGCGCCCAGCGCGCCTGCGCCTGGTCTTCGCTCAACAAGTCGATTTCCGGGTTGGCGCCGTGGTGGCTGTCTATTACCCGCGGCTGGCAGGCCAGGCGGCTGTACAGCTCGATGAAGTCATCACGGTTATCGAAGCAGCCTAAAGGCCCGTAATCGATCGCCACCGGCCCTTCGGCAAAACACTCCCGAATACGCTCGACCTCCTTGAGGTCACAGGCGTTCAGATAGCGATGTTTCAGTTGGCGAATGGCTTCCAATGCTTCAAGCCGGGCGATGCGCTGTTGCAGATCCATATCTCTCCCTTCCTTAACTGACCCGCGCCGGATGCACCGCTCTCGGCGCGCCCAACATCTCGCGCCAGGACGGTGGCTGGCGATCACCTGCGTCACGGATGCCGTAACGCAGCGCCAACTCGGCACTGATCAAGGTTTGCCCGGACAGGCTGGTCAGCTCGGGATCGCGCCACAGGGCGTGGATGATGCGCCCGGTGAACTGTGGGGTTTCCGCCATCGCCAGGAATTGCTCGTAGTCGTCATCGCGGCCTGAGCTGGCCAGTTCGGTACGCTGGGTCAGTTGCGGTCCCAGCCACAAGGACACAGCAGCGACGCCCTGCCCCTCGAAGTCCACCGCCATGTCCGCAGCCATCTTGTCGCAACCGGCTTTTTGCGCCCCGTACGCCGGGCCGTGCATATAGCAGCCGCCGCCGAAGGAGGAGGTAAAGGCGATCAGGCCCTGTTGAGCCTTGAGCAGCAAGGGGGCGGCGTAATAGCTCGCCACATAGGCCGAGCGCAGCCCCACCTGCAGGATGTCGGACTGCGCCAACGGCTTGGTCCAAAACGGGCCAGGCTCGATCAGCGAGTCATCGATGTAGACCGCGTTGTTGACCAGTACATCGAGATGCCCTTGCTCACGTTCGATACGCGCCAAGAGCGCCTGCACCTGGGCATCGTCGCCATGGTCACAGAGCACCGCGATCCCCTGCCCACCCGCATCGGTCACCGCTTGCGCGCTGTCGAATACCGTGCCATGCAAAATCTCACCGCGAAACCGACTGTCGCCCTCGCGCGCACTGCGCCCGGTGACGTACACCGTCATCCCGGCAGCGCCCAATGCCTCGGCTACGCCGCGCCCGACACCACGACTGGCGCCGGTAACCAGGGCCACGCCCTGCGATTTGCCTGTTTGCATCAGCATTTCCTTTTCTGCTTGGACTCGGGATATCGGTCGGTGCCAGAACGCAGCAGCACCTGTCTTTGACCAGCGGTGGAAAATGCTTCGCAGTTTTCCACCCTACGCCAACGTTCAGGCTTTGTAGGGTGGATAACGCTGTGCTTATCCACCATCACACCGGAGAGATTTGGAGCAGGCTCTCAGCTGCCGTAAACCTTCTGCGCCGGCACTTCGGCGGCGAGCAGGGCCTGCATGGCCTCGCCCACTTCCGCCGGCAGCCAGCGCGCGCCCTTGTCAATGCCTGCGGTGCTGCGCCAGCCGTCGGCGATGGAGATTCTCCCGCCCTCGGACTCGAACACCCGGCCGGTCACCCGCGCGGCATCGGCCGAGGCCAGCCAGGCCAACAGGGACGACACGTTCTCCGGCGCCCAGTAGTCGAAACTACCGTCTTCCGGCCTGGCCATGCGCGTGGCCATGGCTTCCACCGCAGTGGTCATGCCGGTGCGCGCGGCCGGAGCCACGGCGTTGGCGGTGATGCCGTAGCGCACCAGTTCAGCGGCCTGGTTCAGGGTCAGCGCAGCGATGCCGGCCTTGGCGGCGGCGTAGTTGGACTGGCCGATGGAGCCCTGCAGACCGGCGCCAGAGGTGGTGTTGATGATTCGCGCATCAACCTTGTGGCCGGCCTTGGACTGCTCGCGCCAGTGCTGCACGGCGTGGGAGCTGATGCAGAAATGCCCCTTCAGGTGCACCGCCATGATGGCGTCCCAGTCGGCCTCGGTCATGGAGGCGAACATGCGGTCGCGGTTGATCCCGGCGTTGTTCAGCACCACGTGCAGATCGCCCCAGGTCTCGATGGCCTGGCGCACCGCATTGGCGCTGTCGGCGTAGTTGGTGATATCGGAATGGTTGGCCGCCGCGCGGCCGCCGGCCGCGACGATCTCGTCCACCACCGCTTGGGCGGCGGCTTGGTTGATGTCGTTGACCAGCACGCAGGCGCCTTCAGCGGCGAACACGCGGGCATGGGCGGCACCCAGGCCGCCACCGGCGCCGGTGATGATGACGACGCGGTCGTTGAGGATTCCCATGGTCTGTTCCTTCTGTAAGTCAGGCAGGACGCGCTCGCGTCCTACAGGCGTTCGATAATGCTGACGTTGGCCTGGCCACCGCCTTCGCACATGGTCTGCAGGCCATAACGGCCGCCGGTGCGTTCCAGTTCGTGCAGCAGCGTGGTCATCAGCCGCGCGCCGGTGGCGCCCAGCGGGTGGCCGAGGGCGATGGCGCCGCCGTTGACGTTGGTCTTGGCCGGGTCGTAATCCAGTTCCTTGGCCCAGGCCATGACCACCGAAGCGAAGGCCTCGTTGATCTCCACCAGGTCGATGTCGTTCATGTGCATGCCGGCTTTCTTCAGCGCCGCGCGGGTGGCCGCGATCGGGGCGGTGAGGTGCCAGATCGGGTCGTCGCCGAGCACCGAGAGGTGGTGGATGCGCGCCCGCGGGGTCAGGTTGTAGCGCTTGAGCGCCGCTTCCGAGACCACCAGCAGGGCCGCCGAGGCATCGCAGGTCTGGCTCGACACCGCCGCGGTGATCGACGGGTACTCGCTGCCCACCGGCTCCAGGCTGGCCATTTTCTCCAGGCTGCTGACCCGTGGGGTTTCATCGAAGTCGAGGCCTTCGCAGGCGACGATCTCACGGGCGAAGCGCCCGCCCTCGGCAGCTGCCAGCGCGCGGCGATGGCTTTCCAGAGAGAACACTTCCATCTGCTCGCGGCTGAGCTGCCAGTGATCGGCGATGCGCTGGGCCGCGTAGAACTGGTTGACCGGCTGGTTACCGAAGCGTGCCTGCCAGCCCTTGCTGCCGGAGAATGGATCGGTGAAGCCCAGCGGCTGGCCGGCGAGCATCGCCGAGGAAATCGGGATCTGCGTCATGGTCTGCACGCCGCCGACCGCCACCACGTCCTGCATGCCGCTCATCACCGCCTGCGCGGCGAAATGCACGGCCTGCTGCGAGGAGCCGCACTGGCGGTCCACCGTGGTGCCCGGCACATTCAGCGGCAGGCCGGCGGCCAGCCAGCTGGTGCGGGCGATGTCGCCGGCTTGCGAACCAATGGTGTCGACGCAACCGAAGATCACGTCGTCATAGTCTTCGCCCGGAATCCCGTTGCGTTCGACCAGCGCCTTCAATACATGGGCGCCGAGGTCGATGGCGTGGACATGGGCCAGGGCGCCCTTGCGCTTGCCGGTGGGGCTGCGCAGGGCATCGACGATATAGGCTTGGGGCATGACTCAGTCCTCGAAGGTATGACCCGGGCCGAGCCGGGCGCTGTCGCCGAGCACGTAGGCGGCGACACGGGATTTGTGCAAGGCGCGGTCGCCCCAGGACGAATCCAGGGACCAGGCGCGTTTCATGAACATCTGCAGGTCGACTTCCCAGGTGTAACCCATGGCGCCATGCACCTGGATGCCGTGGCGGGCGGCCAGCCAGCTGGCTTCGCAGCAGGCCAGCCTGGCTTGCGAGACGTACACGTCGACGCCCCGCTCGCCCTTGGCCAGGGCATGGGCGGCGCGATAGAGCACCGGCTTGGCGAATTCGATCTTGGTCGCGACGTCGGCCAGGTGGTGCTTGACCGCCTGGAAGCTGCCGATCGGTTTGCCGAACTGCTTGCGCTGGGCGACGTAGTCCACCGACAGGTCGAGCATGCGCTGGGCCAGGCCCAGCAGTTGCCCGGCCACCGACAAGGCGCCACGGTTCAGCGTTTCGGCCCACAGCGCGCGGCCTGCTTCGCCACTGGCCAGGAGCGTCTCGGCGCGGGGCGTCCAGCTCACGCGGTAGAGGCGGCGCGAGGAGTCGATGCTCGGGTTGGCTTCGACGTCGACCTGCGCACGCGTCAGCGCATGCACCTCGTCGCCGTGGGCGAGAATCAGCAGATCGGCGAGCTGGGCATCGGACACCAGCGGATTGACTGGGTGGCCGATGGCCAGGCGCACGCTGCCGTCGGCGATGCGCGGCAGCCAGGCTTCCCGTAGCGGGTTCCCCGCCGGCAAGCCGTTGAGCAGGCCGGCCGCGACATAGGCGGTGTCGGCCAGGGAATCGGGGATGCCGTAGTAGCCGAGCTCCTGGGTCATCAGCGCCCAGGCCACGTCGCCCATGCCCAGGCCACCGAACTCCTCGGGCACCGACAAGGCGGTCAGGCCCTGTTCGGCGATCTTGTTGCGCAGGGCGGGCGAGCGCCCGGCGTCGGTTTCCCAAATCTCGCGGAGCATTTCCGGCGCTGCCTCAGTCATCAGAAAACGACTGATGGCCTCGCGGAACGTGAGCTGGTCATCGGTAAAGGTAAAGTCCATGGCCGGCTCCTTACTTCGGCAGGCCGAGCATCCGCTCGGCGATGATGTTGCGCTGGATCTCGTTGGTGCCGGCGTAGATCGGCCCGGCCTGGGCGAACAGGAAGCCTTCCAGCCAACCGTCGCGCTCCGCCTCGGGAGCACTGGCCAGCAGCTCGCCGCGGGCCGCGAGGATACGCATGGCGGTTTCGTGCATCTTCAGGTCGAGTTCCGACCAGATGATCTTGTTGGTGCTCGACTCGGCGCCGATCTGCGCGCCGCGGCTCAGCCGGCCCACCGTGTGGTAGGCGGACAGCGCGTAGGCTTCGGTGCCCATCCAGGCCTCAAGCACCGCATCGCGGATGCTCGGGTCGCGGTCGGCGCTCTCGCGGTTGGCCTTGTACAGCGCCACCAGCTTGCGCGCGGTGGCCTGGAAACGCGCCGGCGAACGCAGCAGCAGGCCGCGCTCGAAGCCGGCGGTGGCCATCGCCACATGCCAGCCCTGGCCTTCATCGCCGATCCGGTTGGCGACCGGCACGCGCACGTCGTCGAAGAACAATTCGGCGAAGGCGTCCTGGCCGTTCAGCGCCTTGATCGGGCGAATGGTCACGCCCGGCGCATCCAGCGGCACCATCAGGAACGTCAGGCCGTGGTGACGAGTCGAGCCGGGATCGCTGCGGAACAGGCAGAAGGCCATGTCGGCGAAGAGCGCGCGGGTCGACCAGGTCTTCTGCCCGTTGAGCACGTAATGCTCGCCGTCGCGGATCGCCTTGGAGCTGATGGCCGCCATGTCGGAACCGGCATTCGGCTCGGACCAGCCCTGCGCCCACATGATCTCGCTGGACGAGGTGCGCGGCAGGAAGTGGCGTTTCTGCGCCTCGGTGCCGAATTCCATCAGGGTCGGGCCGAGTAGGTACTGGCCGTTCTGGTTGACGCGCATCGGCGCGCCGGCCCCGTAATACTCTTCCTCGAAGATCAGCCACTCGATCAAATCGCAGCCACGGCCACCGAGGTGCTCCGGCCACATGACCATGGAGTAGCGAGCCTCGAACAGCTTCGCCTCCCAGGCGCGGTGTTGCTCGAAGCCTTCACGGGTGTCGCAGTGGGCCAGCGGCTCGCGCGGCACGTTGGCCGCCAGCCAGGCACGTACTTCCTGGCGGAAGGCTTGCTGTTTCGGGGTGTAGGCTAGGTCCATGGCGTTCTCTCAGAACTTCGCGTCGCGTTTTTCGACGAAGGCACGGCGGGTTTCCGCGGAATCCGGACTGGTGTAGGCCTGCAGGGTGAAGCCCTGCTCCCAGCGGTATTTGTCTTCCAGGTTGCCGTCTTCGATGCCGTTCAGCGCTTCCTTGGCGATGCGGATCATCGACGGGCTCTTGGCGGCGATCTTGGCGGCGATCTCCAGCGCGACTTCGCGCAGCTGCTCTTTCGGCACCACGCGCTCGATAAAGCCGTATTGCGCCGCCTCGGGCGCGCCGATCTTGTCGCCGGTGAAGAACAGGTAACGCACCTTCTGCACCGGGAACAGGCGCTGCAGGTGCGCGCCGCCGCCCATCGCGCCACGGTCGACTTCCGGCAGAGCGAAGGTCGCGCACTCGGATGCGACGACGATGTCGGCGGAGCCGGTGATGCCGATGCCACCGCCGAGGACGAAGCCGTGCACGGCGACGATCACCGGCACCGGGCTGCGGTGCACGGCCTTGAAGGTCTCGTAGTTGCCGGCGTTGACCGCGACGATGCGCTCCGGATGGGCGTCCAGTTCCTTGATGTCGACGCCGGCGCAAAAGCCGCGGCCCTCGGCGCGGATGACGATGACCCGTACCTCGGGGTCGTCGCCCAGGGCGTTGATTTGCCGCGCCAGAGCCAGCCACTCATGGCTGTCCAGGGCGTTGACCGGTGGCTTGGCGAGCACCAGTTCAGCAATGCCCGCGTCGATCTGTGTAGTGAATGCTTGGCTCATGATTGCTCTCTCCAATACTCGCAGGGGCGGCTCAGTTCAGTTGCTCGGCGCCCACCTGGGACGCCGTACGGTTGCGCCGGGCGAGCAGCGCATCGAGGCAGTGCTCGGCTTCCTCGGCGATGTCCTCGATCACTTCCCGGCAGCTCTTCAGCTCGCCGATGGCCGCCGCCACCTGACCGCTGGGCAAGATGCCCTCGTCGGGGAAGCCATCGACCATCGAGCGCTGCAGCAGCACCGGCTGGTTCGCAGCCATCACGGTTTGCGACACGGCGCCCGGGTCTTCCTTCAGCGCCTGGCGGAACACGCTGAGCATGTGCCCGAGGCTCATGCCGGTCTGCTGCTTCCACTGCCAGGCGCTGCGCAGGGCGATGCGCAGACGACCGAACGGCCCGGCCTGTTCCAGACGGTTGATAAAGGGGTTTTCGATCATGCGGTGACGCATGCCGTCGACTGCGAGGGTGACCCGCACCTGCTGCGGATCGGCGACGCTCAGGTAGCGCGCCAGGGTCGCCGCCGGAGTCGGCGATTCGCGGGTCATCAGAAACCGCGTGCCCATGGCGATCCCCGCCGCACCGGCGGCCAGCGCACTGGCCAGGCCCCGGCCGGTGGAGTAACCGCCAGCGGCGATCACTGGCACCCGCACCGCCGCCAGCACCTGGGGCAGCAGGATCGAGCTGGGCACGCCGCCGGTGTGGCCGCCGCCCTCGCCGCCCTGGATGGTGATCATGTCGGCACCCAGTTCCACCGCCTTGAGCGCATGCTTGAGCGCGCCGACCGTGGGAATGCACAGCACTCCGGCGGCCTTGAAGCGGGCGATGGTCTGCTTGTCCGGGCCACGGCCGTAGCTGACAGCGCGCAGGCGGTACTGGATCGCCAGGTCGACGCACTGCGCGGCGTTTTCCTGGAACATGTGGAAATTCAGGCCGAAGTTGCTGCCGCCGGTGGCGGCGATGACCTTCTTGATCTCGCCTTCGATGGCGTCGGCGGCGATGGTCGCCCCGGCGAGGAAGCCGAAGCCCCCCGCCTGGGTGGTGGCGATCACCATATTGGCATCGGCGACCCAGCCCATGGCCGTCTGCACGATCGGGTAGCGGCAACCCAGCGCTTCGGTCAGTGGTGTGTTCAGCCAGCTGCTCATGCCTGTTTCCCGTCGCCCGCAGCCTGCTTGTTGGCCTGGGCCATGCCCTTGGCATCGAAGCCGCCGAGCTTGTCGCCGGAGAGCAATTCGTTGTGGGCGTGGGCGAAGTGGTGCCAGGCGAATACCGCATCCATCGCGGTACGTTTGCCGGCCAGATCCTCGACGTGATTGATCGCCTGCTTGGTCAGCGCCAGGCCCATGCGCGGCTGCTTGGCGACTTTCTCCGCGAGTGCGTAGGTGGTCGCCTCAAGCTCCTCACGTGACACCACGCGGTTGACCATGCCGACCTCGTAGGCACGGGCCGCCGGCATGCGGTCGCCGGTGAAGAGGAATTCCTTGGCGATGCGCGGATCCATCTCGTAGGGATGGGCGAAATACTCCACCCCCGGAATGCCCATGCGCACCACCGGGTCCTGGAAGAAGGCGTCATCGCTGGCGACGATCAGATCGCAGACCCAGGCCAGCATCAGCCCGCCGGCGATGCAGGCGCCCTGCACCATGGCGATGGTCGGCTTGGGCAGCTCGCGCCAGCGCCGGCACATGCCCAGGTACACCTCCTGCTCGCGGGCATACAGCTGCTCGCCGCCGGGCTTGTTGGTGTGGTCCCACCAGAGGTGTGCACGCTCGAACTCTTTGTTGATGTCGCGCCCCGGCGTACCGATGTCATGGCCCGCCGAGAAATGCTTGCCCGCCCCGCGCAGCACGATGACTTTGACCGCGTCATCGTTGACTGCCTGACGAAAGGCGGCGTCCAGCGCATAGGTCATCTGCGAGTTCTGCGCGTTGTTGAAGCCTGTCCGGTTCATGGTCACCGTGGCGATACCGTCGGCCACGCTGTACAGCACCGGTTCATCGGTCTCGTAGACCGAGTTGTCCTCGCGGAGGACGAATTCGCTGTCGTTGCTCATCATCGATTTCCTCGTCTCAGGCCGCGCGGATGCCGGCAGGGTTGCCCTTGATCTGCGCAGCGCGGTAATCGTGGGGGTCGAGCCGGCGGATCAGCGCCAACTGCTCGGCGGTCGGGTGTGCGGTTTCTTTCAGCTGCGGCGACTTGAGCAACGGGAAGCCGGTTTTTTCCTGCACTTCCTCGAAGCTCACGCCCGGGTGCAGGGAACGAACCTGCACGGCGCGCTCGGGGCCGTCGAAATCCATCACGCAGAGGTCGGTGACGATCACGCGGATGTCCATCAGGTCGCGGCGCACGCCCTCCGGCCAACGCTCGGCCTTGAAGCCGACGCCGGAGACCATGTCCACCTCACCGCTGACGAACACACGGGTGTTGTGGTTCGGCACGAAGAACGAGTTGATGTGGTTGATGCTGTTGCCCGGCAGGCCGCGCACGCCGAGGATCGCGGTCTTCGGCTTGTGGTAGTCGCCGACGCAGGACAGGTTGGTCTGGCCCCAGCGGTCGACCTGGGTCGGGCCGATCATGGCGTGGCGGCGACCGCCCCAGACGCACTCGAAGACCCGTTCGAAACTCAGGTAGCCGGAGTACTTGGGCACGTAATCGCCGCGTGGGCCGAGCGGAATCGGCTCTTCGACCAGGAACGCCTCGCTGTCGGTCATCAGCAGTTCCGGGCTGTGGCTGAGCTTGGCCAGGCTGGCGCCCAGGCGCGGGATCACGCCCAGGCCCGAGGCGACCACTTCGCCGTTGCCGCGCCAGGCTTCGCTGGCGGCGACGATCATCAGTTCCGCGAGGGTGAAATCACAGGTAGCAGACATTTCCATCCTCCTCAGAACACCGGCATGGGCAGCTTGCCCAGGCGCTCGGCACCGCCGTTTTTGTCTTGATAAGCCAGCTCGCCGGGGGCGACGAATTCGTCGACATAGGCCTGCCAGCCGCCCTCTTCTTGGCTACTTGCGACATAGCGCTTGAAGTGGCTCATGTCCCAGCCGTAGTCGGACGGGCACGAAGTCGGGTGCGCACCGAACGGCGCATGCACCACGCCGCTCACCAGGTAGCGCTCGAAGGTGTTGCCACGGGCCTGCTCGGCGGTCAGCTCGAGGCGTTCCTCGAGTTTTTCGCAGGACACGAAGCACTGCTGCGCGGCGCGGGCGAACAGGTGATCGAAGTACGGGTCCGGGCCGGTCACCAGGGTGTTGCCCAGGCGGTCGGCGACGTTGACGTGGAGGAAGGCCACGTCCAGGTTCAGCGCCGGCATGGCCAGCAGCACTTCGCCGTCGGCGTAGGGCGACTGGATGGTCTTCAGTTCGGGGTTGAGGCGGGTCACGTCGGTGGCCAGGCCGCAGCGGGTCGGCAGGAACGGCAGGCGCATGCCGGCGGCGCGCAGGCCCCACTCGAACATGCCCTCGTCGACCTCCATCAGCTCCAGCTCACCGGCCTCGCGGGCCTTACGGTAGTAGGGCTCGAGCGGGATGGCGTCGAGCGTGGCGAAGCCGAACACCAGCTTCTTGACCTTGCCGGCGGCACACAGCATGCCGACTTCCGGGCCGCCGTAGGCGACCACGGTCAGGTCCTTGACGCTGGAACGCAGGATCTCGCGGACAATGGCCATCGGCTTGCGCCGCGGGCCCCAGCCGCCGAAGCCGATGGTCATGCCATCGCGCAGTTGGGCGACGGCATCGGCCGCCGTCAGTTGCTTGTTCATGGCGCTACTCCTTACTGCTGGCCGACCGAGAAGTCGTGCCCCCAAATGCTGACGCGGGTGAATTCGAACGCCGAATGCTCGGCCCAGTCGACTTGCAAACCGCCGAAGCCGTACTCCAGGTCGAAGCCCGACGGGGTCTTCATGTAGAACGAGGTCATCTGGTCATTCAGGTGCTGACCGAGCGTCGCCGACAGCTGGACGTTGTGCGCCAGCAGGCGGTCGTGGGCACGCCCCACTTCGGTCATCGAATCCACTTCCACCATCACGTGCACGCAACCGGAGGGCGTCGGGTACTCGGCCAGTGCCAGGGAGTGATGACGGGCGTTGCGGCAATGCAGGAAGTGGATGCGCACCGGCGGCGCCGACGGGTCGGGACGGAAGTTGAAGATGTCCGACAGCTCGAAGCCCAGCACATCCTTGGCGAACGCCAGGGTCGCGTCAAAGTTCGGCGCCGGCAGCACGGTATGCCCAAGGCCCATGTCGCCGGTGAGGAAGCGAGGCACGCCCTGCGGCGAGACGAACGGCAAGCAGTCGGAACGGTGGCCCCAGCTCAGCTCGTGGCGATTGCCGGACGGATCGACCACCACCGCCAGCGCCTGCACGCCGCGCTGCTCGACTTCCGCCGCAGAGCCCGGCTCCCAGCTCACACCGGCCTGATCCAGCGCCTTGACGGCGGCTTTGAACGCGGTTTCGTTGGCCAGCTCCCAGCCGGACGCCAGGTAACGCTGCGCCGGGCCTTCGACGATCAGCATGCGGAACGGCCGCTCGTCCATCTTCACGTACAGGCCACCACCCGGCGCCGGCGTCACCATCATGCCGAGCACGTCCTCGGCGTAGCGCTGCCATTCACTGAGGTTCTCGATTTGAGCGACGAAATAGCTCAACCCGCGGATATCGATCATGTCCTGCTCCCGAATGACTGGACCCTTGATGGCAGCCATTGTGCGAAGCGCGGGCCAGCCGCTCATCGTCCGTTGAGACTACGCAAATGGGGTGTCACGCCCCGCCCGATGGGCCGTAGCAGTCGTAGATGTCGGCAGGCATTCCCGTGTCCGGCCCTGCGGCCGGTCGGTGGGTTACGACCTGCGGCCTAACCCACCCTACGAAAAATCAAGCCATTAAAGCCCGACGGGACGCCCGTGATACCTGCGGCGATGAATCGTAGGGCGGGCGCAACCCGCGTGACGCCCCTACCGGCGGGTTGCACCCGCCCTACCATGCTCGGGTCGGCACCGCTGGTGGGTTACGCCGCTACGCGGCTAACCCACCCTACAAAAGCGTTGCGTGTTGAGACGTGCAAGCCCGCCAGGTGATGCCTGCGGCGATGAATCGTAGGGCGGGTGCAACCCGCGTGACGCTCCTACCGGCGGGTTGCACCCGCCCTACCAGGCTGTTCCCGCTTCATTCGCGAACGAAACGGGAACAGCCCCTAGTCCGTTTCAATGATTCGACCCGATTGCAGGTATTCCAAACTGCACGCACGACCAGACTGAGCCAAAGACGGGTGCCCCATGGAGTTTGCTTTCAACGACGAACAACGGCTGATCCAGGAGACGGCCGCACGCTTTCTCGCCGAAGTTTCCGACTCCGCCGCCGTGCGCGCGGCCATGGTCAGCGCACCGGGTTACGAACCTGCCGTGTGGGCACGGATCGCCGAGGAGATGTATTGGCCGGCCCTGCATATCCCCGAGCAGTACGGCGGGCTGGGGCTGGGCCTCGTCGAGCTGAGCATCCTGCTGGAGCAAATGGGCCGCTACCTGCTCTGCGCGCCCTTCTATGCCACCGCCTGCCTGGCCACCCCGGCACTGCTGCTCAGCGACAACCAAGCACTGAAAGAACAGTGGCTGCCCGCCATCGCCGCCGGCACCAGCACCGCCACCCTGGCCTTCGCCGGCAATAACAGCTGGGATGCCGACAGCGTGCAGGCCGTGGTGCAGCCATGCGCCAATGGCTACCGCCTGAACGGCGAGTACCTGCAGGTGGTCGACGGCGCCCAGGCCGATCTGCTGATCGTCGCCGTCCGCAGCCCAGGCACGAGTGGCGAGGCCGGCATCAGCCTGTTCGCCCTGCCCGCCAGCACCCCAGGCGTGGCGCGCCACACCCTGCCGACCCTGGACCAGACCCGGCGCCTCGCGCGCATCGAACTGCACAACGTCGAGCTGAGCGCCGCCGACCTGCTCGGCGCGTTCGGCGCAAGTGGGCCACTGCTGCGCGAGGTGCTGCAGATCGCCTGCATCGGCCTCGCTGCCGAGCAGGTCGGCGGCGCCCAGCAGGCGCTGGATCTGACCCTCGCCTACACCCGCGAGCGCCAGCAGTTCGGCCGCGCCATCGCCAGCTTCCAGGCTGTCAAGCACCGCTGCGCCGACCTGATGCTGGAGCTCGAATGCGCCCGATCGGCGGCCTATTACGCCGCCTGCGTGGCCCAGGAACGCCTCGACCCGCATGGCGATGCAGCCGTGCGCAGCGAACTGGCGGTCGCCGCGGCGACGGCGAAGATCCACGCCTCGGAAGCCTTCTTCCACGGCGCCGCGGATGCCATCCAGCTGCACGGTGGGGTTGGCTTCACCTGGGAATACGACCCGCACCTGTACTTCAAACGCGCCCGCGCCAGCGAGCAGTTCCTCGGCACCCCGGCCGTGCACCGCGAGCGCCTGGCCGTCCAGATCCTAGGAGAACAGCTATGAAAATCGGCTTCAGCACGCAAGACGAGCAGTTCCGCGCGGAAGTCGCCGACTGGATGAGCACCCATCTGCGCGGCGCCTTCGAGCCCCTGCGCTTTCGCGGCGGGCCCGGCGACGAACACATGTTCCCCAGCGAACGCAAAGCCTGGGAGCGCGAACTGGCCGCCGGCGGCTGGACCGGCGTCGGCTTGGCGCCCGAGCACGGCGGCCGTGGCCTGAGCATCAGCCAGCAGGTGATCTTCAACGAGGAGTACGCCCGCGCCGGCGGCCCCGGACGCATGGGCCACATCGGCGAAGGCCTGGTCGCCCCGACCCTGGCCGCGTTCGGCACCCCCGCCCAGCAACAGCGTTTCCTGCCCGGCATCCTCGCCGGCACGCAGTTCTGGTGCCAGGGCTACTCCGAACCCGGCGCCGGCTCCGACCTGGCCAACGTCAAGACCCGCGCGGCACTCAACGAGGCCGGCGATAGCTGGCTGATCAGCGGCCAGAAAGTCTGGACCTCCATGGCCCACGAGTCGGACTGGTGCTTCGTCCTCGCCCGTACCGAGCCCGGCAGCGTCGGCCATCACGGCCTGTCGTTCCTGCTGGTGCCGATGGCGCAGGCCAACATCAGCGTGCAGCCGATCCAGCAACTGACCGGCACCGCGGAATTCAACGAGGTGTTCTTCGACCAGGCGCAAACCGCAGCGGACAACATGATCGGCCAGCCCGGCGACGGCTGGAAAATCGCCATGGCCCTGCTCGGCTTCGAGCGCGGCGTATCGACCCTCGGCCAGCAGATGCAGTTTCAAAACGAACTGGAAGAGATCATCCGCATCGCCAAGAGCAACGGCGCCGCCCAGGACCCGATCCTGCGCCAGCGCCTGGCCCAGGCCTGGGCCGGCCTCAAAGTGCTGCGCTACAACTCGTTGCGCATGCTCTCCGGCAGCCAGGACGGCAGCCTGCGCCGCGAAGCGATGATCTACAAACTGGCCTGGTCCACCTGGCACGCCGAACTCGGCAAACTGGCCATGGACGTGCTCGGCGCCGCCGGCGAAATCCTCGAAGGCGCACCCTACGAGCTGTCACGCCTGCAGTCACTATTTCTCTTCACCCGCGCCGACACCATTTACGGCGGCAGCAACGAGATCCAGCGCAACATCATCGCCGAACGCGCCCTCGGCATGCCTCGCGAACCCCGGGCACGGGCCTGAACGCCCTTTGCCCGCTCCTCTTGACCGGCCTCTGGCCGGTCTTTTTTTTCTTGGAGATTCACCATGACCACTACGTTGGATGACCGCCTGGCGATCCAGGACCTGCTCTACCGCTATGCCCGCGCCGCCGACGACAAGGACACGGCCGCCTACCGCGCCTGCTTCTCCAGCAACGGTGTCGCCGTTCACTGGGCGGATTTCGTGGTAACCGACGGCGCGACCATCATCGACTCGCTCAGCCAGTACCAGTGGACCATGCACAAGGTGTTCAACCATGCCTTCGAGGTCGAGGGCGATCGTGCCCGGGGCTACACCTACTGCCTGGCGACCCACGTAGCTGACGAGCAAGGGCAGCGCCGCAAGGAGGACTGGCACGTTCGCTACGACGACGAACTGCTGCGCGAAAACGGCCAATGGCGCTTCCTGCGGCGCGAAGTGCAGGTCGGCCTTATCGAGAAAGTCGACCTGCAAGACTGACCGACAACCACGCCCCCGATGTTCCGCAAGAACCGAAGACAGCCCGCATCACGAAACGAAACTCCACAACAGCGGATAGCGCGGCGCGTTATCCGCCCTACTGCTCGACGTTCAGCGAAACTTCCGCACACTCCGCAGCTCCCCTGTCAGCAGGCCGAACGGAGTCGTTGCGGAAAAGGCCAGGCGCGCAGCCACGAGCGCGCGTATTGGCATCGCATTTGACCGGCCAATTGCATTGCACTGACCAATCAATAGCATGCGGCATGACCAATACACGCCGTAGTGACGACCGGCCGCACACGCCCCATAGCGGGCGTTCGCGAGAGGCAGATATCGGCCATTAGCTGCCCTTCGAATCTATCGCCTCCTGACGTCGGACGACCTCTGGTCGCGCCTTCGCCAGCTCCTGGCCGGCCGAAAGCAGCCTAGGCTAACTGCATTGGTCTTTTTGATGAGGACTGATGCGTACCTTCTCAGGCGTTTTTCCTGATCCCAGTCAATAACCACGGCCAGAGGGGGTGTACAAAAACTACAGATCTTGCCGTTCGATCTTTCTCCTCTCTGCCGGTTAGGCACACCGTCCGACGGAAATTGGAAGCTCTATGATTGCCGCAGCTGGAGTTATTCACCATGCATGAGCGAGCCCTTGAGATACTTGTTAGAAGCTGTTTGGAGGATATCTTAGGAACTGGCTGGAGTGTGCTTGCTCAGCAACTTTCGCTGCCATCTGGACGTTTAGATCTGCTAATTGCGGATGGCGCTGGAAATCGTCATCTCATCGAACTGAAGAAGGGGCGCGCTAAGCCGGACGCGATCACTCAAGCTATACGCTATTCCGAAGAACTGTCTGCCTTGCTGGATTGCGCCACAGTAATCCCATGGGTTGTTGCTCATGAGATACCCATCCAAGTCGCTGAGCAAGCCGAAAACTCAGGAGTCAAGACGCTTGCTATCTCATATTCGAAATGTGAGGCACTAATGTTGGCACGCGGTCTTGGTGAGAAAGATCTTATTGGCGAACGCAGAGCTGCCGGCGTATTACATGGAGGCACTGGAAAATCGGGTCTATGGGAAGCAATCGACAATGAGGAGGCGTTCAGTGAAATGCCGTACGCCATGGCCTCGCTATTGCGTGAACTCGAAAGAACTATGCATTTCATTGTGCAGTCGGGAAGGATGCAAACCGCTGTTTACTACCGTGGAGTAAAACTTGGTGGCGTAAATCGCAAGCACCGTCACTGCTACATTTCGTCCGGTGTTGTCCTCCGAAGTGATTTTACTGAATTTCTTTCGCGCCACGGGTTTAGGCGGAAATGTAAGACCCAGGCATCAAGCTCCCATGAGCATATTTGGTGGGACGCACCGTTGCAGAACTCCTTAGAGTTCGGTTCGGTATTGCAGCAGGCCAAGCTCGTCGTTGATCGTTCACTTCGCTTGATGTAAGACTTTTTCGCTTGCCGCAAGAACCTATCCAACTAGCTGCTCAAGCCTTTTGAAGTATTGGTGCAGAAAGTGGATGTATTTATTTTTGCCTGCCCCAGAACTGTCTGGGTGTAGGCATGGCTAGGCTAAAGAAAATAAATATGTCCCAACTTTCGGAGTACTGACCATGTCCAATGGGTATCTATACCTGCTCGTCCACAGTGGTGGCGATGTGTTCAAGGTTGGTATCAGCAAGGTTCCTACCAGCCGTCTCCACAAGCACACCCGCCAAGCAAGGTAGCCTGGATAGAAATTGGTGGAAAACGCTGCGCGGTTTTCCACCCTACTCGAACTCGAGGGCGGTGTAGGGTGGACAACGTTTACTTGTCCACCGGCTTTGCGATCGGCCGCTCTTGGCCGTTTTCCTCCGGCGTGCACTGGTTAAGCCGCGTGCAGAATGGTCAGTAGGAATGCAATTGGGTGGTCGAGTCAGTGCAATTACGCCACGAGCGACGTGAATGTCGCGACGACTGCATGGATACAGGACAGGAAGCCAAAACCGAGAGCGTCGATCAGACTCGTAGGGTGGGTTAGCCGTAGGCGTAACCCACCGACCCTGCTGGACACTGATGTTCAGGCCGGCACCGCTGGTGGGTTACGCCGCTGCGCGGCTAACCCACCCTACAAAAGCGGTTCGCAACACCTAACGGGTACATAGCCAAACCAAAACCGAGAGGGCCTACAAGCCGCTGGCATAGAAATGCGGGTTGTCCAGACCGTCCTTGCCATAGCGCAGCGCATCGCCGGCCAGGGTGCGGATCTGTCCACCGGCCGCCACTAGCACCGCATGTCCGGCGGCGATGTCCCACTCCATGGTGCGCCCCAGGCGCGGATAGAGATCCGCCTCGCCGGCGGCGACCAGGCAGATCTTCAGCGATGAGCCTGCGCTTTTCAGCGAGCGCACCTTGCGCCCGTCGAGGAATTTATCCAGCGCCTCGGCGTCGCCATGGGAACGGCTGGCGACCACGTCCAGGCCCTCTTCCGACACCGCCCGGCAGTGGATGGCCTGGCGCTGCCCGGCCTGTTCGATAAAGGCTCCGCAACCACGGGCACCGGCGAACAGGCGCTCCAGCGCGGGTGCCAGAACCACCCCCAGCACCGGTTCGCCGTTATCGATCAGGGCGATGTTGACGGTGAACTCGCCATTGCGATTGATGAATTCCTTGGTGCCGTCCAGCGGGTCCACCAGCCAGAAGCGCTGACCCACCTCGGGTACCTGACCGGCGGCGGCGGCCTCTTCGGAGATCACCGGGATCTCCGGCGTGCGCGCCGCCAGGGCTTGCAGAATCAAGGCCTCGGCCCGTTCGTCGGCCTCGGTCACCGGGGACGCATCCTCTTTGCCGCGCACCTCGAAATCCGAGCGGTACACCGCCATCACCAGCTCGCCCGCTGCGCGAGTAATGCCGATGACGTCTTCGAGCAGAACAGCCATTGGCTCGTTCATGGGTCTCTCCTGTTTTTTGTTGTTCGACTAATCCATACGGCCTATGCGCCGTTTTCGGGATAGGGGAACAGTACAGGCATCCACGGTATCGCCAATCAGCAACTGGATGTTTAACAGGAGCGCCTGTGTCCCACGGCAAGCAGCTATCCATTCCCCAGATCAACACGCTACGCCTGCGCGCCGTGCAGTTGCGCATCGCCGGCAATACGCTCAAGGCGATCGCTCAGGACACCGGCCTCTCGGCGCCGACCATCATCGCGGCCCACAAGGCCTGGCAAAGCGGCGGCTGGAATGCCGTACCGGTGCGCGAGCGCGGGCGCAAGCAAGGCGAAGGCCGCAGCCTCTCGGCGCAGCAAGAGCAGCACATCTACCAATTGCTGGTCAGCTCGGCACCGGAGCGGCACCAGCTGCCCTTCCTGCTCTGGCAACTGGAGGCCATGCAGGAGTTGGTCAAGCGCCTGCATGATATCGACTTGCCGGAGCGCACCGCCGCCCATTACCTGCAACGCTGGCAGCTGAATGCCGAGCGCCCGGCCAAGCGCGTCGCCAATGCCTCGCCGGCAGTGCAGCGCTGGTACCGCGGCACCTACCGGCAGATCCTCGCCCAGGCCCGCACGGAGAACGGCGAGATCCACTGGATCGACGACTTCGGCGCGCGCAACGCGCAGGGCAAGCTCAGTTACGGCGTGCTACGCGCGGTCAGCAACCGCGGCAAGGTGCTCTGGCTGCCTTACGAAGGCGGCTTGCGCGCCCCCCACCTGGAAGAGTTCTTCGAGCGCCTGCAACGTTCGGCCGAACGCAAGGTGTTCGCCCTGCTCTCGGGCATGCACTGGCAGCGCGCCGCCACGTTCAGCACCTGGGCCGGGGAACGCGCGGAGCGCCTGCACCTGTTCCACCTGCCCGAAGCCAACGAGATGCTCAGCGGTGCCCGCGAGTTGGCGACGCACATCCGTCAACAGGCCGTCCGCGCCAGCAATGACGATGTGCTCGACAACGCGTCCGATGCCGCTCCCACCCTTCCCAGCAACCCCATGCTGCACATGTTGCGCCTGATGTTAAAACATCAAGTCGCGCATAAATCCGAGCGACAGGGGTTGTACGTTGAGAAACGACAACAACAAAGAGCGGAGAAAAAATCTATGACGCTTACTCATCTACAACGCCTGGAAGCCGAGAGCATCCAGGCGATGCGCGAAGTGGTCGCCGAAGCCGACAACCCGGTCATGCTCTACTCCATCGGCAAGGACAGCGCGGTCATGCTGCACCTGGCGATGAAGGCCTTCTATCCGGCCAAGCCCCCCTTCCCCCTGCTGCATGTCGACACCACCTGGAAGTTCCAAGACATGTATCGCTTCCGCGATCAGATGGTGGCCAAACTTGGCCTGGAGCTGCTGACCCATACCAACCCGGAAGGCCTTGAAATGGGCATCAGCCCGTTCAAGCACGGCTCGCAGATCCACACCGAGATCATGAAGACCGAGGGCCTGAAGCAGGCGCTGGATCACTACGGCTTCGATGCGGCCTTCGGCGGCGCACGCCGTGACGAGGAAAAATCGCGGGCCAAGGAACGGATTTTCTCCTTCCGCTCCGATCAGCACCGCTGGGACCCGAAGAATCAGCGACCGGAACTCTGGCACCTGTACAACGCGCGTAAACACAAGGGTGAGTCGATCCGCGTGTTCCCCCTGTCCAACTGGACCGAGCTGGACATCTGGCAATACATCCATCTGGAGAACATCCCGATCGTCCCGCTGTACTTCTCCGCGCCGCGTCCGGTGGTCGAGCGCGACGGCATGCTGGTCATGGTCGATGACGAGCGCATGCCGCTCAACCCTGGCGAAGTGCCAATGATCCGCAACGTGCGCTTCCGCACCCTGGGCTGCTACCCGCTCACCGGCGCGGTCGAGTCCGAGGCCGACACCCTGCCCAAGATCATTCAGGAAATGCTGCTGACCCGCACTTCCGAGCGCCAGGGCCGCATGATCGATCACGACTCGGCGGCATCGATGGAGAAGAAAAAACAAGAGGGGTACTTCTAATGGCACACGTATCTGACCTGATTGCCGAGGACATCGAGCAATACCTCAAAGCCCACGAGCACAAGAGCCTGCTGCGTTTCATCACCTGCGGCAGCGTGGACGACGGCAAGAGCACCCTGATCGGACGCCTGCTGTACGACTCGAAAATGCTCTTCGAAGACCAGATGGAAGCGCTGGAAGCCGACTCCAAGAAAGTCGGCACCCAGGGTGGCGAGCTGGACTTCGCCCTGCTGGTGGACGGCCTGGCCGCCGAGCGCGAGCAAGGCATCACCATCGACGTGGCCTACCGTTTCTTCTCCACCGATCAGCGCAAGTTCATCGTCGCCGACACCCCCGGCCACGAGCAGTACACCCGCAACATGGTCACCGGTGCCTCCACCGCGGACGTGGCGGTGGTGATGATCGATGCCCGCCGCGGCGTGCTGACCCAGTCCAGGCGTCACAGCTTTCTGGCCTCGCTGATCGGCATTCGCAAGGTGGTGCTGGCGGTCAACAAGATGGACCTGATGGACTACTCGGAGAAGGTCTTCAACGACATCGTTGACGACTACCGCGCCTTCGCCAAGCAGATCAACCTGCAGGATGTCACCGCCATCCCGATGTCGGCGCTACGCGGTGAGAACATCACCGAGCAGAGCGCGCACATGCCCTGGTACCGCGGCACCACGCTGATGGGCTATCTGGAAACCGTCGAGATCGACGAAGCGCACCAGCAGAAGCTGTCGTTCCGCATGCCGGTGCAGTGGGTCAACCGTCCCAACCTGGATTTCCGTGGCTTCACCGGCACCATCGCCAGCGGCGTGGTACGCCCCGGTGACCGCGTACGGGTTCTGCCGGCCGGGCAAGAGAGCCATATCGCCCGCATCGTGACCCTCGACGGTGACCTGCAGCAGGCCGTGGCTGGACAGTCCATCACCCTGACCCTGACCGACGAAGTCGATTGCAGTCGCGGCGACGTGCTGGCCACCGCAGAAGACCCGGCCAGCGTGGCCGATCAGTTCCAGGTCAGCCTGATCTGGATGCACGAACAACCCATGCTCGGCGGTCGCCCCTACCTGATGAAGATCGGCGGCAAGACCCTGCCGGTGACCTTGGCGGCGCCCAAGTACAAGATCAACGTCAACACCATGGAGCATCTGGCGACCAAGGAACTGGCGCTGAACGAAATCGGCGTGTGCAACCTCTCCAGCAGCCAGCCGATCGCCTTCGACCCCTACAAGGACAACCGCGAAACCGGCAGTTTCATCCTCATCGACCGCCTGAGCAACGCCACCGTTGGTGCGGGCCTGATCGAGTTCTCCCTGCGCCGCTCGCAGAACATCCATATGCAGCACGTCGACGTGAGCAAGAAGGCGCGCGCCGAGCAGATGGGTCAGAAGCCGGTGCTGCTGTGGTTCACCGGGCTGTCCGGGGCCGGCAAGTCGGCCATCGCCAACCTGCTGGAAACCCGTCTGTACGCCCGCGGCCGGCATACCTATCTGCTCGACGGCGACAACGTGCGCCACGGCCTGAACCGCGACCTGGGCTTCACCGACGGCGACCGCGTGGAGAACATTCGCCGGGTGGCCGAGGTCGGCAAGCTGTTCGTCGACGCCGGCCTGATCGCCATCACCGCCTTCATTTCGCCCTTCCAGTCCGAGCGTGAAATGGCCCGCAAACTGCTGGGGGAGGATGAGTTCCTCGAGATCTTCATCGACACGCCGCTGGCGGTGGCCGAAGAGCGCGACCCGAAGGGGCTGTACAAGAAGGTTCGCCGTGGTGAGTTGAAAAACTTCACCGGCATCGACTCGCCCTACGAGGCCCCGGACGCCCCCGACATCCACATCCAGACCACTCGGATGACGCCGGAGCAGGCGGTGGATCGGATCATCGCCACGCTGGTCGAGCGCGAAATCATCAGCCCGGACTACTGACAGACGCGGTCTCCCCCGCAATGGCGTCATGCCCTTGCGGGGGCAAACCGCGCGGCTAGTCCGTCTGGATGAGGAAATCCTTTCTCTCTCGCCCTTACATTGACCGACGCGCCATTCGCGCCGCCGCCCTGCGGCGGCCTCGAATGCCCGCCCGTTCAGGAGAGTCACAACAATGACAACAAGCTCCATTGACGAAAAGCTGCTCAGCGGCCAGACCTGGTCCGAGTTCTGCGATCACCTGAAGCGCTGTGGCGAACAGATTCTGCGCCCGGAAACGCCAGCCGATCCGGCCACCCGTGCCGAAGGCTTCCGCTACCTCACGCGCCTGCTGCGCATCGGCTTGGAGATGCACATCGAGTTCGCCGATCCGGCCTTCCCGAGCTTCTTCAAGACTTCCCACGAGACCGCGAAGATCGGTGCCGACAACCCGGACAACCTCTACGAATACGCGCGCCTGGACGGCACCCTGGAATACCGCATCAAAGGTCAGCGCGGCAGCGTCGCCTACCTGAGCTTTGGCACCCAGAAAGGCGGTTATGAAACCGACGGCACCCTGATCCAGACCGGTTTCATCGATGCCAGCCAGTTACAGGTCGATGCCCAGGGCAACTTCGAAATCATCCTCAGCCGCGAACCGCAACCGGGCAACTGGCTGAAGATGGAAGACGCCAGCAACGCCCTGATCGTGCGCCAGACCTTTCTTGACCGTCAGAGCGAAGTGCCGGCCAAGCTGAGCATCGAGCGCATCGGCACCGATGCCAAACCCAAGGCCCTCGACCCGGCGACCTTCCAGCAAGGCCTGGCGCGGGTGTCCAGCTTCGTCGAGAACACCGCCAAACTGTTTGCCGACTGGGCGCAAAGCTATCAGCCCCACAGCAACCAGTTGCCTCCGGCCGACCAGGCTGTGTGCCAGGCCGTGGGCGGCGACCCGAACATCTTCTACTACCACTCGCACTGGGCGCTGGCCGAGGACGAGGCGCTGGTCATCCACATCGACAAGGTGCCGGACTGCGACTTCTGGAACTTGCAGATCAACAACTACTGGATGGAGTCGCTGGACTACCGCTACCACCGCATCTGCTTCAACAAACACCAGGCCCAGTACGACGCCAACGGCGGCGTGACCATGGTGCTCAGCGAACGAGATCCAGGTGTGAGCAACTGGCTGCAAACCGCCGGCGTACGCCAGGGCACCCTGTGCCTGCGCTGGGTCGGTGCCCAGGAGCAATGCCACCCCACCACCCAGGTCGTAAAAGTATCTGCTGTCGCGGAGGCCCTATGAACGCGCACACCCAAATTCAAGATTTGACCGTCGATAACCTGCTGGCTAGCGCCATCGAGCGCGCCAAGGGCCTGAACAATTTTGGCGATGACAACTATCGCCAGGCTCTGCAGGCGCTACTCGATGCCCTGGCTGCCGACGCCGAGCTGTCGCAGACCGGCCTGTATCTGATGCAGGAAAGGCTGGTCGGGCAACTGGTCAACCGCCTGGTGATGGAGGATTACCTGAGCCGCTATCCGGAAATCACCCAGATAGAGCTCGACGATCCGCTGGTCATCGTCGGCCTGCCACGCACCGGCACCACCATGCTGCAGCGCACCCTGGCCGTTGACCCACGCTTCTACTCGGCCGCCTGGTGGGAAACCCGCTATCCGGCGCCGCTGGAAGGCGAAACCCTGGCCGTGCCAGCCAAGCGCATCGCCCAGGCCAAAGCCGAGGTCGAGCTGATGGCCGAGGCCATCCCGCAGATCCTCGCCATCCACCCGCTGGATGCCGTGCTCTGCGACGAAGAGTTCATGCTCATGGAACACTCCTTCCTGTGCGCCATGGACGCCTACGCCAACGTGCCCAGCTATACCCGCTGGCTGGATCAGCAAGATCAGCGCCCGGTCTACACCCAGTTGAAAAGAATGCTGCAGTTCCTGCAGTGGCAGAAAAACCAGCGTGGCGAGCCTGCTGGCCAACGCTGGCTGCTGAAAGCCCCCCAGCACCTGCACACCCTGCACCTGTTGCTGGATGTCTTCCCCAAGGCGCAGGTGATTCTGACCCACCGTGAACCCGCCCAGACCATCCCCTCGATGGCCAGCATGGCCCACACCCTGTGGCAGATGTACAGCGACAACCCGGACCCGAAAGCCGCCGGCGCTCAGTGGAACAGCCGCATGGCGCGAGGCATCCGGCACACCATGCAGGTCCGCGATCAGCACGCTGCCGAGCGCTTCCTCGACATCAACTTCGCCGACACCGTGACCAAGCCGATGGAAATGCTGGAAAAGGTTTACGCCTTCGCCAATCTGCCGTTCACCGACAAGGCCCGCGCCGACGCGCAGGTCTGGCTGTCGCAAAACAGCCGGGGAAAACGCGCCAGCCACGACTACAGCCTGGAGCGCTTCGGTCTGAACGAAGCACAGATGACCCAGGACTACAGGGAATATCGCGCCCGTCATCTGAGCGCCAATCACTAAACGCAGGTTGGAGGAATCGTGGAAAAACTCATGTTGAGCTTGTGGAAACAACCACAACACAGCGCCGAACAATGGCGCCAGGCCTTGCTCGGCCTGCACGACGACCTGACTGCCGTCGGTGCACAAGACATCCGCGTCATGGTGGTCGATGAGGCGGTGGCCGCCGCGTCTGAACAGCGCATCACCAATAGCGCCGTCCCCCTGGACGGGATGATCTCGCTGTGGCTGGACAGTGCCTTGCAACTGCCCTCCATCCAGAAGCTTCTGACGCCTTTGACCAGCCGCCTGGAGGCGTATCTGGTTTCGGAATCCGAGCCCTACCCCGAGGAGCGCGAGGCGCGCGCAGCCAAATACCGGGTGCCGCTTGGCCAGCGTACCCCCGGCATGAATCAGGTGGTGCTGCTGCGCAAGCCGGATCGGATGAGCTACGAGCAGTGGTACGACGCCTGGCGCAACGAGCACGGGCCTCAGGCCTACCCGCTGCAGTCGATCTTCGGCTACCGGCAGAACGCCGTGGTACGCGCGCTCACCTCCGGCGCGCCGGAGCTGCACGCCATAGTCGAAGAAAACTTCCCGCCCGAGGCGATTGGCAACCAGCAAGGCTTCTTCGACGCCATAGGCGATCCGGACAAGTGCGCGCAGCGGCGGCAGGCCATGTACGAATCGACCAGCCACTTTATCGACTTCCAGCAGTTCGACTGCATCCTCACCAGCGAATATCAGCTCAGTGCCTGAGCAGCCCACACTGAGCAACCCACAAGGAGGCTTTAAATGTTGGACCTAGAAGCAATCGAACTGATCAAGCAGCTCAAGGCGCGCTATTTCCGCGCCATCGACACCTGCAACATCGAACTGCTGCAGGGCATGCTCACCGAAGACATCACCCTGTCGTTCAAGAGCCCTGCCTACGAGTTCCACGTCAACGGCCTGGGCGATGCGCTGAACTTCTACCGCACCTCGTTCACCAAGACCCGCCTGGCCACCCACAACGGTCACACCCCGGAAATTGAAGTCGATGGCGACCAGGCCAAAGCCCTCTGGTACCTGAGCTACGTGTTCATCAACCTCGAGGAAAACACCCACATGCACGGCAGCGCGATCTACCAGGATCGCTACGTCAAGCGCGAGGGCCGCTGGATGATCGCCGAGACGGGCTATGAAACCCTGCTGGAGACCATCCAGCCGTTGAGCGCACAGCTGCAGATCACCTCCAAGCCCATCAACTGAAACAGGAGCGAGTCATGGCCAAGGCTGAAAACATCGTCACGTCGATCAAGGTTGAAATCAACGCACCCGCCAGCCTGGTCTGGGAAGTGCTCACCGATCTGGACAACTACGCGCAGTGGAACAGCTTCTGCCCCAGCATCCGCTGCGGCATGCAGCTCGGCGACGAGGTGCATATGCAGGTACTTACCCCCGATACCGGCGAAACCGTTCCAGTCTTCGAATACCTGGTGGCCTGCGACCGCGAGCAGCTGTTGTCCTGGGAGCAGCGCCCGGTCCCGGAAAACATGGACGCAGCCCGCCGCGACCAGTACATCCAGGCCATCGACGCCAACCGCTGCAGCTATTTCACCACCGACATTTTCCTCGGCCTGAACCAGGACACCATCATGCGCGAGCACGGTGCCTGGGTGAAAAAAGGCTTCGACCAGGTCGCCCTGGATCTGAAAAAGCGCGCCGAAGAACTGCACGCCAGCCGTGCCTGAGAACCTGTTTACGATCTCGCGAGCTAGGGCCAGACAAGGCGAAGTCGGGCGAAGAAGCGCAGTTTACGTGTTGTAAATGAGCATTCTGAGTCCGACTTCAACGCTGGATGGCCGACGCGCAGCAGATCGTAAACAGGTTCTTAGCGGCCCATTCGCCATCACAAGAACAAAAAGGTAATTGCCATGTTGCTGAAAGATAAAGTTGTCATCATTTCCGGTATCGGTCCTGGCCTGGGCATCAAGCTCGCCGTGCGCGCCGCCGAATACCAGGCCAAGGCCGTGGTGTTGGCCACCCGCACCCCGGCCAAGTTGGACGATGCCGAACAGGCGATCCGCGACGCCGGCTACAGCACCCCGGTTCTGAAGGTTCCCACCGACATTGCTCAGGTCGAGCAGTGCCAGAAGCTCGCCGAGCTCACCGTCGAGCACTTCGGCCAGATCGACGCCCTGATCAACTCCGCCTATGCCCATGGCGCCTGGGGCAGCTCCGGCGAGTCGTCAATGGACGACTGGCGCAAAGCGATGGACGTCAACCTGTTCGGCACCATGCAGATGACCCACGCCGTGCTGCCGCAGATGAAGAAGCAGAAGTCGGGCAGCATCGTGATGATCAACACCATGGCCACCCGCACCCCCAACCAGCTGGAGTCCGGCTATGCCGTCTCCAAGGGCGCGTTGAAAACCGCCGTGCAGTACCTGGCCCAGGATCTCGGCCCGTTCGGCATCCGCGTCAACTCCACCTTCATGGGCTGGATGTGGGGCGCGCCGGTGGTCGGCTACTTCAAGAGCGAAGCCAAGCGCCTGGGCGTGCCGATGGAGTCGCTGGTCGACCAGGTCGCCCAGCAGATTGCCCTGCGCAAGATTCCCGAAGACAGCGACTGCGCCATGGCCGCCCTGTACCTGGCCAGCGACTACGCCAAGGTCGTTACCGGCGCGCAACTGGACGTCAACGGCGGCCACTTCCTGCCCTACTAACCACTTAAGGCGACAGGGACGTCGCCCTTACCCGCGCTCGAACGACGCCTCGCCACGGAGGCGAGCGTTCAGGCGATGCTGGATCTAGCTTTTCAACAGAAGCGGCCCAAGAGCAGTCGCTGCCCAACGGAATAAGCAGTCATTCCGCCGCATGGCATGGGGCGCAAAGCAGCGAAGCGGTTAACCATTGGAGCGTAAGCCAAACAAAAAGGCGCCGGGGAGTTCACCCGCGGCACCTTCGAGGCAATGCTCACCCCTTACATGGGGTTCATGGCGGTCTGTTCCTTGGCCACTTGGTCCAGGCTGGGAATGTGTCCGCTTCCAAAGCCCGGCAGGATTTGCTCAAAGCTCTGGAAGCGTCCCAGCAGTTTGAGCGTGTCCGGGCTGTAGAAGGGTAAATACAGTGTGCGACGCACATTGGGCCCGGTGGGTGGTGGGCCGGCATGTTTTACGCACGAGTAGTGGATGGTGATGTCTCCAGGCTCGGTATCGAGCGGAATCGCTTTAGGGCTTTCTACGCCGATGGCTGTGGAATGGTGGACGCCGCGTCCGTGGGAGCCAGCCAGCACCCAGAGCTGGGAGCTTTCTGGGTTTGCCGCATCCAGATGGATGCCGACGTTAATCGATGGGCAAGTAATTCCGCATCCGCCCAAACCGCAATCGGTGTGCCAGCCCAAATTAGCGGCAATGCTGGGCGCCAGTTTAGCGCCGACACCGAAAGGTTTGAGCACCGTCATGGCTCCTTGCCCCCGATCATGCAGCGGTACCAGTTCGCGCTGGCTCAGAGCAACCAGTTCGGCAATCGTGGGATCGTCGTTCATCAATTGACGAACCAGTTGCGAATGTTCCGAAATGAACATCAGGCGATACGGGAAGCGCTGACCGGAAGTCAGATGATTGGTCCACCACGAGAAAATTTCTCCTTCCGTGGCTTCGCTGCGTATGCGCTCGATCTCGCCGCGAATGTCCTCCAGTCGGTGGCGCATTGCCCCACGCACGACGATATAGCCAGCAGTGCGCAGGTAGTGCGACATCTCCTCCCGACTGTCGTCCAAGGTAAAGCTGCGGCGCAGGTCAAGCGGTTGTCCCTGGGCATCCAGCAGAGGCTTGGCGGGGTCGTAAATATCACGCCCCGAATACATGCACTGCAGCGCCGGTGACCAGACGTCCCACTCCTGCATGCCGCCGCGCAACAATCGAACTGACTGCGCGAGTACCAGTGCCGAGGGGGTACGGAGTTCATGCACATAGTTCTGCCAGGCGCGCTCATCAAACTCCACGACACATGCAGCCTGCGCATGCACACCCGGCTCAATGCGCACCACCTCCCCGTCCACCACATAGCTATAGGCCCTGCCATCTTTGAGAGCGACAGCGAAAGGCGGTGCGCCTCTCAGATCCCATACCACTTGAGCATTAACGCCGGACTGCAAGCGCTGCGGTAATTCGTGATGGTGGAAATCGTCAAACTCCCAAGCCGTCAGCCCCCAACTGCTGAAATCACCGACAGACGTATCGCGTTCAACTGCAGTTGTCATCCTCGCCTCCATTTACTAATATATGGAATCTATTTCCAAGTAGTAATTTATTATGCAGTCGTCACCTCCGACGTCAAGAGTGATCGCCGTCCTTGAAACGCTCGCTGGCGAGCCAGAATCGCTAAGCGCCTCCGAAATCGCGCGCAGGCTGCAACTGAGCACATCGACCTTGTCGCTCATCCTCAAGACTCTGCACGAGACTGGTTATGTGGAGCGCTTGCCTGATCGGAGTTTTCGGCTGGGGGCTGGGGTCTTGCGCCTGCTTCAGGGGGTTCGACAGCGTTATCCATTGCTGGGGGTTGCCAACGATGTTTTGGGTCGTTTGGCCGAACAATGTCGATGCGGCTGTGCGCTAGCGCAGGTGACTAGCGGAAGGCAGGAAGTGGTTCTGACTGTAGGCAACACGGGAGAGCTAGGTATCAGTCCCGGCGTTCAATTACCGATGGATCCGCCTCATGGCACGCTAGCAATGGCCTGGCGTACGCCTAAAGAAGTCAGTGTGTGGCTGCAGCAGGCGGAAAAATCCGGGGCCGTTGTCGATACCAAGGTGCAGCTTGAGCTGCTCGAACATGTGCGGGGGCTGGGCTACGCGGTTTACGGGATGCGCAGCAATGGCAGTGCAATGATGGCGCAGTTTCGTGATCTGCTCAGTGCAGTTCAGCATGCCGGATCTATGGAGGTTTTACGTCGGCAGCTAGACAAAATGGCATTGGCTGTAGATGCACACTTATATACCCCCCAGGAGCTGGATGACTCCCAGTCGAAAAGTGTGAGTCACATCATTGCCCCAGTGTTTGGGGTCGATGGACAGCCGCACTACCTGGTGTCCTTACACCCTATGCAAGATTTGGTCTCTGCATCTTCATTACGACAATATGTCGAGGAACTGCAGCATGCTGCCCATGCGTTGACGTCGGAAATAGGCGGAAAAATCGGCACCTGCTAAACACGTCAAATTTGAGGTGCTTTGCAGGTGTTGGTCCGCCCAGGGCAGCGGCTACAGAGACGAAGGGGTACTCAAGCCACCAGGCTGCCGCCGTTGACCGGCAATATCTGGCCGTTCACCCATTCGGCTTCGAGCGAAGCCAGATAAGCGACTGCGGCACCGACGTCTTGCGGGCTGCCTGCGCGTTTTACCGAAGCACTTTTCCTGGCGATGGCATCGGAGCCTTCCCAGTTGTTCATGGTGCCGAGCGAAAGGCCATTGACGGTGACGCCGTGCGGTCCGACTTCACCGGAAAGGTTGCGCAGAAAGCCGAGTGCACCGGCTTTGGCAGCACCGTAGGCGCACAGGCCCATGCCGGTCGCCGTGCGTGCCGCATCGGAATTGATGGCGATAATCCGCCCCCAGCCGCGCTCCATCATCGATGGCAGGATCGCCTGGCAGCTGTGCATCAGGCCGTGCAGATTCAACTGCAGCCAGCTATCCCACTGCTCCGGCGTCGACTGCATGAACTGCACGTAATCCCAGCCCAGGGCGGGCACCCCGGCGTTATGGACAAAGATATCTATCGCGCCAATCTCGCCCTGCACCTTCTCTACCATGGCAAAAATAGCCTGGCGATCGGTCATGTCCGTCGCCACCGGGTGCGCCTGCAGCCCTTCTGCACGCAAGGCTTCTGCAGCCTCCTGGGCGCGCTCGAGAAAGAAGTCGTTGATCACCACGGTAGCGCCCTGACGCGCCAGCGTCTGGGCAATACCAAAACCCATGCCACGGCCGGCGCCGGTCACGAGGGCAACTTTTCCTGTCAGTTGAAACATGTCCAAGGGACTCCTCATCATCTACAGGGGTTGTGCCTGCCCGTTGCGGGCAGGCACAAATCACTTACATGTACAGAATCACCAGCTCGTTGATCACCGATGGTCGTTCGCTGCCGACCACATGGATATTCAACTCCAGGGTCAGCTGCGTGCCGCTTTTGACCCGTTCCACGCTTTTGACCCGTGCCCGCGAATGGATGCGCGAGCCGGCGGATACCGGCGCCGGGAAGCGCAGGCGGTCGGAGCCGTAGTTGACCATGTTGGTGAAACCGGTGATCTCGAAGCCCAGCGGCACGTTCAGGCGTGACTGCAGCACTTGCACCAGGGCGCCATGGGCGATGGTGCCGCCGAACGGGCTTTCCTTGCGCGCGCGCTCGGGGTCGGTGTGGATCCAGTAGTCGTCGCCGGACAACTCGGCGAAGGCATTGATCAATGCCTGATCGACCACGATCTGATTACTCCAGGCCGAGAACTCCTCGCTCACCAGCGACTTCAGCGCGGCCTCGTCGTCCAGCGCAATCCGGCGTGCCGGCGGCGTCGACTCGGTGCTTTCGGCCTGTGGCTCGGCTAGCGTTGGCAGCCGCTTCAGGCTGTCGACGTCGCTGTCCATGCCGGTGAAGCGCAGCAGGCGCGTGCCTTTGTCATCGACCTCGGCGAACACCGGCTGCAAACGCATGCCGATGCGAATTTCATCTTCCTCAAGACCGACCAGGTTGGTGTTGATCCGCACCCCTTCGTCGAGTTCGACGACCGCCAGTTTCTGCGGCATTTCGTCGGCGAAATCCGGCAGCGTGGCAATCCGCGTCACCGTGAAGCTGTACAGCTTGGCGTTACCGTTGACCTCCCGCCAGGACAGGTCATGGGCCAGGCAGCTCGGGCAGTGCCGGCGCGGGTAAAACACCCAGTGCTGGCAGGCATTGCACTGCTGGATCAACAGACGCTCGGCCTTGAGGCCTTCCCAGAACGGCGCGGAAATCTCGGTCGGCGCCGGCATTGGTTTGTTGTTCGACATGTTCGTCATGCTCCCTGGAGAATCAACGCGCCCTGCTCACTCATCACGCCGCCGGTACCGGAGACGTAGACGCTATCGCAGCGCTTGAGCTGACGTTCACCGGCTTCACCGGCAATTTGGGTCACTGCTTCGATGATCTGCGACATGCCACCGGCCGCGCCGGCCTGACCGAAGCTGAGCTGGCCGCCGTGGGTGTTCATGGGGAAATCGCCGCGCCAGGTCAGGTCGTGTTCGCGGACAAAACTCATGCCCTCGCCCTTGGCGCAGAAACCGGCATCTTCCAGAGTCAGCAAGGCGGTGATGGTGTAGCAATCGTAAATCTGTGCGGCATCCACATCGGTCGGCTTCAACCCGGCCATCGCGAAGGCGCGCTGCGAGGCCGGACCAATCGGGGTGTGGATCATGTCATCGGCGTAAGACGGAGACTTGAACGCCAGGTGCTCGCCGAAGCCGGTGATGAACGCCGGACGTTTGCGCGCACGGGCGGCCACTTCCTTGGAGGCGATGATCAGCGCCGCGCCACCCGCCACCGGCATGACGATTTCGAGGACATGCAGGGGGTCGGCGACCATTTTGCTCGCCAGTACCTGCTCGACGGTCAGCGGCTGGCCGTAGAACATCGCCTGCGGGTTGGCCAGGGCGTTGGTGCGCTGGTCCACGGCAATCTTGGCCATGGCCACCGGGTCGTAGTCGTACTGCGCCGCATAACGCTGCGCGATCATGGCATAGCCGGTGTTCTGGCCCATGTGCCCGTAAGGCAGGTCGAACTCCGCTTCCGGAGCGCCGAAGGCCGTGCTGTGGCCACCGTAGCGCATGCCACGAGCCATCGCGCCGACGTCCTCGTCGCGACCCATGGGCGCCATCCGCGCGGGCATCACGCACAACACCGCCTGGCAAAGGCCCAGCTCGATGGCCGCAGCCGCGCGCCAGACCATACCGACGCCGGTACAGCCGCCGAGATCGACCACTTCGGCGAAATTGACTTTGAGACCCAAGTACTCGGCGGCCATGGCCGGCACGAACACCGAAGCCTCGTGGAAATGCGGGCCGTTAATCACCAGACCATCGAGGTCCTCGGCGCGCAGCCCGGCATCCCGCAGCGCTTGCGCCGCCAGATCGGCGACCTGCTCCAGGTGGAACATCCGCGGCGCCGTGGCGTATTTTTCCGGCTTGTATTGAGCGGCGCCTATGATCGCCGCGTTACCTTTCAGACCCATGGGTTCCCCACTCGAAGACAGTGTTCTTCAGGTTTTTGTCGTACACCAACCTTTCCACATCTAGGTCGGCAGATAATCGTCCAAACTGACTAGACAACTAAATCGAGTCGCCCGCCAGGCTTTCACCCGGTGCCGGCGCAAGTGCCCGGGTCGGCAAAAAGAAGGCTATGTACCGATTTAGTGTGGCACCGCGCTTTTGTAGGGTGGGTTAGCCGCGTAGCGGCGTAACCCACCAGCGGCATCGCCCAGAACACTGGCGTCTAACCTGCTCGGTGGGTTACGCCTACGGCTAACCCACCCTACGAAGCATCGTCTCAGGCATCACCTGCCGGGCTTGCACGCCTCAACACGTCATTGGGGCATAGCCAAAAAAGAAGGGAGCCCGCAGGCTCCCTTCTTCACCGCCGAACGAGTCGATTAGAAGCTGTATTTCAGCGCCAGGGTGGCGTAGTCACGATCCGCCAACTGCCGCTTGACCGGATCCGCCTCACCCAGATAACCGATGAGCCTCATCGCGACCTCAAAGTTGCCGAGGTATTTGAAGGTGGTGCCGGCACTGAAGCGACGATCACCCTGCGCCCCGGAAATGGTCCCCCCCATCGGCGCAGCGCCGCTGAACACGTTGGAGAAGTTGAACGGCACCTCCAGGTCCCAGCCTTCGAATACCCCCGGGTAGCTGAACGAGGCGCCCACGGTGAAGGCACTGGCATCCTGACTGCGCCAGCCGGCGGCGGTCTTGTAGGTGTAGTCATCGGATTCCTGCACCAGCGGCCTCATCTGTGGAATCAGGCGATTGCCCAATGCCAGCAGGTTCGGCGCCGCCGACGTGTCTTCGACGCTATCGACGCGCACATGGACGATCTCGGCGGTTAACGACGTCTGACTGGCCCATGGCCGGTCACCGAGGATGCGGATGGCCGAGAGCTGCATCTGCTGGCCCTTGCCACGCGCCGGCGTCGCACCGAGCCCGGTATTGACCATCACCGGTACGCCGTCACGGTAGGACCACTCGGCACCGACCTGGACATCGCCAAACTTGGTCGAGGCACTAAGCCCGGTCAGCTTGATATCTTCGAAATAGGTGATGTTGTAGCCGGACGGCGCACCGGCAAATGCACCGCCACCGACGGGTACGGCCCGATAATTGACCAGCGCGGTGGCCGGGTTCTTGTCGTGGTAGTTGACGTGGAACAGCGCAACTTCCCAGGCTGGCACAGGCCGGTAACGCACCTGAACCCCCCACTGACCATCGTCACGCGGCTCGTCGGCGCCTGCGTAGTTGATCCGGCTGCCCCCCTGACCGAAAATGAACTCACGGCCTGGGCCAACCACATCGCTGGTGGATAAGTAACTGCCCACCGGCGGCAATTCGGTGCCCTTCCACTCGTACTGGTAATAGGCGCTGACACCGATTTGCGGGTTGAAACGGTAATTCGCGGAAACCTGCCCAACCGGCAATAGCACTTCCTTGATCTCAACCCCCGGCTGCGCCGCCTTGACCGCGTCGGCATGGCTTTGTACGCCGTTGACGCCCGAGTAGAACAGACCCTCGCCCCAGGATTCGACATGCCGACCGGCCTTCATGTCGAGCATCGAATCATTCTCGAAGCGCCAGCCGCCGAAGACATAGGCATCCAGGAACTTGCTGCGACCACCGCTGTAGTACTTGGTGTCGCTGGTGAATTCATCATGGGCGCCGGTCTTGTTCACCGTCGCGGGCGAGTCGTTGTCGTTCTTCTGGTGGTAAACGTCGTCGTAGAAGGTACTGGCGCGCAACACGGCACCGTAGTTGTCTTTGCGCACGATCATCTCGCCCAGGGCGCCAACGCGGTTGGTGGTGAGGCTGCCCTTGTCGAAGTTGCGATCACCGTCATCCGCGTTGACCGTGAGCAGGTCCTTGTCCTGATCACTCAGGCGCACACCCATGCCGTAGCTGGTGGTCAGGGTCCAGTCGATGGTGGTGCCATTGTCAAACTCGATGGTTTCGCCCGACCAGGCCGGGCTCGAAACCAGTGCGATGGCGACCGCCAGACTCGCAACCTGAAAACTCGGTAAGCCAGGACCAGTACCAGATTTGTTGTTTTTATTGATCACACTGCTTCTCCTGATTAACGGCCGACTGGCCGTATGAAATGCTTGAACAGCGTTCATCACCAATCAGCCCGGAGTTGCCCGAGTGGGTTGCCCCCCGACGCACCCGCAGGGGTACGCCGATAGCGATGCACTGCAGCTTCCTCCTCACGCACGAGCGCCCCCTCGGCGATGAGGTAGTTGGCATGCGCCAACGTTTCGCCGACGGCCATCAGTTCGTCGAAACGACTTTTGACCCTCGGAAACAGCGCGGTCATCAGCTCAAGCGCGCTACGCGGCTCTTCACAGACGGCCAGCATTTGCTCCAGATGCACCTGGTGATGGGCCCGCAATTGGTCCAGTCGGTGGTGCAAATTGAAAAACGGACGCTCGTGCGCCGGCAGCACCAACAGGCTGTCAGGCAACTCACGCAGCCGCTCAATGGATTGCAGCCAGTCGCGCAACGGATCGGCGTCGGGCTCGGTCACCTGCACCGAGACCGTCGAGGTGATCCGTGGCAGCACCTGATCGCCGGATATCAACAGGCCGTCTGCCTCGGCATACAGACAGGCATGCTCGGGGGAATGGCCGCGGCCGATGACCACCTGCCAACGGCGTCCGCCGATGTCCAGCACGCTGCCTTCACTGAGGCGACGGAAGCCGGTCGGCAGGACCGTGCGGAAATGCTCGACCTGGATCAGCGGCAACATGGCCTCGGTCCGTTCGCTGTCGAACCCGGCCTTGTGGAAGTGATCGACAAACGCCCAGCTCGGCGTGGAATCTTTTGGCGCTCCCAGGTGCAGCCACTGGAACTCGCCGGCGGTCATGAACACCGGGCAGCGGAAGCGTTCGGCCAGCCAGCCGAGCACTCCGGCATGGTCGGAATGAAAGTGCGTGCAGATCACCCCGCGGAGCGGCAGGCCGTCCATCGCCTCGACAAACACCTGCTCCCACACTTCGCGGGTTTGCTCAGTGTTCAGACCGGTATCGACCGCCACCCAGCCGTCACCATGGCGCAGCAGGTAGAGGTTGATATGGTCCAACCCGAACGGCAGCGGCATGCGCAGCCAGAGCACGCCCGGCGCGACCTCCTGCACCTGCCCGTTGGCCGGCGGCTGCGGCCAGGGGAAGCGCAGGCCGTCACGCCATTCGTGGCCCTGGGCGTCGAGCTCAGCCACGGGAGTCACCGGCGAAGGCCGGCAGACCAGCCCGGGCCAGCAACTCGGCCGAGTACGGCTGATAGCTGCGGCTGCTTTCATCGCGGATGTACAGCGGGTCGGCAAAGGCCGTCGGGGCATAGCCCTGGCGCTGCAAGTCGACCTTGCGCAGCTTGAAGGTGCTGGTCAGGTCGGCCGCCGCCGACACCCGCACGAACACCGGCGCGGCATAGCGCGGCAAGCGTGCCTCGGTCAGCGCGTAGAACGCCGCCGGGTCGAAGGCGTGGCCCTCCTGCATCAACACCGCCGCCATACCGGCGCGGCCCTCATGCCCAGGCACCTGCACACCGTAGATGTTGATCAGCTCCAGCCCAGGGAAATCACTCAGGCCATCGGCGACTTCCTGGGTCGAGACGTTCTCGCTCTTCCAGCGGAAGGTATCGCCGATGCGGTCGACGAAGTACAGGTAGCCGTCCTCGTTGTAGCGCAGCAGGTCACCCGAGCTCCAGAACGCATCGCCCTGGCTGAAGACATTGCGGCGAATCTTGCTTTCGGTGGCCTCGGCCGAGGTGTAGCCCTCGAAGCGACCGCCGCCGATTTGCGGATGATTGACGATAAAGCCCATGGCTTCGCCGATCTCGCCGACCTCGCACAGGCGGTAGAAGCCCTGCTCGTCGCGCGGATGACTTTCGCTATCGACGTCGTAACGCACCAGGCGCAGGTTGGTCTTTTCCCAGAACGGCACGCGACCGCAGGAGCCTGGGTAGTTGTCCACGTTGATCACTGCGGTGTTGGCCTCGGTGGCACCCCAGCCCTCGAAAATCTGGATCGGGCCGAAACGCTCCACCCAGCGCTGCCAGGTCTCCGGGCTCAGGCCGGCGCCGAGCATGCAGCGCAGGCTGTGCTCGCGATCACCCGCCGCTTCCGGCTGGTTGAGCAGGTAGCGGCAGATTTCACCGATGTACTGGAACACGCTGATGCCGTTGCGGTTCACGTCTTTCCAGAACTCGCGGGTACTGAACTTGCGCCGCACCACGATGCTCGCCCCGCCGCGCAGCGCGGTGGAGGTCACCGAGGTGGCCGCCGCGCCGTGGTACAGCGGCAGGCAGCAGTAAAAGACATCCTCGGGCGTGACTTGCAGGGTTTCTTCCATCACATCGCCGGAAGACATCCAGCGCATATGGCTGTAACGCGCCGCTTTCGGCAGCCCGGTGGTGCCGGAGGTGAAAATCAGCAGGCCCGTTGTCTCGGCCGGCAGGTCCGCGCGCAAGTCGCGCGGGAATGCCGTGCGCGGTGCAGCCGCCACCTGTGCGGCAAAGCTGGCATCGACCCTGGCGAGCAGTGCCTCGCTGGCGGGGTTCTCGGCGTCCGGCACCAGCCACCAGGGCAGATCCGGCAGGCCTTCGGTCGCCAGCAGATTGGCCAGGCATTCCTCGCCGACCACCACAGCCTTGGCTCCCGTGGATTCCAGCGCATGCACCAGTGGCCGGCCGTTGACCTGGGTATTGATGAAGGCTGCCACCACACCCAGCTTGGCCAGACCGAACCAGCTGCAGAAAAACTCCGGACGGTTCTCCATGGCAATGGCGCAGACATCGCCCGGACGCAAGCCACGGGCATGGAAAGCATGGGCCAGTTGGTTGGCGCGCGCGTCCACCTCGGCATAGCTCAGGCACTGCTCGCCATAGATCAGAAACGGGCGCTCAGGAAAACGCCGCGCCTGCTCTTCCACGCGGTCGGCGATGGTGTAGCGGTCCGCCGGCTTGATCTGCCCGCTGGCCACTGAGCGGCGATCCAGGAGGGCCTGGGTCTGCTCGCGGGACACAGGTTTGTTGTCGACACTCGACAGTTGACTCAGTTCGTTGAAATCGTTCATCCCTACCTCCGCAAAAGACCTGCCATTCATGCCAACGCTCTCGCCCCGTTCGGGTAATCCGAATAACCACGGGCACCAGGGGAATACAGGGTCTTGCGATCGAAACCGGACAGCGGCAGCCCCGCACGCAGGCGCTCGACCAGATCCGGGTTGCCGATGAAATGCCGGGCGAACGACACCGCTTCACCCTGCCCGGCCTCCAGCGCCGCCGTTGCCGACGGGCCATCGAAGCCGTCATTGAGGATCAGCCCACTACTGCTGTACTGATGCGCCAGGGCAAAGGCATCCAGCTCGGCCAGCGGCGAACGCATGATGTGCAGGTAGGCCAGGCCCAGCGGCTCGACCACCGTGCACAGTGCTGCCGCCGTGGCGGCCGGATCGGCGTCGCTAATATCGTTGTAAGAGTTGCCCGGACACAGGCGGAAACCCACTCGCCCGGCCCCGATGGCCGTGGCCATGGCGCCCAGCACCTCGGCCGGGAAACGCACACGGTTTTCGGTGTTGCCGCCGTAGCGGTCATCGCGCAGGTTGCTGCCCGAAGCCATGAACTGCATCGGCAGGTAACCGCTGGTGCAATGCAGCTCGACGCCGTCGAAGCCGGCTTCGCGGGCATTCAGTGCGGCGCGGCGATATTCCTCGATCACCGTGGCGACCTCGTCCAGGGCCAGTGCTTGCGGCTCGTCGCTATCGACCAGGCCGGCGGCATCGCTGAACAACTGGGTGTGCGCGCGCACCGCGGAGGGTGCCACGGTCAACGCACCGGCCGGCTTGTTGTGATGGCTGGCCGCCCGGCCGACGTGCATCAGTTGCAGGACGATCCGTCCGCCGGCGTCATGCACCGCTCGGGTGACTTTGCGCCAGGCAGCGATCTGCTCAGTGCTGTAGATCGCCGGGGTGCGGCAATAACCGAGGCCATTGGCCGAGGGCGCGGTGCCTTCGGCGACAATCAGCCCGGCACTCGCGCGCTGGCGGTAGTAGTCGACCATTTCCGCTGTCGGCACCGCGCGGGCATCGGCACGGCTGCGGGTCATCGGCGCCATGACGATACGGTTGGCCAACTCCAGCTCACCCAACCGTACCGGCTCAAACAAGATGCTCATATCGACTCCTCAGCGCACACGAATCTTCGGCGCCTGGGTGGAACGGCGCAGCGTGTTAAGGAATTGTTCCAGGGGCGCCGCCGGGGCGACTTGCGGCAGGCAGTCCTTGTCCGGGCGATTGGCCCAGAACTCGGTCCAGGACGGGAACAGATCGTGGAACGTGCCGAAATACGGTTCACGTCCCGGCCAGCGCATTTTCCGCTCGCCAATCGGTGGCTTGTTCAAGTCGCTGGCGTACCAGTAGCAAGGCAGGCGCCGACGGAAGTACCAGCGCCCGTCGATGCGCTCGTAGTCGTCCCAATAGAGCATCTGCATGGTCACCCATTCCGGGCCGGTCTCATGCTCGTTCTTCGAGTACACGACGCCCACCGCGTGGTCGGCGTCGACAAACTCGATGATGTGCTGACCCAGGTGGTGCGAGGTGCCGCTGAACTGGTCGCGCAGGGTCGAATCGACCCAGGCTTTCAGATGCGCGCGACCGGTCTTTTCACGGCCGACGCGGATGTCCGCGGCGAACAGGTTGACGTGCGCATCGAGGTCACGCATGTCCAGCGACAACGAATACTTGCCGGCCAGTTGGCGAATCTCCTCGATCGACTCGAGGCGGTCGATACGCGCCAGCAATGCGCTCTGCTCCATGCTCATCACTCCAGCACCGTATAGAGCTCCGAGCTGCGCCCGCCATCCACCGGCAGGCAAGCGCCGGTGATGTAGGAAGCTTCGTCGGAGGCCAGGAAGAGGATCGCGTTAGCCAGCTCCTGCGGCTGTCCGACGCGGCGCAGCGGGATCAGCTTTTCGGTGTTGGCGCGGGTCTTGTCGTCGGCCAACATGCCGGCGGTGGCCGGGGTATCGACGACGCCCGGGATCACCACGTTGCAGCGGATCTTGCTGCTCGCGCCTTCCGAGGCGGCGGCGCGGCTGAAGTTCATCACCGCCGCCTTGGCGGCCGAGTAGCCGGCCATCCACGGCGTGCCAAACAGGCCGCAGATCGAGGCGATGTTGACGATGGCGCCACCACTGCCCTGGGCTTTCATCAGGGTCATGGCCGTGCGCGTGCCCCAGAAGGTACCGTCGACCGTGGTGGCGAAATTCGAGTGCCAGTCGGCAGTCGAGGTGCTGTCGATAGCGCCCCAGCTATAGGCCATGGCGTTGTTGACCAGAATATCCAGGCGCCCGTGCTGCTTGGCAGCCGCCTCGATGGCGGCGACGAATACCTGCTCGTTGCTGACATCGGCCACGGTCCATTCGGCCTTGCCACCGGCATCGCGGATGGCCGAGGCCACCGCTTGCAGCGGCTCTTTAGTGCGACCGCACAGCACCACGGTCGCGCCTTCTTCGGCGAAACGTTTGGCCGTGGCGGCACCGATGCCCGAACCGGCACCGGTGATAAACGCGATTTTTCCCTGCAGACGTGCGCTCATGGCGTGCTCCCGGCTTAGATGAAGGCCATGCCGCCGTTGACGGCGAGGTTCTGACCGGTGATGAAGCCGGCGTCTTCGCTGGCGAGGAATACCGCTACTTTGGCGATCTCGTCGGTTTCGCCCATGCGGCCGAGAGGGATGCCCTTGAGCATGCTTTGCATCCACTCATCCGGGATGCCGGCCATCATTGGCGTGTTGGTCGGACCAGGCACGATGGTGTTGACGCGGATGCCGCTGGCGGCCAGTTCGCGCGCCATGCTACGGGTCAGCCCCATCACCCCGGCCTTGGCCGCGCAGTAGTGGCTCGGGCCTTCGCCGGTCACTGCCGAGGTGCTGGAGATATTGATCACCGTGCCCTTGGTGCCGGTCTTTTGCATCAGGCGCACCGCTTCACGGCTGCACAGGAAGACCCCGGTGAGGTTGACGCCGATGACCCGCTGCCAGTTCTCGTCAGGGGTCTCGACAAAGGCATCGACCGAGCCGACGCCGGCATTGTTGACCAGGATGTCGACACGGCCGAAACGCGCCTCGACCGCGGCCATCGCGGCAGCCACCGACGCGCTGTCGGCGACATTGCACACCAGCGCCAGAGCGTCTTCGCCCAGGCCGGCGATGGTCTGCTGCGCAGCCTCAAGATTGATATCGGCGGCCACCACCAACGCGCCGGCTTCGGCAAAGCCCTTGACCATAGCCCGCCCCATGCCTTGGCCGGCACCGGTAACGAACGCCACCTTGTTCGATAACTTCATTCTTGTTGTTCTCCGCAGCTCGTATCCATTCCGACTCCCCAGTGCTGGACGCCTGACGGTCGGGTACGGAACGAATAATTAACCCTGCTAGGAAGAACAACATCGTCCGATAAGACTAAGAAATGCAGGACGCCCCCAAGGGACATCGAGCGAATGTCCGCACCTGGGCGAATGTGGTCTGAATGGACGATGTCGAAGCCTTCAACCAGAGGGACGATCCCGCTCACTAGAACAAGACAAGATCGGGAGCACTCGCTATGAACTCACCCATCCGCCCCACTTGGCGCACTCACTACGCGTTGTTCGTGCTGGCCATCATTTACGTTTTCAACTACATCGACCGGCAGTTGATGGCGATCCTGATCGAGCCGGTAAAAGCCGAGTTCGGCATTTCCGACACTGGCATCGGCTTGCTCTCGGGGGTGACGTTCGCGATCTTCTATACCTTCTTCGGCTTCCCGCTTGGGCGCCTGTCCGACCGCATCGGCCGCAAGCCGGTGATCGCCGTGTGCTGCATCGCCTGGAGCGTGATGACCATGGCCTGCGGCCTGGCCACCAGCTTCCTGCTGCTGGTGCTGGCGCGGATCGGTGTGGCCGTCGGCGAAGCCGGCGGTACCGCGCCGTCGGTGGCGATGGTCTCCGAGCTGTACCCGCCAGAGCGCCGCTCCACCGCCCTGTCGATCCTGATGCTCGGTTCCAGCCTCGGTGCGATCGTGGGCCTGGGTTGCGGTGGCTGGGTCGCCCAGCATTACGGCTGGCGCTTCGCCTTCCTGATCATCGGCGCCCCGGGCATCTTCCTCGGCCTGTTGTTGTGGTTCACCGTGCGCACCCCGACTGCGGCACCGGCGCCCAAACAGCTGCTGCAGACGCCGCAGGAAGGCTGGGCCCAGACCCTGAGCCTGCTGCTGCAGACCCCGTCTTTCATCTGGATCGCGCTTACCGGCGGCGCCTGGGCCATTGCCGGCTATGGCATGGGCACCTGGAGCCCGAGCTTCCTGATCCGCTCCCACGGTCTGAGCCTGCAGGAAGCCGGCTTCCTCGTCGGCGTAGTCGGCGGCGTCGGCGCCACCATCGGCACCCTGGTCTGCGGCATGCTCACCGACCGCATGGCCCGCCGCGATGCTGGCTGGCAGATGGGCATACCCTTGCTCGGCACGCTGATCTGCATCCCGTGCGCCCTGGCTTACTTCCTCTTGCCAGCCGGCATTGCCTTCCATATCGGCAGCATTCCGGTACCGACCGCGTTCATTTTCTACAGCGTGTTCAGCTTCTTCGGCACCTGGTGGGCAACGCCCTGCCTGGGCGCGATCACTCACCTGTTCCCCGCCGCCCGCATGGCCCAAGCCACCGCGCTTTTCGTCATGTCCATGACCCTGTTCGGCGTCGGTCTCGGCCCGCTGCTCACCGGCATGCTCAGCGACTACCTCACGCCGAGCCTGGGTGTTGAAGCGCTGCGCTATGCGCTGGCGGCTTCGACCTCGATGCCGCTGCTCGCCGCCGTGTTCATCGCGATGGCCCTGCCACGCTATCGCGCTCAACTGACCAAACCGACCGCGCCCCTCGCCGAGCCGGCGAATGCGGTCACTGCCTGACTCCTGGAGATTCATTTATGTCTGAACAAGACCTGCCACTGCCCATCGGTCACTTCGTCACCCTGAACGACGGCCTGCGCCTGCACTATCTCGATGAAGGCAGCGGCCCCGTGGTCCTCTGGCTGCATGGCAGCGGCCCGGGCGCCAGCGGTTTCAGCAACTTCAAGGGCAACTACCCGGAGTTCGTCGCCGCCGGCTACCGCAACCTGATCCTCGACCTGCCGGGCTTCGGCCGCTCGGACAAACCCGAGGACGCCCAGTACAACCTGGAGTTCTTCGTCAAGGCCGTGTCCGGCTTCCTCAAGGCCATCGACGTGCAGCGCTGCACCCTGCTCGGCAACTCCCTGGGCGGCGCCATCTCCCTGGGCCTGGCCCTGGCCGAGCCGGAGGCTGTCGAAGCGCTGATCCTGATGGCCCCGGGCGGGGTCGAAGAACGCGAGACCTACTTCCAGATGCCCGGCATCCAGCGCATGGTCGGGCTGTACAGCCAAGGCCCGCTGGACATCGAACAGATGCGCCAGATCATGAACCTGCAACTGTTCGACGCCTCGCAACTGCCGGACAGCCTGCTGGCCGAACGCGTGGCCGTGGCAGTGCATCAGCCGCGCAACCTGTTCACCACCATGCTGGTGCCGAACATGACCGAACGCCTGGGTGAACTGCGTGTGCCGATCCTCGGTTTCTGGGGCACCAACGACAACTTCAACCCGGTCAGCGGCGCGATGAAAGTGCTCGATAACGCTCCGCATGCGCGCTTTATCCTGCTCAACCGCTGCGGGCACTGGGTCCAGGTCGAACATCGCGAACTGTTCAACCGTTCCTGCATCGATTTCCTGCGCGAACAATAAGGCAGTACATCAGTTACGTGTTAAGACATGCAGGCCTGCCAGGTGATGGCTACGGGTCTTTTCCCGGGTTCGCCGACTGCGTCTGGGCAGCGGCGCTTTTGTAGGGCGGGTTAGCTGCGCAGCGGCGTAACCCGCCGGCGGTGTCGGCCTGTACGGCGGCGTCCAACCGGGTTGGTGGGTTACGCCTACGGCTAACCCACCCTACAAAAGCGGTGTGCAACACTTAACGGGTACATAGCCAACAATAAGCATCCTGCGCCAGCGGCAACCTCGCCGCTGGCGCAGCGACAGGCCACCAGCAAGGGCTGAGATAACAATGACAACCTTCTCCCATTTGCTTGCCCCGGGCCGCATCGGCTCGCTCGAACTGCGTAACCGCATCGTCCTGGCCCCCATGGGCGACAGCTTTGCCGAAACCGACGGGCACTGCAGCGAACGCATCCAGGCTTACTACGAGGCTCGCGCTGCTGGCGGGGCCGGGCTGTTGATCGTGGGGGCGTGCGCCGTCGCCTTCCCGGCGGGCACCTCCGAGCCACATCAAGTCGGGGTGTCGTCCGATGAGTTCATTCCCGGCCTGAGCCGCCTGGCCGAGCGCGTGCACAAGCATGGCGCGAAGATCGCCATGCAGTTGCTGCACTCCGGCAAGACCGCGGTGCGCGACATGGCCGAAGGCCGTCCATTGTGGGTGCCGTCGATTCCGCCAGCGATGCAAACCGACATGATGGCCGCCCTCACCCCCGAAGAGCTGTCCACTTTTGTCAGCTCCTCGCGCCGCCGCGAAGGCGGGGTGCAACTCAAGGTGATGGACCAGGACGATATCGCCCAGATGGTCGAGTGGTTCGCCGCGGGGGCCGAGCGCGCCAAGCGGGCGGGCTTCGATGGCGTGGAAATCCATGCCGGCCACAGCTACATCATCGCCGGCTTCCTCTCGGCGTATTACAACAAGCGCGAGGACAACTACGGCGGTTCGCTGGAGAACCGCGCGCGTATGCTGCTGGAAATACTGGCCGCCGTGCGCGCACGGGTGGGCAATGAATTTGCCGTCTGGCTGCGCCTGGATGCCGAGGAGATGTTCACTCCCGGCGGCATCACCCTGGCCGATGCCCAGGCCGTGGCGCGCATGGCCGAAGCGGCCGGCGCCGATGCGGTCAGCGTCTCGGCCTATGCCGCCATCACTCGCGGGGTGAACTTCACCGAAGCCCCCTTGGTGCAGAAGCCGGCGGGCTTCCTCGACTGGGCCACGGCGATCAAGCAACACGTGTCGATCCCGGTGATCGCCGTCGGCCGCCTGGAACCGGAGGTCGGCGATAGCGCCATCGCCCGCAACCAGTGCGACTTCATCGCCATGGGCCGCAAGCTGCTGGCCGACCCCGAGCTGCCGAACAAGCTGATCAGCGGCCAGCCACAGGCGATCCGCCCGTGCATTTACTGCTACGTGTGCGTCAGCCAGATTTTCGTCAACCAACACGTCAAGTGCGCGGTCAACCCCATGACCGGACACGAAGCCGAGTACGTCATCAGCCCGGCCGCCACCGCGCAGCATGTGGTGGTGGTCGGCGGCGGCCCGGCCGGTCTCGAGGCGGCCCGTGTCGCGGCCTTGCGCGGCCATCGGGTCACCCTGCTGGAGCGCAGCGATCGGCTCGGCGGCACGCTGTTCTTCGCCGCCCTCGCCTACCCGGAGAACGGCAAGCTGCTCGACAACCTGCTGTACCAGGTGCGCAACCTGCCCATCGAGGTGCGCCTGAACACCGAGGTCAACGCGGCCCTGCTGAGCGACATGGGTGCCGACCAAGTGATCGTCGCCACCGGCGCCCAGCGTGCCGCACCGGACATTCCCGGCGCCAACCAGAATCACGTCTGGAGCGGTGACGAGCTGCGCCGTCTGATGACCGGCGACCGCGCCGATGAAATCGCCAAGCGCAAGCTGTCGCTGACTCAGCGCACGCTGATGAAAGCCGGCAGCCTGATCGGCGTCACCGACAGCACCGAGGCGATGCACAAGCTGTCCCACGTGTGGATGCCCCTGGGCAAGCGCGTCACCATCATTGGCGGCGGTCTGGTCGGCCTGGAGCTGGCGGAGTTTCTCATCGAGCGCGGGCGTCAGGTCTGCGTGCTGGAGAGCGGCAGCCACCTGGGCCGCGAGCTGGCCGTCGTGCGCCGTTGGCGGGTGCTGCACGGCATCCAGGAGCATGGCGGGCAGCTGCTGACCGGGGTAACGGTCAACGCCATCGAAGGCGACCGCGTGCGCTATCAAACGGCAGACGGCCAGGCCGCTGAGATCCGTGGCGACTCGGTGGTGCTGGCCAGCGGCGCAATGCCCGACACGCGTCTGGGCGATGCCCTGACCAGCGCCGGGCTGAATGTCAGCAGCATCGGCGACTGCCAGAGCCTCGGCTATATCGAAGGCGCCATCGCCGCCGGCCACCGCGCCGGACGCGAAGCCTGAGCCTGCGCTGGGGCGGCCCACGCCGCCCCAGCCTCCCCTCCCGCCCCCGCACATTTTTGTCAGCCCCGTAGGGTGGGTTAGCCGCAGGCGTAACCCACCAACCCGGCCGAGCGCCGCCGTCCAGCCCGACACCGCCGGCGGGTTACGCCGCTACGCAGCTAACCCGCCCTACAAAAGCGCCGCTGCCCAGACGCAGCCGGCGAACCCTACAAAAGCGCGGCGCAACACTTAGCCGGCACCTAGCCAAAAACGCGTTAGTGGTTGGAAGTGTCGGGAGCAGCGTGGGGCAAGCCTGACGCATTTGAGCCTCATCGTGAGACCGAAAAACGCTACCGCTGGGGGCAGTCCACAGGAGCGCTCTCGGCCTGTGTCTGGCCAATCCATTACTCAATAGTTTCCTTGAAGGGTTTCAGCCGCAACCGGCTGCGGTGCCCATGAGCGGCGGGCTGGCCTGACGGTGTCGTCCCCTGAAAATAGGACTTTTGCCATTGTTCTTGGGCGGCTTTGGATTGCGGGTCCGAGAGGCTCGCGTTGAAGGCGGTGCGGTTTTCCGACCAGGTCTTCTGCTCATGTTCCAACTCAGGATTTTCTGACAACTGCCGCAGGCTCGGGGAGACCTCCTCAAGATCGCCGCGCCGGATCGGGAACAGATGGCAGATGGGTTCGCCCTCCTCGAACCGCACCCGCTGGCCGGAGCGGGTGAACAGCCAGTTCATGGTGAAGGTGTAAGGCGACCAGTCGGTCTCGACCACACCGCTCAGCGCACTGATGGCGTCCTTGGGGCGATTGATCGGGCCGGTAACGAAGAGGTCGATCCCCGCCTCCGTCTGGAACAGGCAAGGGATGTGAAAGGTCAGCACGCCGCCACCGAAGTGGCTGACGGCCGGGCAGGTGTCGCCTCCTTCGGGGACTATCCGGATAGCCTCCTTGTCGCCACCACCGTCCCATACGGCGGAGAAGGTCGATGTGCACAACACCTCCCAGCCGTAGGTATTGGCGATGTTCAGGGGCAGGCAACGGTAGGCGAAGCGCTGCGGGCTGTTGTCCATCCAGGTACGTTCGAGCGGTGCCGGGCGGATGTGAAACGGATGGCCGTCGAGTACAAAGGCGGTCAGGTCTTTCATACTGCGTCACTCACCATAGAATTCTCAGGCCGATGTTGCCAAACGTGGATTGGGAGTCTTCCTTGTCCAGGTTGGAGCTGCTGCTGACGGCCGCGTAGACGCTCAGTTCCGGCGTCAATTGGGCTGATATCCCGCCGCCCACTTCCAGCACATTGCCGCGGTAGCTCATGTCCACCTCGCGACCGTTGAACGATACGCTGTCGGTGGTGTTGAAGTCGTGCCAAAGATTGAGGTCAAGGTAGGGCTGCAGTACGGTCGTCTGCAGTCGTGTCATGTTCTCGGCCCGCACGCCCACGCGGCCTGTGTAGGTGCTGGCGTTCTCGTAGCCGATTTCCGAGAAACGGTCATGGGTGTCGTCCAGGCTGGATTTCTGCCAGATCACCTGGGCCTGGGGCTCGAGCGTCCAGCTACTGTTTAGTTCGATGGGATAGCCGGCCTCCAGTGAGGCCAGGAAAGTGGTGCCCTCGATGTCTCCTTTTATCCCTCGGTCGGACTTGGCTTCGCCGTCGATCCAGGAATTCATGAGCACGGCGTCCAGGTACCAGCCGTTGTCGCCCAGATGGGTGCCGTACAGGCCAAGGCTGTAGCTATCGAGGTCGAGCTTCCCAGACTGGTTGTTGCGGCGGGCCAGCGTGTAGCCCTCGACGTCACCTTCGGCCTCGGTCTGGCTGAACATCAGGCCGACCCGGTCCTTGCTGCCATCGTCGTTGGTCACGGCATACAGGTCCTGGCCGACCTGGAAGCCCCAGATGTGCCCATCGAATTCGGGGGCGATGTCGAAGTCCAGCCTCGAAATTTTCTGCCGGGCCTCCTGTTCGTACTTCTCGCCATATACCCGCGCCCAGGTTGCCGGGAGCGTACCGTCGCCGGTGAGCAGGAACTGGTCGCCCTGGCGCTTGTGGAAGGTGCCCAGCACTTCCCGGTCCATTTGCCGTGCGATGACGGGCGCCAGCGTGTAGCCGGGCACTTCCGGCCGGACCAGCGGAACCGGTGGTGGGGAGACCGATCCCGGCGGCGACACCGGTGGAGAAACCGGAGGCGATATGGGCGGCGGTGGCGGGGATACCGGTGGCGGCGGAGGTGGTGATACCGGCGGCGGAGGCGGTGGGGAAACCGGTGGTGGAGGCGGCGGGGATACCGGTGGTGGAGGCGGCGGGGATACCGTCGGCGGAGACGGTGCTTCCGTCCGGAGGAACCAGTCCTCCTCATTGCCAGCGGCCTTGCCGCCACGAAACAGCTGATATTCGAACAAGCCGGCGGCCACCGGGCCACCCAGCTGGAATGCGCCAGGGGTAGTGGTCGCGCCACCGTCGGCATCCACGACCCGGATGCCATCAAGCACCGTCATGTCGCCTGGACCGTTGAGGTTGGTCACGTTCAGGGTGGTGCTGCCTGAACCGCTGGCGCCGGCCCCTCGGATCACCAACTGATCCGAAGGAGAGTCATCGGAGGCCAGTACCGTCTGGATATTGAGCTGTCCACCCTGTCCGACATAGTTGCCGAGCACGACGAAGCGGTCGGTCGCAGTCGGGTTGCTGTTGGTCAGGTTGATCAGGCCGGCGTTGGTCACGGTCACCAGCTGCCCGGACACGGCAGGCGACACGGTGTGGGTGCCATTGCCGGCGAGCACGCTGCTGGTGGCATCGATGACCAGTTGGCCGGTGCCTGTGCCGCTGTCACCCAACGTCAGGGTGGAGAAGTTGGAGAAGGTCAGTTGGGAGCCTTTGGTGAGGTTGAACAGCTCCCAGGCAATGTAGCGGTCCACGCCGTCGCCGACGGTGTTGTTCCATTCAAGCTCATCGCTGCCTTGGCCGCCCTCGAAGCGCAGTCCGGTTGCCAACTGGGTCGGTGACAGGTTCAGGAACACTGCACGGTCAGTGTTATCACCCATGGTGAAGTGGATGATCTGGCCGTTGGTCCAGAGCAGCACATCGTTGCCGCTGCCTGCGTTCATGTCGGTGGAAATGGTGCCGCCCGCGATGATGATCGAATCGTTTCCTTCGCCCATCAGGATATTGCCGTTGACAGTCCCCCCGAGCATGTTGAAAACGTCGTTGCCCGTACCGAAGTCGATGGTCCCCTGAACCGATTGGGAAATGGTCGTACCCAGCGGGCGATTGAACAAGAAGTCGTTGCCGGCACCGAGAGACACGGAACTGTTGATGGTGCCGTTGTTATCGATGACGTCGTTGGATAGCCCGGTGCTGACGAGGTTGCCGTTGATAATCCCGCCGCTAAAGTTCTCTACGAGATTCTGGCCGTCGCTGGCGAAACTGATGCCGTTGTTGAAGGTACCGCCGTCGTTCCGGATGAAGTTGCTGGGGCCGACATAGGTATCGACGCCGCTGACCTGCCCACCGCGATTGATGAAGGTATTGGAGACCGTGCCGTTCAGCTGAAGCCCGCTGTTGAAGTTGCCGGAGCTTTCGACGCGGTTGACCGCGCCGGTGAGGCTCACCGTACCGTTGGTGCTGTGCCCGCTGGACAGGATCAGGGTGTTCGTACCGTTGCCGGTGATGGTGATGCCGCCGCTGTTCAGGGTGCCGTTCTGGTTGATGGTGATGGTGCCGTCGCCGCTGCCGACGATGCCGTTGTTGAGCGTGCCGTTGTTGGTCAGCGTCTTGCTTGAGTCGGCTGTAGGGTTGGTCAGCGTAACCGCTGCCCCTTGAATGGTGCCGTCGTTGTTGACCGTGCTCTGGCCGGTCCCTGACAGGGAGACGCCACTACCGACTTGGGCGCTGCTGTCGACATTGACGGTGATGTTCGCTGCGCTGCTGTTGACGCCGCCGGCGATAAAGCCGCCTGTGCACGTCACCGTGCCGCCATCTGCCGGGGTGCTCGGGGTGCAGTCCGCAGATACCGGGGAGCTGCCCAGGCACGTCATGGCAATAGTCGCCGCAAGAATGCCGAGCTGGAAACGAGGGGATGACGGCAGATGTTGCCTCCAAACCAGCGTTGAGGCTCGTGGCGGCGGGATGCACACTGCCTTTGTCGCTATGCCCGCGGTCACATCGTCGGTTCTTGCACGGTGCGTCAGTCGCTTAATACCCATGTCCGTCGTCCCCCTATCCACGCTCATTCGCTTGTAGGCTAGAAGCCAAGCGCTGTGCGTCAAGCGGGAGGTCTATTCCGGGGGTGTGGACTGATTCAAGTTGGATAGTGCCCCAGATGCCAGGCCTCTGACGGATCCGCGCCGCCAACTCAGCGGCGCTTACCCGTCAGGCCGTCGATCAAGGCGTCAGTTGCGCTGGCGCACCTGGACCAATCCTCGCGTGGTGCCTACATAGAGCGCGCCGTCAGGAGCAATCGCCATCGTGGCCCAGTTGGTGTCAAAGACCTTGCCCTGCCCCGTAGGGATCTTGATGACCTGCTTACCGGTGCGGAAATCCAGGCCGGCGATCGACCAATCCGGCTTGCCCTCCGGGCCAATGTCGAACGTGTAGTAATAGGCAATGCCGTTACCGGCTGACATCTTGGCGGCCACTGAGGGGACTTTTAGCGGCGAGGTCCAGATCGTGTCACAACCGCTTTCGTCTTCACGGATGTCGACTCGGACCACGCCACCCATCACGGCATTCCAATCCTTTTGCACATGCGCGTTCTGGTAGCCGTAGTTGTTCTCCAGCAGGATCGAGCGGCCCCAGCCAATCATTGAATTGTCGGTGGCGCTTTTTCCTGCGGTGAACACGGGAACCCGGCAGACTTCGCGCTGCTCACCGGGCTGCAGATCGCCACGCCGCAACACGATGATGTTGATGCGCGAGTCCGCATTGTCGGCGTAGGTGATATAGCGATCGCCTATCAACGTTGGCGTCGTACCGCTGCCCTGATTGATCGAACCGACCTTGCGCTCGCTGCCACGATCATAGGCCTGCCGCCAGAGTTGCTGCGGCATGCCATCCTTGTCCGCAGCAAAGGCGTACTGGGCATGGTCGGACAATACATAGACAGCACGGCTATCCATCGCGACGCCGTTCTGGATTTCCTCGTTCTGCAGCTGCACTTGCTTGACCAGCCCGGTTTCAGGATCGAGCGTGCCCACGCGACCAAAGCGCGTCACCCACCAATAGCGTCCTGCATAGTCAGGCGCGACGGATGTGATCATGTCGCACGCACCAGGCGGGAACCAGTTGTCGTAGTTCTGGCAGTCATGCGGGACATAGGGGCGCATGTCCCACTCCTTATCGACGACGAAACGCCACTTGCCACCCTCCTGACGCATAGCGATGCGCTGGATCATCTGGCGGCTGTCGCCAAGGACGATACGGTCCTGATTATCGAGGAACAGATAGGCCCCACCAGAGGTGTCACTCATCATCAGGTTGGGGTCGCGCTTGATCAGCGCCTGGAACGAACTCGGCCGTAGCGGCAGATCGTAAGAGGCCAAGGCCTCAAGCGTCGCCGGATCGATCAGGACGATACGAAAGCCTGCAATGCCCCCGCACATGGACACGATCTTGCCGTCGGAGCGGATCACATAAGTCGCGCATTGGCGCGGCAAGGTATTGCCTGCCTGCCGCGTGCGAACCTCAAGCGCAGTACCCATCGGCCCTACGGCCGAGTGCGTATCAGACTGAAAGCCGTCCCCATGCATCATGCCGATCGAGGCGAGATAGGGGTGCGCTTCAGACGTGCCCGGAACCGACGTCGACGTGTACGTGGCATCCCATTGGATGGGCGCGGACGATTTACCCTCGATTGGGACCGCTTCCGATCGTTCGCGATTGGCGATCGACAACAGCACAAAGGAGGCCGCGACTACGGCCGCCGCAGTCGTGGCAATTACCCAACGTTTTTTCATTGTCAGCCCTCACTACCGCCTTGATGACTAGACACCAGGGCGCAGCGTATTCAGAAATTGATCTGGCGACGCGAGCTCAGCGAGCGAACCGCAGTCATCAGCAGCACGCGTCCAGCCCATCGGTGAAAAAAGCTTCGCAGTTTTCCACCCTACGCGGACGTGCAGACTTTGTAGGGTGGATAACGCTGTGCTTATCCACCATCACGCCGACACGGAGCGGTCACTGGAGAGACCTTGGACAGACTCTAAGACCACCACTGCCCCGGAACAGCGATAGGACAATCCGCACTCAACACCACTTGGTGCTGGGCACATAAATACAGAGCCCACCTAAGTGAGCTCTGTGCATACCTCCGGTTTTAATCACTCGGCAGACGCCTTGCCTTCATGGCAAAAGCACAAATCCGAGTACAGGCCGTACAGCAACAAAACCTGAAGGATTAACGCCCCATCGCCCGTGCCGCATCAGCGGTGTACATATCCGGGGTGAACTTGCCTTCGTTGAGGATCGGGCCTTTCTTCTGCTCGTTGCTCATGCCGTAGCCGGTGTACTGGCCCGAGTTGAGGTCCATGAAGAACTGCGAACCGGCCTGCCAGGCGCTCATGTCCGGGTGGTAGTAGTAGTTGATCATGGCGTGTTTCCACAGTTCGCCACGGGTGTCGTAGTTGTCCGCCATGACCGCATGCCAGGTGTCCTCGTCGAGAAACAGCACGCGTTTGCCATAGACGTGACGGTAGCCCTGCTTCAGGTCGGCCTCCACGACCCAGACGCGACGCAGTTCATAACGCATGAACTCGGGGTTGGGGTGGTTTGGCGTGAGCATGTCGGCATACTTGATATCAGCCGAGTTAGGCTTGTAGGCATTGCCCGGGATATAGATTTCACGCTTGCCGATCAGTTTCCAGTTGTAGCGCTCCGGCGAGCCGTTGAACAAACGGTCCTCGTCGATGGTCATGGTGCCGTTGGTGCCGATCATCGGCTGGTCATAACCGTAACCGGGCAACTGGCGTACACGGCGGGTCGAGGGGTTGTAGCTCCAGGCCTGACGAGCGCTGGCCTGGAAGTTGTAGGGTTCGTGCGAGATGCTCATGGTGCCGTTGTCGCGAGCGGGCTTCAAGGTGGTGTTCCAGCTCATGGCGCTGATGCCGTCTGCGGTCTTCGGCTCCACAGTCGGCGAGTTTTGCTGGGACAGGTTACGACCATAGGCTCGCCCCCAACCGATTCCGCCATCGGGCAATACCGATGCCAGATCGGTGATCTTTTCCTCGGTGTAGGCACGCGCCGGCAGCAGGTTGTTCCACAGTGCTTCTATGCCGCTTTTCGGGATCGGGAACGCAAGCTGGCCGATCCCGTCGAAACCCATGCCATCATCGACCAGCTTGGCACTTAGGGCATTTTTCAGCACCCGGTCACAGACGTAGTCCGGGTAGCGGAAATCGCGGTGGCCTGGGTAGATGTTCATCTTGTAGGTGGTCGGGTACTTCTTCAGCAGCGCCTTCTGGCCTTCGGTCAGGTGAGCGTCGTACTGGCCCATGTTCTGCGCGGTGATCACCAGGATCGGCTTCTCGGCAGCGTACGGATCAACCGGCTGATCGCCGGAATACTTCACATGCTTCCAGCCCGGCACTTCGCCCAGGTACTTGCCGGTGTATTCGGGGATAGTGCCCTCGGCATTACCTGCTTTCTCGCCGCCGACACAGGTCAGCTCCTTGCCGAGCTTTGCCGCTTCGTCAGGCGACACTTGCGCCAATGCACTACCTACCAAACCAACATTCACAGCCATTGCAGTTACGAGCATTACGCCTGTTGTTTTTATTTTCATGTACTGCCTCCTTCGCGGATAACCGATTTCTGGATTGCGAATTCATTCTTACCGCTCTAGCGGGAAGGGCATCGTCCAAAAAGACTACTTATTGAGGAAAAACAGTCGGCGTAAACAAAACGATGAAATGCGCCGAAAAATACGCGCAATTATTTATAAAAGTGCTACACGTTACTGCGCAGTTAGCGCAGACAAAACTACAAGCAACAAAAAACCCTGTGCATGGAACACCACACACAGGGTTTCGGCTGATAAATAGCTTACTTACTATCAGACAGCGCCACGAGATTACTTTTTGGGGACAAGCGCTGAATTATCAGCCAAAGCCTTCTGGCGCTGTTTCAGACTCAGCATATGTTCCATATAAACAGTAAGTTCCTGAGTTGGAATACCCGGCACAATACGCTTTGCATAGGCATCCATGGCAACCTGTAAAACATCCGCATTATCGGGAGCGGCAAAATAGGCGATATCTGCCAATTGGCACGCCAACGCCGGGTTAACGTCCAGCAACACTCGAATCCGAGCAGTGACCTTATCGATCCCGCCACTCATTTCAACCAGTTCTTTGCTGGAGTCTGACCGAGGGGCTGGATCCCAATCCGAAGGTATACCGTCCCACCAACCGCCATACTCCTTCAAGACCATGCTGGCGACGTTTTGAAAGCGATTGTAGGTTTCCACCATATCCGCACGCCCTTGCAGGCGCTCCGGCAACTTGACGGAAGCGACGATTTCATCTGGGCGCTTATTGGCATTCAGCCCGTCGATCACCTGGGTAACTGCCGAATCAAGCATGTCGGCAGAGGCCAGTAACTTGTCCTGGGCCTCGGCGGGAGAGGTCATTGCCGCACCGTGCATCGGCAGAACCAGTTCCGGCTTGGTTCCCGCCATATCGCGCAATGCCTGGGCCCACTCCGCCACATACCGTTGACGGCGCTTGCCATTGCCGGCGTTGAGCAGGAAGGGCTGCCAATAGTCAGCACTGACAACTATTTTGCGCGAAGGGACATTGACCCATAGTTGATCGGCCGACTCGCCTCGAGCGTGGGTCAGGACGAACTCCTCGCCACCAATAACCAGGGTTTTGGTATTTTGAAATGTCTCCGTTGGCAAGACGGTGTCTTCCATTCGCCGTGGAACATCCCGGGGATCCTGGTTGTTCAGGCGAACGATGGAATAGTTGGCCGTTTTAATATCCAGCGCCAATTCGGAAAGATATGTTTCGGTTGTAATGATTCGCGGATTTTCCCCAGCCTTGAGTAGCGCCCAAGTACCGAATCCATGATCGGCATGATGATGGGTGACAATAACTGTGTTGACGGGCTTGTTACTGATCTTGCGCAACGCCTCGACTAGAGCCGGGCCGGCAGGTGCATAACCACTATCAACCAGGACCAGCCCTTCGGATGTTTCAAATACCGCGACATTGACATAAGGGAAGCGCAACAACCAAGTGCCCTTGCCGTGCGGTTCGACAACCAGCTTTGCGCGTGCATCGTCAATCGCGGCTTGATTGGTGCGGCTGTACATATGGTTGGCAATGGCAGCTGACTGAGGGCCACCAAAACCTGCGTTCGCATTTGATTGCAACGCGTTCAGAACACCAGGATATTGCGCCATGAGTTCAGAGCGCAATTCAAAACGCTGAACCGCTTTGACATCCGGCTTGGATGTTTCTGTAGCAGCGCTGGACGCACCCGAAAACAAAACAAGCCCCATCAAGAGCAGGGGGTTTTTATAATTCTTCTTAATCATCTTCAACCGACCTATTGATAAACATCAGGTAGATATTGCTTTAAATGGCCTTATCGATTCTCCGATTCGGCCATCCAGTCAATCGACCCGAGGATTAACGCCCGTTCGCCCGCGCCGCATCAGCGGTGTACATATCCGGGGTGAACTTGCCTTCGTTGAGGATCGGACCTTTCTTCGCCTCGTTGCTCATGCTGTAACCAGTGTACTGGCCCGAGTTGAGGTCCATGAAGAACTGCGAACCGGCCTGCCAGGCGCTCATGTCCGGGTGGTAGTAGTAGTTGACCATGCCGTGTTTCCACAGCTCGCCACGGGTGTCGTAGTTGTCCGCCATGACTGCGCTCCAGATGTCCTCGTCGAGGAACAGCACGCGCTTGCTATAGACATGGCGATAGTCTGGCTTCAGATCGGCCTCCAGGACCCAGACGCGACGCAGTTCAAAGCGCATGAACTCGGGGTTGGGGTGGTTCGGCGTCAGCATGTCGGCATACTTGATATCAGCCGTGTTGGGCTTGTAGGCATTGGCCGGGATATAGATCTCACGCTTGCCGACCAGCTTCCAGTTGAAGCGCTCCGGCGAGCCGTTATACATGCGGTCTTCGTCGGTGGTCATGGTGCCGTTGGTGCCGACCATCGGCTGGTCGAAACCAAAACCGGGCAACTGCCGTACACGACGGGTCGATGCGTTGTAGCTCCAAGCTTGGCGAGTACTGGTCTGGTAGTTGTAGGGCTCATGCACGATGGTCATGTTGCCGTTGTCGCGAGCGGGCTTGAAGATGGAGTTCCAGCTCATCGAAGAGAGGCCTTCTACGGTCTCGGCATTCGGCGGCGAGTTGTCCAGCGACAGGTTACGTTGATAGGTGCGCCCCCAACCGATGCTGCCGTTGGGCAATACCGAGGCCACATCGCTGGACTTTTCCTCGGTCCAGGAGCGTGCTGGCAGTTGGTGGTTCCACAGCGCTTCCATACCGTTTTTCGGGATCGGGAAAGGATCAGGACCGCCCCCCTCGACACCCATGCCATCATTGACCAGCTTGGCATTCACGGCGTTGCCCATCACCCGCTCGCAGATATAGTCCGGGTAGCGGAAATCCCGGTGGCCTGGGTAGATGTTCATCTTGTAGGTGGTCGGGTACGTCTTCAGCAGTGCCTTCTGGCCTTCGGTCAGGTGAGCGTCGTACTGGCTCATGTTCTGCGCGGTGATCACCAGGATCGGCTTCTCGGCGGCGTATGGGTCAACCGGATGACCACCGGAATACTTCACGTGCTTCCAGCCTGGCACCTCGCCCAAGTACTTGCCGGTGTATTCGGGGATAGTGCCCTCGGCATTACCAGCTTTCTCGGCGCCGACACAGGTCAGCTCCTTGCCCAGCTTTGCCGCTTCTTCAGGCGACACTTGCGCCAATGCACTACCTGCCAAACCAACATTGACAGCCATTGCAGTTACGAGCATTACGCCTGTTGTTTTTATTTTCATGTACTGCCTCCTTCGCGGGTAAGCGATTTCTGGGGGGTGCACCCCCATTCTTCCCGTTCTGGCGGGAAGGGCATCGTCCGGAAAGACTACTTAGTCAGCAGCTGACCAAAAATTCATTGAGCTCGGCCTTGAGCACCTTGCCCGAAGCATTGCGAGGGCACGCACTGGAACGGGTGCCGGACTCGCCCATCTGGGCACCATGGAGACAGCAAAAGGCCCGCACGAGCGGGCCTTTTGCTTTGTGGACGTAGGGTAGTGCTAAGAACCTGCCAGATTTTAATCACTCGGCAGATGCTTTCCGCTCATGGCAAAAGCACAATCCCGAGTACCGACCGTACAGCCACAGAACCTGAAGGATTAACGCCCCATTGCCCGTGCCGCATCGGCGGTGAACATGTCCGGGGTGAGCTTGCCTTCGTTGAGAACCGGACCTTTCTTCGCCTCGTTGGTCATGCTGTAACCGGTGTACTGGCCCGAGTTGAGATCCATGAAGAACTGCGAACCGGCCTGCCAGGCGCTCATGTCCGGGTGGTAGTAGTAGTTGACCATGGCGTGTTTCCACAGCTCACCACGGGTGTCGTAGTTGTCCGACATGACCGCATGCCAGGTGTCCTCATCGATGAACATCACGCGCTTGCCGTAGACGTGGCGATAGTCTGCCTTCAGGTCAGCCTCCAGAACCCAGACGCGGCGCAGTTCATAACGCATGAACTCGGGGTTGGGGTGGTTCGGCGTCAGCATGTCGGCGTACTTGATATCAGCCGCGTTGGGCTTGAAGGCATTGGCCGGAATATAGACCTCACGCTTGCCGACCAGTTTCCAGTCGTAGCGTTCCGGCGAGCCGTTGAACAAGCGGTCTTCGTCGATGATCATGGTGCCGTTGGTGCCGGCCATCGGCTGGTCGAAACCATAACCAGGCAACTGGCGCACACGGCGGGTCCCGGGACTGTAGCTCCAGGCTTGGCGCCCACTGGTCAGGTAGTTATAGGGCTCGTGCGCGATGGTCATGTTGCCGTTGTCGCGAGCGGGCTTGAGCGTGGTGTTCATGGCCATGGCGCTGACAGTGTCGTCGGCCTTTGGCTCGACAGTCGGCGAGTTGGCCTGCGACAGGTTAAGTTGATAAGTACGCCCCCAACCGATGCTGCCGGTGGGCAATACCGATGCCAGATCGGTGGTCTTTACCTCGGTCCAGGCACGCACCGGCAACAGGTTGTTCCACAGTGCTTCCAGACCGTTTTTCGGGATAGGGAACGAATCCTGAGCGCCGCCCTCGACGCCCATGCCATCGTTGACCACCTTGGCATTCAGGGCGTTTTTCATCAGCCGGTCACAGATATAGTCCGGGTAGCGGAAATCGCGGTGGCCTGCATAGATATTCATCTTGTAGGTGGTCGGGTACTTCTTCAGCAGCGCCTTCTGGCCTTCGCTCAGGTGAGCCTCGTGCTGGCTCATGTTCTGCGCGGTGATCACCAGAATCGGCTTCTCGGCGGCGTACGGGTCAACCGGATGATCGCCAGAGAACTTCACGTGATTCCAGCCCGGCACTTCGCCCAGGTACTTGCCGGTGTATTCGGGGATGGTGCCCTCGGCATTACCGGCTTTCTCGGCGCCGACACAGGTCAGTTCCTTGCCGAGCTTTGCCGCTTCGTCCGGCGACACTTGCGCCATTGCACTGCCGAGCAAGCCGGCATTGACTACCATCGCGGCTGCGAGCAGCGCGCCTGTTGTTTTGATTTGCATATACAACCCTACTGCCTTTTTAGCGGGTAAACGATTTCCGGAATGTGACTCTATTCTTCCCGTTCTGGCAGGAAGAACAACGTCCGGAAAGACTACTTAGAGCCTGTTTACGATCTTCTGAATTAGAGCCAGGCAAGAGGAAGCGCAGTTTACGAGCTGTACATGAGCATGACTCGCTACGTTCGCCCCTTCGGGGGCCGCATTGAAGTGCGTTAGCCGAAAGCGGTTTCCGAAGCCGTGTCTAACACAGACTGGCCGACAGGCAGGAGATCGCAGACAGGTTCTTAGAGGGTGTTCAATGCCTCGCGAATCCGACATCTGTCACGGCCATCGATGGAAAATGCTCCGCAGTTTTCCACCCTACGCGGTCATGCAGACTTTGTAGGGTGAATAACGCTGTGCTTATCCATCATCACGCCGACACGCAGCGGTCACTGGTGAGACCTTGAACAGGCTCTCAGTCAGCGACTGGCCAAAGCGGCCTTGAGCTCGGCCTTGAGCACCTTGCCAGAAGCATTGCGCGGCAAGTGCTCACGCTGGACACAAACCTGCGCAGGCACCTTGTAAGCCGCCAGACGCTGGCCAATGAATGCGCAGATCTGTTCGCTCGACGGCGCTGGATCAGCCTCGCTGCGCACGATCAACACCAGGCGCTCGCCCAGGGTTTCATCGGCGATGGCAATGGCCGCCGCCTCGATCACCCCCGGCATTTCGCAGGCACAGGACTCGACCTCGCCAGCGGATATTTTCTCGCCGCCGCGGTTGATCAGATCCTTGGCCCGGTCGGTGATGTAGAGGAAGCCCTCGTCATCCATGCGGCCGATGTCGCCAGTGTCCAACCAGCCATCCTGCAGGGTCTCGGCACTCTCCACAGGCAAGTTCCAGTACCCGCTCATCAGGGTCGGCGAACGCAGCCAGATCAAGCCCTCCTGCCCTTGTGGCACGGGTTCGTGCGGGTTATTGCCGATGCGTACCTCGACAATCGGCAACGGCCAGCCAACCGAACGGGGCTTGTAGGCAAACTGGTCGCCACCGATGGCAGCGCCGATGCCATTGCTTTCGGTCAGACCGAAACCGGCACCAGCGATGGCCTCGGGCTTGCGCTCGCGCAGGTGCGCCAGCAGGCTGCTGGTGGCTGCCGCGCCGCCCAGGCCGAGGGCGAACAGGCTGGCGGTGTCGGCACCGCCGAAGCGCGGCGAGGTCAGCAGCTGCTGCATCATCAGCGGTGCGCCGTTGAACTGGGTGCAACGCTCATCGCGGATCAGATCTAAAGCCTTGTCCACGTCCCACTTGTACATCAGTACCACCCGCCGCCCAGCACGCAAGGGCTGCAGGAATTGGACATGCAACCCGCTGACATGGAACAGCGGAACCGCCATCAGGCTGGTCGGAGCAAAGCCACTTTTCATCATCGCACCGATGCGCTCGGGCGAACTCATGGCGCCGAACATGCCCTGGAACTCCAGGGCCGCCAGCGCCTGGCACACCGCGCGATGGCTAGACAGCACGCCCTTGGCGCGGCTGGTGGTGCCCGAGGTGTAGAGAATCAGCGCCGGATCATCGGCATTGATGCGCACCGTCGGCACGTTCACCAACGGCTCCTGCAGCAGCGCTTCGTAACGCTGGCACAGCGGCGGCACTGGCTGCTCGTCACTCAGGCCAACCACGATGCTGGGCAACTCCAGGGTGCGTAGATCATCGGCGAGCAGTTGCAGGCGCGGCTCATCGCACAGCAACACCGTCGCGCCACTGTCCTCCAGGCCATGGAACAACTCGTCGCGCAGGCCCCAGCTGTTGAGCGGCACGCAGACGGCGGCACAGCGCTGGATGGCGATGAAGGCCACCAGCCAGGTCGGCTGATTGCGCATGGCAATCGCCACCCGATCACCCTGGCGCACGCCAAAACGCTGGACCAGTTGCCCGGCCAGCCGATCGACCTGGGCGAAAAACTCGGCGAAGGTCAGGCGTTGCTGATCCCACACCAGAAACTCGCGATCGCCGTGCTGGCGACCGACCTCGACCGCCTCGAGCAGGTTGGCGGCGGCATTGCGAAAGTACGCCGGACCACCATCGGCCGGGGTCACCACTTCGAAAGGTGCGCCCGGGGCAGTCAATTGCTGCCAGGCACTCTGCCACTGTTCAATCTTCATTTTCTTATTCTCCAAAACATAGTCCGGGCTTTATACCGTCTGACGGGCCGGCGGCTGCCAGGCCACGCCGTTGATATGTGAACCACCATCGACAAATAAGGTATCGCCGGTCAGGTAGCGTGACGCATCGCTTGCCAGGAAACAGGCCACGCTGCCGATGTCCAGTTCCGGGTCGCCCATGCGCCCCATCGGGTTTTGTTGCAGCAGCAGCGCGGCATTTTCTGGCGCCAACGCCGCATAGCGCTCATAAGCTGGCGTGCGCGCCCCAGGGCAGATGGCGTTGACTGTGATGCCATGCACGGCCCATTCACGCGCGGCGCTACGCGTCAGGCAGCGCAAGGCTTCCTTGCTGACGTTGTAGTCGGCCGAATGCTGGTGGGCGTTGACCCCGTTCAGCGAACAAAGGTTGATAATCCGCCCCCATTGTTGACGACGCATATGCGGGAAAGCCCGCTGCATTGCCGCCAACGGCGCGTACAAGCTGCCTCGCAAGGCACGCTCGAAGTCAGCCACCGACTTGTCTTCGAGAGCCGCCGGTTTATTGCCGAGGTAGGCGTTGTTGACCAGGATATGCAGCGCCCCGAATTGCTCTATCACCTGATCCACCAGCGCTTGCACGCTCTGCTCTTCGGCGATGTCGCAGGGAATCACCACGGCTTTGCCGCTGCGGGCGTGGATCAAGGCCTGGGTCTCGACGCTGGTTTCCGGGTTGATATCAGCGACCACCACCGTGGCGCCACTGGCCGCGTAGGCCAGGGCGATACCGCGGCCAATCCCCTGACCGGCACCGGTGACAATGGCGACTTTTCCTTCGAGTGAGTGCATTTAGCTGCTCCTTGAGAGGCTGGTACCCGCAGTCAGGCGTGCGCCTCGTCGAGTGCCGCGTAGCGCTCACAGTGAAAATCACTGTCGCCCAGGCACGCCTGAGCCACCCGTATCCGCTTGAGATACAGGCCGACATCCAGCTCGTCGGTGACCCCAATCCCGCCGTGCATCTGCACCGCTTCGTTGCTGACACGGGTGGCGGTCTCGCCGGTTTTCCACTTGGCCAGGCTGACCAGCCGCCCGCGCTCGGCAGCGCTCAGGCTGCTGTCGTCCAGCGCCGCCAGCGCCGCCATCAGCGTGCTACGGGCCAGCACCAGGTCGACATGCAAACGCGCCGCACGGTGCTGCAAGGCCTGGAACGAACCGATCGGCGCATCGAACTGCACCCGGGTCTTGAGGTAATCGAGGGTGCTGGCGAACAGTTGCTCGGAGGCGCCAAGCAACTCTGCGGCCAGGCACACCCGGCCACGATCCAGCGCCGTATCGAGTGCCGGCCAGGCGGCTCCGGCAGCGCCGAGCAGGGCATCGGCGCCCAGCTGCACGCCGTCGAAGTGCAGACGTGCGCAATTGCGCGAGTCAATCAACGACAGCGCGCTGACCTTCAGCCCCGGCGCTGTCGCCGGCACCAGGAACAGGCTGATGCCCTGCTCGTCCCCGGCCTGGCCGGAGGTGCGCGCAGCCACCAGGTAGGCATCCGCGCCCAGGCCATCGATGACGAAACCCTTCTCGCCGTCGAGGCGGAAGCCCGCGCCGTCGGCCGTCGCGATCAGGGCCGTGTGCAGCGGGGCATGCCGCGGCTGCTCTTCCAGCGCCAGGGCCAGGCGTCGCTCACCGCCGATCAGCGCCGTCAGCCACTGGTCCTGCTGCGCAGGCGAGCCGGCCAGGTGCAGCAACGAACCGCTGAGCACCACATTGGAGAGCAGCGGCGACGCCGAGAGGTTCTTGCCGATCTCCTCGAAAATCGGCCCCAGGCCCATGCAGCCGAAATCCAGCCCGCCGAACGCTTCCGGAAACGGAATCGCGCTCCAGCCCAGGCCCACGGCGTCCTGCCACAGCTGCGGGTCGTAACCCAGCTCGCTGGCTTCGTCGCGCAAACGACGCTGGGCGGCCACCGGGCTGCGCGCGGCGAGAAAATCGCGGGCGCTGTCGGCCAGTTGGCTCTGTTCTTCGCTATATACCAGACTCATCGTCAAACTCCCCTTAAACGCTTGGCAGGCCAAGGACCCGCTTGGCGATGACATTCAACTGCACTTCCGACGAGCCGCCGGCAATGCTCAGGGCGTAGCTGCTCAGCCAGCTACGGGTGAGCGCCAACTCCTGCTCGCTGAAGCTCTCGTCCTCCCAGCCCAGCGCACGGTAGCCAAGAGCATCGAGGAGGATTTCGAACTTGTCGTGTTCCTGTTCGGAATGCACCAGCTTCATGATCGCCATGATCCCGCTGATGTCCTTGCGCGCCCGCGCCTCTTCGCCCATGCGCTGCACCGTCAGGCTGTAGGCATGCTCGTCCATGGCGCAGGCCTGAGCCCGTGCCCGCAAGGCCTGGTCGGCGGCCGACGCGCCTTGCGGCAGGTACTGGCGGATCAACGGCAGCAGATGGAACTGGTTCGGCAGGCTGAACTCGCCGAACGTGGACATCGCCTTGCGCTCGTGCTGCAACAGGCTCTTGCCCAGGTTCCAGCCAGCATTGATCTGGCCGATCAACTGGCTTTTCGGCACGCGCACGTTGTCGAAGAACACCTGGCAGAACGCCGACTTGCCGCTGATCAGGTCGATCGGCGAAACGCTCACTCCCGGGCTCTTCATGTCCAGCACGATCAGGCTGATGCCCAGGTGCTTCGGCGCCTTGGGGTCGGTGCGCACCAGGGCGTACATCCAGTCGGACTTGTCGCCGTAGGAGGTCCAGATCTTGGTGCCGTTGACCACGAAGTCGTCGCCATCCTCCACCGCCGCAGTTTTCAGGCTGGCCAAGTCGGAACCGGCATTCGGCTCAGAGAAACCCTGGCACCAGCGCACTTCGCCACGGCACATCGGCGGCAGCAGGGCCAGCTTCTGCGCCTCGCTGGCGAACTCCAGCAACACCGGGCCGAGCATCCAGATGCCCAGGTTGATTTGCGGCGGCCGGCACTTGAGGCGGCGCATCTCACGCTCCAGCACCGCATTTTCTTCGGCACTCAGGCCGCCACCGCCGTACTCGGTCGGCCACTGCGGGCAAAACCAGCCCTTGTCGCGCATACGCTCGAACCACAGGCGGGCGTCTTCGCTGGGGAACTCGGGCTTGCTGGAGCCCCAGACAAGCTCACCCTCCGGGATAGCGGTGCGTTGCGACGGCGGGCAGTTGGCTTCCAGCCAGGTGCGCGTCGCTTGTCTGAATTGTTCGATTGCGCTCATTCGTTCACCTAAAAGGGACGTCATTGTTGTGTTGGCTGAGTGGTTCAGACCACTCAGCGCTGCGTACGTGGCATTCCCAGGCCGAACTGGGCGATCAGCTCGCGCTGGATTTCATTGGTGCCACCGCCGAACGTCAACGTCACCGAGGCCCGCACTTCGTATTCCAGCTCGCCGAGCAGCGAGGCCGCCGCCGATCCGGCACGCACCAGGCCGCCGACACCGACAATCGCCGAGAGCTTGCGCAGGATCTCGATGGCCGATTCCGAACCGTAGACCTTGGTAGTCGAGGCCAGTGCCACGTCCATGCGGCCCTGTTCGAGGTCGGCGGCGATGCGGAAGTTGATCATCCGCATCGCCTCCAGGTGTGCATAGCACTCAGCCAGTTCGCGGCGCACCCAGGCCTTGTCGGTGGCACGGTGGCCCTGCTCGTCGGCGCTGCGTGCCCACATATAAACCCGGCGAAACAACCCGACCACTTTGTCCGACCAGGCACCCAGGCCCAGGCGTTCGTGGTTGAGCTGGGCGGTGATCAGTTTCCAGCCGCCATGCAGTTCGCCGACCAGCATCTCACGCGGCACCCGTACGTTGTCGTAGTAGGTGGCGGCGGTGGGGTTGCTGGTGGTCGGGATCACGGTGCTGGAGAAGCCCTCGGCCGTGGTGTCGAGGATCATGATCGACACGCCTTTGTGCCGTGGCCGCTCAGGATCGGTACGCGCCGCCAGCCAGATGTAGTCGGCCGCCTCGGCGCCCGAGGTCCAGAGTTTGCTGCCATTGACCACGAAGCCGTCAGCGTCTTCGCGGGCCGTGGTTTTCAGCACCGCCAGGTCGCTGCCGGCGCCGGCTTCGGAGTAACCGATGGCGAAAATGACTTCACCAGCGGCGATCCCCGGCAGGAACTTTTCCTTCTGCAGCGCCGAGCCATGGGCCATCAAGGCCGGGCCCACGGTGCTGATGGTCACGAACGGCAGCGGTGCACCGGCGATGTTGGCTTCTTCGAAGAAGATCAACTGCTCGGTGGCGGCATAGCCTTGGCCGCCGTGCTCCTTGGGCCAGCCAACGGCCAGCCAGCCGTCACGGCCCATCTTGGCGATGGTGTTGCGGTACAGCTCGCCGCCTTCCTTGCCGCGCAATTGCTGGCGCAGCTCGGGGGTCATCAGGTTCTGGAAATAGTCGCGAACCTTGAGGCGCAGAGCATGCTGTTCGGGGGTGAGATCGACGAACATGGGCCGCTCCTTATGCCGAGCCGAGAATCAGGCCGCTAGTAGGCACGCCGGTCCCGGCGGTTACCAGCACGTTTTCGACATCCGCGACCTGGTTCACCGCCACGCCACGCACCTGGCGCACCGCTTCGGCAATGCCGTTCATGCCGTGGATGTAAGCCTCGCCCAACTGCCCGCCGTGGGTGTTGATCGGCAGCTTGCCGCCACGCGCATGGTGGCCGGCGCGGATGAAGTCTTTGGCCTCACCGCGTTTGACGAAACCGAACTCTTCCAGCTGCGGCAACACGAACGGGGTGAAGTGGTCGTAGATCACCGCGGTCTGGAACGCATCAGGACCCAGGCCCGACTGGCCGTACAGTTCCTTGGCGACCACGCCCATCTCCGGCAGGCCGGTGATGTCGTCACGGTAGAACGAGGTCATGCTCTGCTGGCCATCGCTGATGCCCTGGGCGCCAGCCTTGATCACCACCGGCTTCTGGCGCAGGTCCTTGGCGCGCTCGGCCGAGGTGATAACCATGGCCACCGCGCCATCGGACTCCTGGCAGCAATCGAGCAGGTGCAGCGGCTCGCAGATCCAGCGCGAGGCCTGGTGCTCTTCGAGGGTGATCGGCTTGCCATAGAAGAACGCCGCCGGGTTGGTCGCGGCGAAGTCGCGCACGGCCACGGCCACTCGGCCGAAGTCTTCGGAGGTGGCGCCGTAACGGTGCATGTAGCGCTGGGCGAACATCCCGACCCAGGAGGCCGGGGTGTGCAGGCCGTGGGGCATGTACCAGCCGTAGTTGACGTTATCGAAGAACGGCGTCGCGCCGAAGCCGTAGCTACCAGTGCCGAAGCGATACCAGGAACGCTCGTTCATCGCCCGGTAGACCACCACCACCTTGGCCACGCCGGTGGCCACGGCCATCGCCGCGTGCATCACCGGGGCGCAGGCTGCGCCGCCGCCGTGGGGCACCTGGGAGAAGAACTTGACGTCCTTGCAGCCCAGCAGGCGGGCGATCTCGTACTCCGGCACCTTGTCCACCGAGTAGGAGCTGAAGCCCTCGACCTCGGACGGATCGATACCGGCATCCTTCAGTGCCGCCAGCGTCGCTTCCATGGCCAGGCGCAGTTCGGTGCGCCCGGAGTTCTTGGAAAACTCGGTCGCGCCCAGACCGACAATGGCGGCGCGCCCGGAAATCGACGAATTCGTCATCTGTTCTGTCTCCCGCGACTTAGGGCAGAACCAGCGCGACCGTACCGGTCACGTGGTTGCCCATGGAATTTTTGCCCTTGAGGGTCACTTCCAGGCTGCGCGTGGCGGCATCCTGATGGGTCACTTCACCACTGAAGGTCATGCAGTCACCCGGGTAGTTCGGCGCTCCGAGCTTGATTTTCAGCGACAGGAAACGCGCCTCCGGGCCCGCCCACTCTTCGACGAAGCGCTGGACCAGGCCGTTGGTGGTGAGGATGTTCATGAAAATATGCGGTGAGCCGAGCTCGCGCGCCGCCTCCAGGTCATGGTGACCGGGAAAGTAATCGCGGGTGGCGATCGCGCCCCCGGTGATCAGGCTGACAGTGATCGGGATCGCCAGCTCCGGCAACACTTCGCCGGGGCGCACGTCTTCAAAGCGCTTGGTGTTCTTCGAGGTCATATTTCCATCCCAACGTGTCGTTATCGCTCAGCCAATCGCCGAGACGTTCCAAGCTCGCCGCCGAGCCACCCAGGGCACTGCTCAGGGCGCGGCTCCAGTAGAGAAAGCGGTGTATCGGATAGGTCAGGTCGACGCCGATGCCACCGTGCACATGCTGTGCGATGTGGCCGATCCGGTGCCCGGCCTCGCAGGCCAGCCAAGCCGTGGCCAGGGCCTCGGAAGGTGCCGCCAAGCCGGCGTCCAGGCGGTAGCACAATTGCCATAGCGCACCGCGCAAGGCTTCGAGGGCCACATGCGCGTCGGCCATGCTCATCTGCACGGCCTGAAAACTGCCGATGCGGCGATCGAACTGCTCGCGCTCGCTGACGTACGCGACGGTGCGCTGGATCTGTTCGGCGCTGACGCCCAACTGCAAGGCCGCCAGGGCGGCGATGGCGCGGGACTCGAGCCAGTCCAGCGCGGCGACCGGCAACACCTGGCTAGCAGCGAGAGTGACGCCCTGCACCTGCAGGTCGGCCAGCGCTTCGCCGTGGGTCATCACCCCCGGCACTGTGCTGATACCGGCGTGACTCAGGTCCAGCAAGACCAGCCGTGGCTGACCCTCGACCTGCGCCACCACCAATGCCGCGGCCGATTGCTCGGCCAGGGCCACGGCCGCGACCCGGCCGTCCAGACGCCAGCCGTCGGCGTCGGGCTGCGCTTGCAGTTCGATGCCATGGGCGCTACTCAGGCCATCGAGCGACAGGCTCAACAGCGCGCTACCGCTGGCCGCTTGCTCGGCCCAGGGCGCCAACGCCTCGCCGCCGAACTGCGCCAGGGTCGCCGCCGCCAGTTGGTGACGCCACAGCGGCACCTGGCCAAGGGCGCGGCCCTGGGCTTCGAGCAGCAACATCAATTCGGTCATGCCCAGCCCGCTGCCGCCGGCCGCTTCCGGGATGGCCAAGGCTTGCAGGCCGGTCTCCACGCACGCCGTCCACAGGCCATGCATATACGGCTGGCCCGCCACGTCAAACTCGCGCAGACGGTCGTCGGTGCAGTAGTCGCTCATCAGGCTGCCGGCCATTTCGGCAATGGCGCGCTGGTCTTCGCTGAATTCGAAATTCATGCCGCCCCCTACTCTGCCAACGGCCGGAACATCGGCAGCGCCAGATCACCATCGAAGGTCTGGAATTCGACCTGCAGGCGTTGGCCGATGCGGATGTCTTCGCGCTTGACGCCAACCAGGCCGGCGACCAGGCGCACGCCTTCGTCCAGCTCGATCAAGCCGATCGGGTTGGGGTGATCGAAGGGCGCCACTTCCGGGTAATGCATCACCACGAAGGAATACAGGCTGGCCTTGCCGCTGGCCTGCAGGGTGTCCCAGTCGAAGCTGTGGCACTCGATGCACACCGGTGCCGGCGGGTGACGCAAGGTCGCGCACTGGGTGCAACGCTGGATCAGCAGCTTGCCTTCGGTGCAGCCGTCCCAGAAGAAACGCGAGTCATCGCTCACGCCCGGTTTGGGCCGCTTGGGCGCTGCCGGCATTTCCGCCGCTGCGGCCGCCGGCTTCTGCACATGGGCCGGGCGGAACTTAAAGACGCGGAACAGCAGCTCGCCGACCTTCTCGTCGCCACCGGCCTGCTCGCTGAAGTAGCTCATGATCAGGGTGACGAAGAAACCGGTGCCCAGGCCCGTGGTCTTCTCGTCGCCGACCGCGTCCAGCCGCGTGGTGTAGTAGAGCTTCTCGCCGGGGCGCACGTTGCGCTCAAAGGTCAGCTCGGAGTTCACCGCCACCACTGCCGGGTAACCGTAGCTCTCGATGATCTTGAGCACCTCGTAGGGGTTCTCAGTGGTCGAGCCGGGCGGATAGTTGTTCGCGTGCAGGCCTTCCATGCACCAGACCTGGAGCATCGATGCCGGGGCCACCAGCCCGTCGTTACGACTGTTGGCGGCCAACTGCGGGTTGCTGTAGAGCGGGTTGTCCAGGCCCATGACTTCGCACCACTGGCGAATCATCGGCGCATTGACTTCGTCCCAGGCATTCACGCGACCGTACTCGCGCCCCACTAGGGCGCGCACTTTGGATTGCAATTCTGGATCAGCCAAGTTCGTCTCCTGCGTGTTGAGAACGGCGCCCGACTCCGGCGCGCCGCCATGGGTCGATCAGTTGGATGCAGCCTGCGCAGCAGCGAGGAACGTCGGACGTTCGCCGCCGCCATTCAGCAGCAGGTTGCAGCCGCTGGCGTAACCGGCCAGCGGTGAAGCGATAAACAGACAGGCATTGCCGATGTCTTCCGGCACGGCCATGCGCCCAGCCGGAATACCCGCGCTGACCGCCGCGATGCCGGCCTCGTCGCCGTAGTGCAGATGGGACAGCTCGGTGCGAACCAGGCCGGGGCTGACTGCCACCACCCGCACCTTGGGTGCCCACTCCACCGCCAGCGACTGCACCAGAGCCAAGACCCCGGCCTTGGCCGCGCCATAGGCTGCGGTGCCCGGGGAGGCGCGCAGGGCACTGATGCTGCCGATAAAGACGATGCAGCCGCCCTCCGCCTGTTCCTGCATCAGCTGGTTGGCCAGCTGCGCAACACTCAGCGGCGCGATCAGGTTGAGGCGGATGATGCCTTCGTGGAAGCGCGGCGAAGCCGTGGCGGCTTCCGCCGCCGGGCTGCCGCCGGCATTGTTGATCAGCACGTCGAGGCGGCCGTAGTCGGCACGCACCGTGTCGAACAAGGCGCGCAGCGAATCCTGGTCGCGCACGTCGGCGGCGATGAACGCCGCACGGGCCTCACCCACGCTCGGCAACTCCTCGGGAGCGGTGCGCCCGCAGACGATGACCCGGGCATTGGCCGCCAGAAAGCTGCGGGCGATACCCGCGCCGATGCCTTTGGTGCCGCCGGTGATCAGCACCACCTTACCGTTGTAATCCAGCCCCGAGTGACCACTCATGGCGCGCTCCTTATTTCTGTAATGACTGGCACTCTAGGGACAAAGCCGCGCGCCAACTTCGTCTAAATGGACGATGAAGGCCAAACCCGTGGCCGCAACAATCCAGAGCATTGCCGCCGTCCCTGCGACGGAGCCCGATGAAGCGGCCATCTGCGCTAACAGAATGAGGAAGCCCATGCCTGATCCACTGGCTCCACCGGTATTGCTGGAATACCCGGCCCCCGGCGTCGCCTTGCTGCGGCTCAACCGCCCGCAGGCGACCAATGCCCTGAGCCTGGAGCTGCAGGCGCTGCTCTCGCAGCACTTCAGCGCGCTGGGCGTCGACCCCGAGGTGCGCTGCATCCTGCTGACCGGCGGCGACAAGGTGTTCGCCGCCGGCGGCGACATCAACAGCATGGCCGGGGTCGGCCCGATCGATATCTACCAACGCCACACCGAGCGGGTCTGGGCACCGATCCAGCATTGCCCGAAGCCGGTGATCGCCGCCGTCTGCGGTTACGCCTATGGAGGCGGCTGCGAGCTGGCCATGCTCGCCGACATCATCGTCGCCGGGCACGGCGCGCGCTTCTGCCAGCCGGAAATCCGCATCGGCATCATGCCCGGCATCGGCGGCACCCAGCGCCTGGTGCGCGCGGTGGGCAAGGCCAAGGCCATGCGCATGGCGCTGACCGGCCAGCCGATCACCGCCGAGGAAGCCTGGATCTCCGGGCTGGTCAGCGAAGTGGTGGCCGACGATCAGGTGCAGGCCCACTCCCTGCAGATGGCACAACTGATTGCGGCGATGCCGCCGCTGGCCGCCGAGCAGATCAAGGAAGTCATCCTCGCCGGCATGGACGCGCCGCTGGAAGCCGGCCTGGCTCTGGAGCGCAAGGCCAATGCCCTGCTGTTCGCCTCGCGCGACCAGAAGGAAGGCATGCAGGCCTTTATCGACAAGCGCCCGCCGCAGTTCGAAGGGCGCTGATCGGCCTGACTACGCAAGCGCGCCGCTTTTGGGCGGGTGCAACCCGCCAATGTTCGCCGCTCGCGGGTTTCACCCGCCCTACCTCTGATCGACCTAGAGCCGCAGGCCTTGTAGGAGCGAATTCATTCGCGATGGCGCGCTGAAAGACCTGTGGGTTAGCCGCCGGCGTAACCCGCCATCGACGCCATAAGGCATCGCCATTGCCGGCCTGACGGCCGGTCGGTGGATAAGCACAGCGTTATCCACCCTACGAATCTGCACGACCGCGTAGGGTGGAAAACTGCGAAGCATTTTCCACCGATGGGCAACCCATCCTACGGACTTAGCCAGCCAGCGCCGCCCGCAGCTCGTTCTTGACCACCTTGTTCGAGGCATTCACCGGCAGCGCCTGGAAGAAGCGCACCTGGCGCGGCACCTTGTAGTTGGCCATGCGCTCGCGGGCCCAGGCGATCAGGGCCGGCTCATCCAATTGCTGGCCGTGACGCAGCACCACGCAGGCGCAACCGACTTCGCCCATGCGTTCGTCCGGAATGCCGATCACCGCCACCTGGGCGATGGCCGGGTGCTCGATCAACCCGGCTTCGATCTCCGCCGGGTAGCAGTTGAAGCCGCCGACGATGAACATGTCCTTGAGCCGGTCGGTGATTCTCAGGTTGCCGCGCGCATCGAGGTTGCCGACGTCGCCGGTGTGCAGCCAGCCCTCGGCGTCGATGGTCTCGGCGGTGGCGGCCGGGTCGTTGAAATAGCCCTGCATCACATGGAAGCCACGCAGGCAGATTTCCCCCGACTCGCCCGCGCCCAGCGGCTGGTTGTCCGCCGAACGAATGCTCACCTCGGTCCCGGCAATCGCCTGGCCGCTGGTGCCGGCGATGGTTTCCGCCGGGTCATCCGGGTTGCAGATGGTCGCCAGGCCGCCGCATTCGGTCAGGCCATAAGCCGTGGTGACCACCGCAAAACCCAGCTCGTTGCGCATCCGCTCGATCAGCACCGGCGGAATGGTCGCCGCGCCGGTCACGGCAATGCGCAGGCTCGACAGATCGGTCTCGGCCAGACGCGGGTGGGCCAGCATCGACAGGTACAGGGTCGGCGGCCCCGGCAGCACGCTGATGCGCTCGGCGGCAATGCGCTGGAACACCGCTTCTGCGTCGAACACCGGCTGCGGCAGAATGGTCGCCCCGGCCAGCAAGCAGGTCAGCCACCCGGCCTTGTAGCCGAAGGAATGGAAGAACGGATTGACGATCAGGTAACGGTCGCCGGGTTGCAGGCCGATGACCTTGACGTACTCGTTGAAGGCCCGCAGGTTCTGTCCGTGGGCGCTCATCACGCCCTTGGGTTTGCCGGTGGTGCCGGAGGTGAACAACAAATCGGACAAATCCTCCGGACCCACCGCCGCCGCCCGCGCGCGGGCGTCCGCGGCACTCACCGCAGCGCCTTTGCCGAGGAACCCGGACCAGCTCAGATCACCGGCCTGCTGCGGCTCTGCCGTGCCGAACAGCACCAGGTGTTCGAGGCTGGCCGGACGTTGCGGCGCCAGCTGTGCCTGGTAGTCGACGCCGAGAAACTCGCCCTGGACGAACAGCACCCGCGCCTGGCTGCGCAGCAGGATATCCGCTGCCTCGCCGCCCTTCATGCGGGTGTTCAGCGGCACCAGCACCGCGCCGGCGCAATGCACGCCCAGCGCGGCGACAATCCAGTCGCGGCAGTTCGGCGCCCAGATCGCCACCCGGTCGCCAGGCGCAATACCCAACGCCATCAGGCTGCGACTGACCCCCAGAGCCAGCTCCGGCAAGTCGCGGTAATCGGTGGCGATCCCGTTTTCCTCGATGGCCGCCCGCCCGGCATGGCGCTCGGCGGCCGCGGACAACAGGGCGGGAATCGACTGGGGCAGCGAATTACTGGCAGCGCAGGTGTCTGGTGATGCGGAAAATGCAGTCATGGTGACGGACTCGGCAAACGGATCATTCAGGGAAGCGCACCCGCAGGTGCTCACTACGGGCCAGCGACTGGCACGCCAGGGTCCAGCCTTCATTAATTTCGTCCTGGTCGAGGGCTTCGTTGCGGAGCATTTCCACCGCGCCGCTTTCGACCGTGCACATGCAGGTCGCGCAGGAGCCGACCAGGCACGAACTCGGCGGTTTCAGGCCGGCGCGCTTCATGGCCTCGAGAATGGTTTCGCCTTCGGCGCAGGGCATCTCGAACTCTTCACCGTCCAGGCGCACCGACAACTGGCTGCTCACCTGGGTGGTATCGACCGGCGCATGCTCCGCTATCGAACCCTCTTCCGGCAGGGACACGAAGCGTTCGACATGCACCCGCGCATGCGGCATGTCGAGGCTGTTCAGCGCACTGACCGCCGCATCCATGAACGGCCCGGGGCCGCAGATGAAGGCTTCGGCCGCCGCGAACGGGCGAGCCAGCTCGGCCAGCTGGGCGACCGCCGGGATGCCCTGCACCGAGTCCAGCCAGTGGATCACCTGCAAACGCTGCGGGTGCTCGCTGGCCAGGGCCTTGAGCTCATCACGGAAGATCACCGAGGCTTCGTCGCGGTTGGCGTAGATCAGCAGGATGCGCCCGCTGCCGGCCAGCAAGGCCGAACGCAGGATCGACAGCACCGGCGTGACCCCGCTGCCGCCGCCGAACAGCAGCAGGTCGGTGTCCAGATTACGCGGCACGAAGATCCCGGCCGGCTCCAGCACTTGCAGGCTGTCACCGGCCTGCACCGCGTCGCACAACCAGTTCGAGGCCCGTCCGTCACGCACCCGCTTGACGGTGACCCGCAGCGGCTCTTCGAGCAACGGCGTGCTCGACAGCGAATAGCAGCGCGGCAACCAACCGCCTTCGAACGGCACGCGCAGGGTCAGGAACTGTCCCGGCCGGTAGCTAAAACGTTCGACCAGCTCAGCCGGCAGCTCGAACTCCAGCGAACGGCTGTCGAAGGTTTCTTCGATCACCCGCGCCACGCGTACGGTGAGATAGTCAGGAGTGCTCATATCAGATACTCATCACAAACTGGCCACTGTCGACACGCAGCTCGACCCCGTTGATCGCCCGCGAATCGTCGCTGGCGAGGTACAGCACGCTGGCGGCCACGTCTTCCGGCAGGCACATGCGGTTCATCGGGTCGATGTCGATGGTGAATTTGCTCGGGTCCATGCCCGCCGGATACTGGGCATTGGTCATCGGCGTCAGCACGCCGTCCGGGTGCAGCGAGTTGCAGCGGATGCGGTACTTGCTGCGCCGGCAATGGGCCGCGACCGAGCGGGTCAGGGCCGCCACCGAACCTTTGGAGGCGCTGTAGGCGGCGTAGTCATCCTTGCCGGCCAGGGCCGCCAGGGACGAGATGTTGATAATCGAGCCGCCCGCGCCTTCCTTCATCAGCGCGATACCGGCACGGCAGCCGAGAAACACGCTGTCGGAGTTGATCCGCTGCAGGCGATGCCAGTCGTCCAGGCTGGCATCCTCGATGGAGCCCTTGAGCAGGATGCCGGCGTTGTTGACCAGGATATCGAGGCGCCCGTAACGCGCGCGCAGGGCCTCGATGACCGCGTTCCAATCCGCCTCGCTGGCCGCATCATGGCGAATGAAGCTCGCCGCGCCGCCGATCTCGGCGACCAGCGCCTGGCCGGCTTCGACATTGATGTCGCTGATCAGCACCTGCGCGCCTTCACGCGCCAGCAGCAGCACAGTCTCGCGTCCGACGCCACTGGCGCCACCGGTGACCAGCGCCACCTTGCCTTGAACTCGTCCTGCCATGTTGGTTGTCTCCTGAAAAGAAATTAGTACGCCGGCGCCAGCGCTTCGGCTGCGATCGGCACTGCGGAGGCGGCCACGGCCTGCCCGGCGCGCCGCCCGGAAAACACGCAGTCGGCCAGCGACAGGCCACTGATATACAGATGTGAAGGAATGCCAATGGCCGTGCGCCCGGCGGCGAACAGGCCGGGAATCGGCTGGCCGTTGCTGTCCAGCAAGGCGCCGCTGTCTTCATCGACCTTGAGCCCGCCGAGGGTCAGCGCCCCCAGTGGGAACGCCTTGTTATCGACCGAAATGTCGCAGGCGTAGAACGGCCCCTGATCGAGCACCTGCCGGCTCTTGGGCGATTTGCCGAAGGCGTCCTCCGCCTCGCCACGCGCCGCGGCGTTATAGGCCTGCAACGAGCTGCGCAGCACATCGGCGCGCATCCCGGTGGCGCCGGCCAGTTGCTCGATGCTTTGGCCCTTGCGCACCCCCAGCAGCATCAAGGCCAGCGCGGGCACGCTCTGGAACCACCAGTAACCGCCGAACAGCGCCTGCTTGATCGCCTGCTTGCGCAGCCGCGCATCCAGCACCAGCCAGGCCTTGCCGCCCTGCTCTTCGCACAGCGGCTGGCCCAGCGTCGCGCCGTAGACCTCTTCGTTGACGAAGCGCTGGCCACGGGTGTTGACCACAATGCCTTTCGGCCAGCACAGCGGCGGGTTGAGAAAACGCCAGGCCGACACGCGCTCCAGGCGATCACTCACCGCCCCGGCGCTCAGCCCCAGGCGCACGCCGCTGCCATCGCAACCGGTGGCGCCGACCTTGAAGTTGCGGCGGAATTTCGGCGCATGCTCGGCGAGCATCTCGCGATTGAAGATAAAGCCGCCGGTGCTGAGGATCACCCCACGCTGGGCACGGATCAGCCGTGGCTTGGCGAAGTCGCGCTCAAGCTGGCTGACCCGACGCCGCAGGCTGTCGCAATAACCCGGGGCGAAGTTCTGCAGGCGCTCGGCGCGCGCCGCCAGCTTGGCGTGCAGCTGCGCCTGCTGACTGCCGGCCGGCAGGCACCAGAGTTCGGCGCCCAGCACCCGCCCATCGGCGTCGAGCACCAGCCGCCGGGCCGCCGCTTGCAACTGGGTACGCACGCCGTTACGCAGGCAGGCGGCCTTGAGGTGCGCATACAGCACCGCGCCGCCCTGGCCCTTGCCGACCGTGCGGTGACCGCGCGGAGCGGGCGGCAGGCTGTCGGTGTGCGAGGGCACCAGCTCGTTGCCCGAGTAGTAGAGGAAGTAGCCATCCGACGGATAGGAGGTCTTGCCGCCGCCCGGTGGCATGCTGTGGGCATAAGGGGCGCCGTGACTTTCCAGCCAGGCCAGGTTGGCCACGCTGTCGGCGCAAAAGCGCTGCAGGGTCTGGTCGCTGATCACGCCCTCGGTTTCGTGCTTGAGGTAATCGAACATCGCCTCGGGCGTGTCGCTGAAACCGGCCGCCTGCTGGTGCCGGGTGCCGCCGCCGGCGTAGACCACGCCACCACTCTTGGCGCTGGCGCCGCCGCCGGTGAACCGATCGGCCACCAGCACGTCGGCGCCATTGGCGCGGGCTTCGAGGGCGGCGCAGGCTCCCGCCGCGCCCCAGCCGATCACCAGGACATCGCAACTGTCATCCCATTGCAGCGCATCGGCGTCGGCAACCCGCAGCGCGGGCTGGATATCGGTGCAGGTGGTACGGACTGGAGATGGCATGGCGACTCCTTATGGGTTGCCGGCAATGTGGTTGGCGGCGATGTAGCCGAAGGTCATGGCCGGGCCGAGGGTGCCGCCGGCGCCCGGATAGCTGGTGCCCATCACCGACGCCGAGCAGTTGCCGATGGCATACAGGCCGGCAATCGGTTGACCATCTTCACTCACCACCTGGGCGTGTTCGTTGGTCAACAGGCCACCCTTGGTGCCGATATCGCCGGCGTCCAGGCGCATGGCGTAATACGGCCCCTTCTTCAAGGGCGCCAGGCACGGGTTGGGTTTGACATTGCTGTCGCCGTAGTAGCGGTCGAACACGTTGCCGCCGCGGCCGAACTCCACATCGACCCCGGTGCGGGCGTATTCATTGACGGTCTGCACGGTGCTCTCCAGCCCAGCGGCATCGACGCCGATCTGCCCGGCCAGTTCCGCCAGGCTGTCGGCCTTCCAGTACACGCTGTTGAGCCAGGCCTTGCGCAGGCGGCTGTCGGGCGCCACCTGCGCCGGCATCAACGGGCCCATGGCGTAGTGGAAACGGAAATGCCCATCGAAGATCACCCAGGCCGGGGTCGACTTGCCGCCGCTGCTCTGGTTGTCGCGGTACATGGCGTCGACGAACTCCAGGTACGGCGCGGCTTCGTTGACGAAGCGCCGACCCAGGCCGTTGACCACGATGGCGCCGGGGAAGGCGCGCTCGGCGAAGATTCCGCGCGGCTTATCCTCGCCCGGCACGGCGATGGTCGGTGCCCACCAGGCCCAGTCCAGCAGCGACGTCGCGGCGCCCAGTGCCATGCCGGCTTCCAGCGCCGCACCGGTGTTGTTGCCCGGCGGCGTGGCGCTCCACTCGCGACGGGTCGGCTGCGGCAAGTACTTCTCGCGCAGTTCTTGATTCTGTTCGAAGCCGCCGGAGCCGAAAATCACCCCACGGCGGGCGTGCAGTTCCAGCTCCTGGCCGCCCTGCTGCACCCGCACGCCAGTGACCCGGCCCTGTTCGGTGAGCAGCTCACGGAAATCGGTGTTCAGCCACAGCGGCACGTTGCGGTCCATCAGGGAGCGGCGCAGCGAGGCCACCAGCGAGCTGCCCAGGGAGGCACGGCGGTCGATCTTGCTCTTGCGCCGCCACTTGAAGTCCAGCTTGTAGCGCACCATCAACCCGACAATCAGCAGGCGCCAGCCGAACTCGCGGGACATGACCTTGTGCGCATGCCGGGCGGTCCAGGCGATGCAGCCCATCAACAGGGTCGAAGGCGAAGGCTTGCGCAGGTTGTCCAGTTCATCGCCGAGCAGGCTGGTGTCGAACAGCTCGGGGTCCAGCGAGCGGCCGCCCGGCAGCGAGCCCGGCAGCTGCTGGTAATAGTCCGGATACTTTTCCGCCACGGCATAACGCACCCGGCTGTTGTCTTCCAGCGCGCGAATCATCTGCGGAGCGTTGTTCAGGTAGGCCCGCAGACGCACTTCATCGCCGTGCTCGCCGGTCGCGGCCTTGAGGTACTGCAGGGCCAGATCGAAACTGTCCTTGCCGCCCTTCTCGGCGAAATAGTGGTTATTGGGAATCCAGATACCACCGCCGGAAATCGCCGAGGTACCGCCGTATTTGTCGCTTTTTTCGACAATCAGCACGGAAAGACCCTGATCGGCGGCGAATAGCGCCGAAGTCATCGCACCTGCGCCGGAGCCGACGACGATCACGTCGTAGCTGGTCTGAGACTGAACTTGAGCCGTCATTGTTGTTATGCCATTAGCTGTGATCAGAGAGCTCCCGGCACGCAGGCCGGGGATTCAGGTGTCGGGCCGACCGCAGCTGCAGGCCGGCCCGGGTCACCATCACACGTAAGGATCCGGGTTGGGCAGGCCCAATTGCACCGCGCCGAGGCTGCGGCTGTAGGCCATGTAGTTGTTGGCGATGTGCCCGCGCGCCTGGTGCAGGTCGCGGAACAGTCGCGCTACCGGATTGGTGTTGTACAGGCCGGAGGCCGCCATGCAGCGCAGCAGTTCGTTGACCTTCTCGGCACAGACGTTGGTCACATAGGACGACTGGTAGCGATACAGCAGACGGGTTTCCACATCCGGATATTCCCCGGCCTTGGCCAGTTCGAGCAGGTGCGCGTAGTTGCGGTCGAGCACCAGACGCAGGCTGTCGACGATGATCGACGCCTCCGCCACGGTGGTTTGCGCCACCGGATCGTCGGCGGTCTTGATGCCGTGCTTGCCGATGTGCGCCGCCGCGTTGGCGCAGAACTCGTTGATCGCCCCCTGCAGCGCGCCGATGGCCGACGTGGACACCGCGCGGGAGAACACCTGGGCGAACGGAATGGCGTAGATCGGGTTGGTGTTGACCAAGCGCCCCGGCGTCGCCTCGAGGGTGCAGTTGTTGGTGCGCTGCACGCGGTGCGCCGGGACGAAGACGTCTTCGACGATGATGTCGTGGCTGCCGGTGCCGCGCAGGCCCAGCACGTCCCAGTTGTGCTCGATGCGGTAGTCGCTGCGTGGCAGCAGGAAAGTACCGTGCTCGGCAGCCAGCTCGCCTTCTGGCGGAATGATGCCGCCCAGGAAGCACCACTGGCAGTGTTCGCTACCGCTGGAGAAGCCCCAGCGCCCGCTGACGCGGTAGCCACCTTCCACCGGCGTGACCTTGGCCACCGGCATGTAGGTGGAGGAGATCAGAGTCCCGTGATCCGTCCCCCAGACATCGCGCTGCGCCTCGATCGGGTAGCGCGCCAGCTGCCACGGGTGGACGCCCATCACGCCGTAGATCCAGGCGGTGGACATGCAACCCTCGGCGAGGGTCATCTGGATTTCGAAGAAGGTCCGCGGATCGACTTCGTAGCCGCCAAACGCCTTCGGCTGCAAGGCGCGCAGCAGGCCCGCCTCTTGTAATTCGGCAATCGTTTCGTTGGGGACCTTGAAGTCGCGATCGGCTTGCGCCGTGCGGCTCTTGAGTGCCGGCACCATGCGCCGCGCTCGTTCAATCAGTTCGATTTCGTCCCGAGTCTTTTCTCGCATGCTATCCATCCGTCAGTTCTCCCAATCTCGTGCGCGGTTGCGCGGGCCATGATTGATGATCGGACTCGGCGACTTATCGTTCATCGTCAAAGCGGACTAGTGTCCTGAATCAGAAGTTGGCTGTTTAATTTTGGCGCCGTCTTTTGTCGCCAATTCTTAAACGAACTTCAAATTCAGGGCACTAGGACCTGTTCAAGGTCTCTCCGATGACCGCGCCGTGCGGCGCAATGGTGGATAAGCAAAGCGTTATCCACCCTACAAAGTCTGAACGCTGGCGTAGGGTGGAAAACTGCGAAGCATTTTCCACCGCTGGGCAATGCCAAGTGCCGGTCTCACGGGACATTGAACCGGGTTCTTACAGCACGGCGCGCCTGGCCGCCCAGGGCCGCGCCTGCTCCAGCTGCCCGGCCAGACGCAGCAGCAGGTCTTCGGCACCGATCCGCGCGGTAAACATCATGCCGACCGGCAGGCCGTTGTCGCTCCAGCCGAGCGGTAGCGAAATCGCCGGCTGGCCGCTGACGTTGGCCAATACGGTGAAGCCAGCGCTGCCCATGGCCTTCTGTGCATAACTCTCGTAGGGCTGATTGAGGGCCAGCTGGCCCAGCGCCGGGGTCAGGCTGGCGGTGACGGGCGAGAGGATCACGTCGTAGCGCTCGAACTGTTGCTCCATGGTCGCGCTGATCGCCTCGAACGATTGCCGGGCACGGTACAACCCCTCGCCGGTGACTTTCGTCGCATTACTCAGGACCGTGTGGGTGACGATTTCCAGCTCATCGGGGCGCAGCGACCGGCCGAGCGCCTGCTCGCGATCGTGCACCATGGTCAGCACCGCGGCACCCAGGGCCTCACCATGGGCGCCGAACAATTGCCGTGGATCGATCGGCAAACGCAGTTCCTCGACCTCGTGACCGAGGCTGAGCAGCTGCTTCACAGTTTCCTCCAGCACCTTGGCGATGGCCGGATCCAACGGCGCGCCGGTCAGCGACTCGCGGACCAGGGCCACGCGCAGACGCCCCAGCTCTCGTCCCAACTCTTCGACATAAGGGCGCACCAACGGCTGAGCCCAATACGGGCTGCCCGGCTCATGGCCCTGGCCGGCATCGAGAAACAGCGCCGTGTCGCGCACGCTGCGCGACACCACGTTACCGACGCTGGCGCCGAACGAACCCTCGAAGCGCCCGGGGCCGCTGGGGATGCGGTAACGGCTCGGCTTCAGCCCAACCAGCCCGCAATAGGACGCCGGAATCCGGATCGAACCGCCGCCGTCGGTGGCATGGCCCACCGGCACGATGCCCGCCGCCACGGCCGAAGCCGCGCCACCGGAGGAACCGCCGGCACTCATCGCCAGATTCCAGGGGTTGCGGGTCTGGCCCCAGAGCTGCGACTCGGTGGTGGTGGTCAGGCCGAACTCGGGGCTGGCCGTCTTGCCGAAGACGACTGCGCCGGCCGCCTCGTAACGGGCGACCAGGGTGCTGGTGAACTTCGCCGGTGGCGTGTCCTTGAACAGCCGACTGCCATTGCTGGTGACGGTGCCGGTCAAATAGGTACTGAGATCCTTGAGCAGAATCGGCACACCGGCCAATGCGCCCTTGGCCGAAGTGCCTGCGCTGCGGCGCGCCAGCAACAAGGCCCGGGCATAGTCGTCATGGCGCATATTCACCGCGCCGAGCTGCGGATTGACCGCATCGCAGCGCGCCATGGCCGCCGCCAGCAGATCCTCGGCACTGAACTGGCCGGCCTGCAGCCCCTTGGCCATGGCCCAGGCGTCGAGGCCCAGATAGTCGCTGGCCGAGAGCCCGGCGCTGGCCGTGGCATCGGCAAACCGCCCGAACAATCCGGCCCCGAGCGCCACGGCGCCGGCCTTGAGCACCTGGCGGCGCGGCCAGCCAGCTGGCGTGGCAGATTCAGACGAGGCTGCAGCGATCTCGTCGACTGGTGGCATAACACTCTTGTCCATGCTCTGAACTCCGCTTCTTGTGTGATTGTTGGAGGAACAAACAGACTCGGCTCGCGCCTAAATTCACTTAAATATCTATTAAATCAATGTGTTACCAATAGTTCGCGCAAGCTCTCTCCACTGCCCGCTCCGTGCCGGCGCAATGGTGGATAAGCACAGCGTTATCCACCCTACAAAGCCTGAACGTTGGCGTAGGGTGGAAAACTGCGCAGCATTTTCCACCGCTGGGCAATGACCGGTGCCGGTCTCTCGAAACCTTGCACAGGCGCTAAGCGCTCACGCGCTCACCTACGACGCTTTCTCCAGCGCCGATATTGAAGCGTTCGGAAAGCTGTTTCAGGCTCTCGGCCAAGTGCTCCAGGTCAACCGCCGCCGCCGCGCTACGGCCGGCATTGGCCGACAATTCGCCGGTGCCCGTCGATACCCCCTCGACCCGCTGGGCGATCTCACGGGTCGCCTCCACCTGGGCCTTGAGCACCGCGCCGATATCGTCCACCGCGCGGATCACCTGTGCGGTGCCGGTACGGATTTGCGCGACCGAAGCGCCGGCCTTCTGCGCCAGGTTGGCACCGCCCTGCACTCGCGTGACCGCCCGCTCCATACCGACCACCACCTCACGGGTGCCCTCCTGTATCCGCGTCACAGTCGAACTGATCTCGGCAATCGAACTGGCGGTACGCTGCGCCAGCAGGCGCACCTCGTCGGCCACCACGGCGAAACCACGACCCTGCTCGCCGGCGCGGGCCGCCTCGATGGCGGCGTTCAAGGCCAACAAATTGGTCTGCTCGGCCACCGCATTGATGACATTTAGCACGCCGCTGATTTCCCCGGAAAACGCCTCCAGCTCGCGGACATGCTGCGCGGTATCGGTGACCACCGCAGCGATGCCGTGCATCTCCTCGGCCATGTCGCTGATGAAACCCTCGCTCTCGCCGGAGCGGCCGGCGGATTCCTGAGTGATCCGCCGCGAGGCACCGGCATGGTTTTCCACCTCATTGATGGACACCGACAACTGCTCCACCGCGCTAGAAATGCCGCCCACCGCCGCGGCCTGCTCCTGCGCCGCCGACGAGGCGTGCGCGGCCGTTCCCGCCAGTTGCCGCGCCTCGACACTCAGGCGTTGCACCTGCTGGCGCATCTCGGCGATCAACCCATGCAGGTTGTCACGCATCAGGGCGACATCCGCCAGCATGCGCCCGAACTCATCGTTCCCGCTCATCGCGACCTTGTTCGACAGGTCACCACGGGCGATCGCCCGCAAGTTGTCGGAGGCAATGGCGAAGGCCATCTTCAGGCGCCGCAAGGTGGAATACGCGGTTACGCTGCCGGCCAGCGCGCCGAACACCGCCAGCATCAGGTACACCGTCACCGTCAGGCGGTAACGCTGCTGCGCGGCCTGGTAGGCGCGCGCGATACCGTCTTCCTGGAATGCCCGCAGCTTGGCCAGGGCCTTGCTGGCCGCTTCGCCCTCGGGCTCGCCCAGGCGCAGGAAGGACACCACATAGCGCGTGCTGAAGTCGGCGACGCGCATGGTCTCCACCGCCATCTCCAGCTCGCTTAGCCAGGTGGCAAAGTGAGTACTGAAGGCGTCCGCCGCCTGCTTCTCCTCGTCGCCCAGTGGGCGCTGCAGGTACAGCCCCCAGAGACGGGCGATTTCGCCATTATTGGCTTCGATGATGTCCAGGGTGGCACCCACCGGACGGTCGTGAGCCACGACCAGGGGGCCTTCTGGATCGTACTGAAAGGCCAGCAACGCCAGGCGCCGGTTATCGTCCAGACGCTTCTGAATGTCGCCGAAGCTGAGCAACGCAGTCAGGTGCTCGTCGTGAACCGTTCTCAGACTGTCGCGCGCCAGCTGCAGGCCGTACCAGCCGAAACCAACGGCGGCGAAGAACAGCAGACTAGCAAGCAGCGCCCAGAACCACAGGCGCTGGGCAATGGTGATCGTCTTGAACATGGGTGTCGTTCCGTCGCACAGGTAAGCAAGCGAAGGCCCTGGCGCAGGGACGCGCCAGAACCATCACAGTCTGAAGCCTGGTTAGTCGCGGGTGATCTGGGCCACCATCGCCGCCAGGTAGTGCTCACCATAGGGCGGCAACATGCCCCACTCGCGGCGCGGATCATAAGCCGGAGCCTTGAACACGGTGCGCAGGTGGCTGAACTCGATGAAGCCTTCGCGGCCGTGGTAATGCCCCATGCCGGACGCGCCGACACCGCCAAACGGCGCGTCATGCAGGGCCGCGTGCATCATCACGTCGTTGAGGGTGACGCCGCCCGAGAGGGTATGTTCCAGCACGTGGCGCTGCTCCTCGGCATCCTCGCCGAAGTAATACAGGGCCAGCGGACGCGGCCGGGAATTGATATCGGCGATGGCCTGGTCGACCTCGTCATAGGGCAACAGCACCAGCGCCGGGCCGAAGATCTCTTCCTGCATGATCTGGCTGTCACGCGGCGGATCGATCACCACTCGCAGCGGCCGACGACGCTCCTCGGGGTCAGCGGCCAGGGTTTCCGGCAGGCTCAGGATGCGTGCGCCGGCGGCCTGCGCCTGTTGCACATAACCTTCGACCCGCGCCAGATGACGGGCATTGACCACGGCGACCACGTCGGGGTTGCCGGCCACCGCAGGGAATAGTTCGCCGTAGGCGTTACCCAGGGCGCCGAGGAAATCCTCAAGCTGCTCGCGCGGCACATAGACCACGTCCGCGTTGATGCAAATCTGCCCACCATTGGTGGCCTTGGCGATGGCAATGCGCGAGGCCGCGTTGGCCAAGTTGGCGCTGCGCCCAACGATCACCGGCGACTTGCCGCCCAGCTCCAGAGTCAGCGGCACCAGGTTCTCGGCCGCGTTGCGCATCACCGACTTGGCCACCGCGGTGCTGCCGGTGAAGACCAGATGGTCGAACGGCTGTGCGGTAAACGCCTGAGCCAGGTCCGCCTCGCCTGTGACCACGCCGACCTCGAGAGGGTCGAAGGCCTCGGCAAACATCTCGGCCACCAGCCGGGCGGTACGTGGCACCACCTCCGACGGCTTGAGAATCGCCCGGTTGCCGGCCGCCAGGGCGCAAGCCAGGGGGCTGAGCAAGGTATACAAGGGCGCGTTCCAGGTGCCGATGATGCCGACCGTGCCTTTCGGCTGGTGCATCACCCAGGCTTCGGCGCCCATTTGATCGTAGGGGAAGAAGGCGGGGCGCGGCTCATCCTGCATCCAGCCTTCCAGATGGTCACGCGCATGCTTGAGCGATCCCAGCGAGCCCAGCACGTCGTTCATCAGCGAGTAGCCTTGCGGGCGCCCGCCAAAGTCGGCGTCCATCGCTTCGGCCAGGGCCATATGGTGCTGCACGAGCAAGTCGATCACCCGCTGGATACGCGCTTTGCGCTCGGCGGCACTGACCGCGCCTGCCGCGATAAATGCTGCCTTTTGCCCGGCCAACAGGGCCGACAGCCCCTCAACGGATGAAATTGCGCAACTCATTCGTGCCTCCTGAAATATGCATGGGCCAGCAACACAGTCTTTGCCCACCATGGCCAACGACCGACGGCACCCTGGGTGAAACTAGTCCGATATGCCCGAGCGGCGCCTCGTCCAATCGGACGAGTGGCGGGCGGGATTTCCCTGGAGCCTGCTGACTGAAGATTCGTAGGCTGGGTTAGCCACAGGCGTAACCCACCGACCCTGCTGGACACTGATGCTCAGGTCGGCACTGCTGGTGGGTTACGCCGCTACGCGGCTAACCCGCCCTACACAAGTGGTGGCGAACACTTAACAGATACATCGTCATTTTCAACACCGCATGGCCGACGCGCAGCAGATCGAAAGCAGGCTCGCAGGGTGGGTTAGCCGCAGGCGTAACCCACCGACCTGACTGAAGACCGATGCCCAAAGCGCCGCCGCTGGCGGGTTACGCCGCTACGCGGCTAACCCGCCCTACACAAGCGAGGCGCAACACTTAACGGGGCCATGACTATCTTTAACAGCGCCTGGCCGACGTACGGCAGATCGCAACCAGGCTCTTAGTCCACTAAGACGATGCCACGCGCCCAGGGCCTGGGAATACTGCCGTCACGTAAATCCAATCCATGAGGTCAATCATGGCAGTGCAAACCAGTTTCGATCCCCAAGCATTCCGTACCGCACTCGGCACCTTCACCACGGGCGTGACCATCATCACCACCCAGGCCGAAGACGGCTCCCCTGTCGGCATCACCGCCAACAGCTTCAACTCGGTGTCGCTCAACCCGCCGATGGTGCTCTGGAGCCTGGCCAAGAACGCCCGCAGCCTACCCGTGTTCAGCAATGGCCGGCACTGGAACGTGCACGTCTTGTCGACCGAACAGGAAACCCTGTCCGGGCGCTTCGCCAAGCAGGGCGAGGACAAGTTCGCCGAAGTCGAACTCGACACGGGGATCAGCGAGGCGCCTTTATTGCAGGACTGTACGGCACGCTTCCAGTGCCGCACGGCCTTCCAGTACGAGGGCGGCGACCATGTGATCTTCGTCGGCGAAGTGCTCGCGTTCGATCATAGCGATCGCGCGCCGCTGGCCTTCCAGAGCGGCCAATACGCCCTGGCCACGCGCAAGCCGAGAAGCGAACTGCGTCTGGCCACCACTCCGCCACCGCCCGAGTGCAGCTACACCGAGGACTTGCTCGGTTATCTGCTCGGTCGCGCGCACTACCAGATGCTCCATGCCCTGCGCCGCCTGCTGACCAACCAGCAGCTGGACGATCACGCCTTCTTCATCCTCTCGGTGCTGTGCATCCGCGACAACCTGACCCTCGAGGAGCTCAACAGCTTCGTCGAGTACACCGGTCAGGTCGTCAGCCTGGCGAGCATGCGCTTCCTCGAAGGGCAAAAGCTGGTGGCCCGCGAGGTCAACGGCGAGCAGGTGCGCTATGTGCTGACCGCCAATGGCCGTGAGGCTTCGTTGCAGGAGATGGCCCTGGCCAAAGCGGTGGAAGAAGACATCGCCGCCAAGCTCGGTGCCGGCGACGCCCAGGCGCTCAAGGTCTTGCTCAAACGCCTGATCGACGCCTCCGACCCAGGTCTGCCGGACCTCTGGGCGCCGCGCTAAGCAACGCTTAACCACTCGAACAACAAGGACAGCCATGAGCATTCTGCAACGCTTCAACCTGACCGGTAGCGTGGCCATCGTCACCGGCAGCGGCCGTGGCATTGGCCGCGCCATTGCCCTCGCCTATGCCGATGCCGGCGCCGATGTGGTCTGTACCGCCCGCTCCCTGGCGGATGTCGAAGCGGTCGCCGAAGAAGTCCGCAGCCGTGGCCGGCGCGCCTTGGCCCTGAGCTGCGACGTGACCGACAGCGCACAACGCCAGGCCCTGGTCAGCAACGCCCGCGAACAACTCGGCCGAATCACCCACCTGGTCAACAACGCCGGCGGCGGTGGCCCGAACGACCCGCTGAAGATGAGCCCGGAAGAATTCGAGCGGGTCATGAGCTTCAACGTCTCCTCGGCTTACGCCCTGAGCCAGCTGTGCGTGCCGCTGATGCGTGAGGCCGGCAGCGGCAACATCATCAACATCACCTCGGTGGCCGCGCGCTACGCCCAGCGCCACTTCACCTCCTACGGCACGGCCAAGGCGGCGCTGACCCACCTGACGCGCCTGCTGGCCCAGGAATTCGCCCCGCACATCCGCGTCAACGCGGTGTCGCCCGGACCGATCCTGACCGACGCCCTGGCCTCTGTGATGCCCGATGCCATGCGCGTCACCATGGAAACCAACACCCCGCTCAAGCGCCTCGGCGAGCCGGATGACATCGCCGCCGCCGCGCTGTACCTGGCCTCACCCGCCTCGGGCTGGGTCACCGGCAAGATCCTCGAGGTCGATGGCGGCGCCGACTTCAGCGTCTGGCCCAGCTAAGCATTTTTGCCGGGCTCGCCTGCGGGCGGCTCGGCTTTTTATTCACTCCCCACAGAGCGACCCCTCTATGGATGCACACCTGATTGAAGCCCTCGGCGATGAACTGTTCCGCGCCCTGAGCGAACGCCACAGCCTGGCCCCGCTGACCAGCCGTTATCCGGCCATCAGCCTGGACGACGCCTACCGCATCTCCCTGCGCTTCCTGCAACGCCGCGAAGCCCTGGGCGAGCGCGTGATCGGCAAGAAGATCGGCGTCACCAGCCGCGCGGTGCAGGAGATGCTCGACGTGCATCAGCCGGACTTCGGTTTCCTCACCGACCGCATGCAGGTCTTGGACGGCAGTGACGTCAGCTTTGCCGCCTACAACCTGGTGCAGCCCCGCGCCGAAGGCGAGATCGCCTTCATTCTCGGCGAAGACCTGCACGGCCCGGGCATCACCGCCGACGACGTGCTGGCCGCCAGCGAATGGGTGCTGCCGTGCTTCGAGATCGTCGACTCGCGCATCGAGGACTGGCAGATCCGCATCCAGGACACCGTCGCCGATAACGCCTCCTGTGGCGTCTTCGCCCTCGGTCAGCAGCGGGTCAACCCGCGTGAGGTGGACCTGGCCAAAGTCGAGTTGCAGATGTGGAAGAACGGCCAACCGGCCGGCAGCGGCCTGGGCTCGGCGGTGCAGGGCCATCCCTGCGCCGCGGTGGCCTGGCTGGCCAATACCCTCGGCGAGTTCGGCATCCCGTTCCGCAAGGGCGAAATCATTCTGTCCGGCGCCCTGGCGCCCCTGGTGCCGGTCGTCCCCGGCGACGAAATCAGCCTGACCCTGAGCGGCCTGGGCGACTCCCGTCTGCGCTTCGTTTCTTGAGCCACCGGCCTACCTTCCTCTGATCGAGAGCAATGTCATGAGCAAAAAGATCAAATGCGCCCTGATCGGGCCCGGCAATATCGGCACCGATCTGCTCTACAAACTCAAGCGCAGCGAGGTGCTGGAGCCGGTCTGGATGGTGGGCATCGACGCCACTTCCGAAGGCCTGGCCCGCGCCCGTGAACTGGGCCTGAAGACCACCAGCGACGGCGTCGACGGCCTGCTGCCACACGTGCTCGAAGACGGTATCCAGATCGCCTTCGACGCCACCTCGGCCTATGTCCACGCCGAGAACAGCCGCAAGCTCAATGAGCTGGGCGTGCTGATGATCGACCTCACCCCGGCCGCCATCGGCCCGTACTGCGTACCGCCGGTCAACCTCAAGCAGAACCTCAGCCTCGGCGCGATGAACGTCAACATGGTCACCTGCGGTGGCCAAGCCACCATTCCACTGGTGGCGGCCGTCTCCAGTGTGCAGCCGGTGGCCTATGCCGAGATCATCGCCACCGCCGCCTCCAAGTCGGTCGGCCCGGGCACACGCAAGAACATCGACGAGTTCACCCGCACCACCTCGGCGGCAGTCGAGAAAGTCGGCGGGGCGAAAAAAGGCAAGGCGATCATCATCATCAACCCGGCCGAGCCGCCGTTGATCATGCGTGACACCGTGCATTGCCTGACCGAGTCCGAGCCGGACCAGGCCGCCATCAGCGCCGCCATCCTGGCGATGATCGAGCAGGTGCAGAAGTACGTGCCCGGCTACAAGCTGGTCAACGGCCCGGTGTTCGACGGCAACCGCGTGTCAATCTTCATGGAGGTCGAAGGCCTCGGTGACTACCTGCCGAAATACGCCGGCAACCTCGACATCATGACCGCCGCCGCCGCGCGCACCGCCGAGATGTTCGCCGAGGAAATCCTCAAGGGCGACCTGACGCTCAGCGCCAGCGCCCCCCAACCCGCCATCGCCTAAGGAGCACCCCATGGACCTTCACGGTAAGAAAATCACCGTCCACGACATGTGCCTGCGCGACGGCATGCACCCCAAACGCCACCAGATCAGCCTGCAGCAGATGAAAGACATCGCCTGCGGCCTGGACGCCGCCGGCGTCCCGCTGATCGAAGTGACCCACGGCGACGGCCTGGGCGGCAGCTCGGTGAACTACGGCTTCCCCGCGCACACCGACGAGCAATACCTATCGGCGGTGATCCCGCTGATGAAACAGGCCAAGGTCTCGGCCCTGCTGTTGCCGGGCATCGGCACCGTCGATCACCTGCAGATGGCGCATGAGCTGGGGGTCAACACCATCCGTGTCGCCACCCACTGCACCGAGGCGGATGTCTCCGAGCAGCACATCTCCTACGCCCGCAAGCTGGGCATGGACACCGTCGGCTTCCTGATGATGGCCCACATGAACAGCCCGCAAGGCCTGGTCACCCAGGGCAAACTGATGGAGAGCTACGGCGCCAACTGCATCTACATCACCGACTCGGCCGGCTACATGCTGCCCCATGACGTCAGCGCACGGATCGCCGCCCTGCGTGAGGTGCTCAAACCGGAGACCGAGATCGGCTTCCACGGCCACCACAACCTGTCGATGGGCGTCTCCAACTCCATCGCCGCCATCGCCGCCGGGGCCACGCGCATCGACGCCGCCTGCGCGGGCCTGGGTGCCGGTGCCGGCAACACGCCGATGGAAGTGCTGGTGGCGGTCTGCGACCGCATGGGCATCGAAACCGGCGTCAGCGTATTCGGCATTCAGGATGTCGCCGAAGACCTGGTGGTGCCGATCATGGACTTCCCCATCCGCAGCGACCGCGACGCCCTGACCATGGGCTATGCCGGGGTCTACGGTTCGTTCCTGCTGTTCGCCAAGCGCGCGGAGAAGAAGTACGGCGTGTCGGCGCGGGAAATCCTCGTCGAGATGGGCCGCCGCGGCATGGTCGGCGGTCAGGAAGACATGATCGAAGACACCGCCATGACCTTGGCCAAACAGCGCGCCAGCGCTTAAGAGTCGTGCCCGGTTCGAGTCACCTCGAACCGGGCGCCAAGGAATTCCCTATGTCCAGCGCGCAATCCGCGACCGCCGGCTGGCGCAGCCATGGCTTGCTGTGCCTGATTGCCATGGTCTTTGCCGACAACTTCGTCGGGCGGCAGATCCTGGCGGTCATGATCGAGCCGATCAAGCTCGAGTTCGGCGTCGGCGACACGGCAATGGGCTTGATTTCCGGGCTGGCCTTCGCGGCGGTATACGCCGTGCTCGCCCTGCCGGCCGGCCGCCTGGCCGATCGCATGCCGCGCACTCGCCTGCTGGCCATGTCCTGCCTGCTGTGGGCCCTGGCTACCATGGCCTGCGGCCTGGCCGGCAGCTTCCTGGTGCTGGCCGTCGCGCGGATGCTCGTGGCAGTGAGCGAGTCGCCGACCACTTCGGCGTCGATGTCGATCATCGCCGACCTATATCCCCCCCATCGACGCTCGTTCGCCATCAGTTGTTTCACCGCTGCACCGACCTTCTCCGCCATCATCGGCCTGAGTGTCGGCGCCTGGGTGGTCGACAACTATGGTTGGCGCACGGCATTTATTGCCATCGGCCTGCCCGCGCTGCTGTTTTCCAGCCTGCTGGCGTTCATGGTCCGTGAGCCCGCGCGTGGCCGCTGGGATTTGGCCAACGCCCATGCGGCGCACCCGCTGCAAGGCATGGCCAGTGAAGCGGGCAACCTCTGGGCCATGCCCGCCTACCGCTGCCTGATTCTCGCCTGCGGCCTGACCACCCTCAGCTCCTATGCCATCGGCATGTGGAACACCAGCTTTCTGGTGCGCTCCCATGATCTGTCGCTACAACATGCGGGATTGCTGGCCGGGGTGATTTGCGGCACCACCGCCGGTATCGGCGGGCTGTTCAGTGGCTGGCTGAGCGATCATCTGACGCAACGCAATCGCCATTGGCAAATCGGCATTCCGGTAATTGGACACCTGACCGCCATCGCGGCATTGACCGCTTACCTGTTGTGGCCGAGCGCGCTGCTGGTACAGATCGGTAGCGTGCCGGTGCCCAGCGCCATGCTCTGGTGCGCGCTCTACAGCTTCTTCGCCGTATGGTGGGTGGCGCCCTCGTACAATCTGGTGACCCAGTTGGTACCAGCGAATCGGCGCGGCACCGCCATGGCCCTGCAGACCATCGTCTCCACCCTGCTCGGCATCGGCATCGGCCCACTGCTCACCGGCCTGTTCAGCGATGCCTTGCAGCCACTGTTTGGTATCGAGTCGCTGCGCTATGCATTGCTGCTGGTGATTCTGCCGGTTGTCGGCTCGCTGTACTTGCTATATCGCACCTACGAGCTGACGCGTGGTGAGTTACGCAGCCTTCCTGCTTATAGCCACTGACCCTCGCGCACAAGCCCCGCTTGAGCATCTTGCCGGCTGCGACAGCGGCAGACTCGATGCTCTTCGGGCTGCGCAACCCCTCAAAGAAACCAGCGGTATTCGCGCGCGCTGATCTCCTGCATGAACGCCTGATGGTCCTGGCGTTTATTGGCGCAATAGACCATCACGAATTCGTCGCCCAGCCCGGCCCGCACGGCTGGGAAATCCTCCATGGCGCGCACCGCGGCGAGCATGTCCTGGGGGAAGTCGATGCCACTTTGCCGGTCCTGATTGAGCGGTGCGATCGGCGCGCGCGCGGCATCCAGGCCGTGCTCCATGCCGGCCAGGATCGCCGCCAACACCAGATAAGGGTTGGCGTCAGCGCCGGCCAGGCGATGTTCGATCCGCAGGTTGCGCGGGTCGGATTCGGGGATACGGATGCACGCGTCACGGTCTTCGAAGCCCCAGCTGGCGCGACTGGCGGCGTTGACCATGGCGCCATAGCGGCGGAAGGCGTTGTGATTGGCGGCGAAGATCGGCATGCAGTGCGGCAGCCACTCCAGGCAGCCGGCAACCGCATGGCGCAGCGGTCGCTGTTCATCGGCGGCCAGCAGATTGTTGCCGGCCGCATCGTACAGGCTGACGTGCACGTGCATACCGCTGCCCGGTGCCTGCAAATAGGGCTTGCTCATGAAGCTGGCACGATGGCCATGCTTGAGCGCCACACCGCGTGTGCTGCGGCAGAACAATGCGGCCCAATCGGCGGCGCGCAGGCCGTCGTCACAGTGGGCGAAGTTGATTTCGAACTGCCCAGGACCGAGCTCGGCGGTGATCACGTTGGCATCCACGCCCTGCTCGCGGGCCGCGTCGACCGTCTCGTGGAGCACCTCGGAGAAGCGCGACAGCCGCTCGATGTGCATGTTCGGTTGACTGTCTTCATCGCCGCATAGCGAGTCGCGTGGGAACTGCGGCAGGCCGCCTTGCAGGTGGCGATCGAACAGATAGAACTCCAATTCAAAGGCCACCACCGGATGGATGCCGCGCGCCGCCAGCCGTTGCAGCACCCGCGCCAGCACTTCGCGCGGCTCGAACTCGATCGGCGCGGCGGTGCCGTCCGAGGTGATCAGCATCTGGCCGAGCGGCTGGCTTTCCCAGCGCACCGGCTTGAGGGTGCCCGGCACCAGCCGGCGCACGGCATCCGGGTCACCATCGCGAAAGCAGTAGTCGCCAATTTCGTACAAGCCACCTTGGGTACCCAGCAGCACGCAGTTTTGCGGCAATTTCAGCGGGCTGCCGGCGGCGACCTTTTCGAGCATCTCGATGGGGTAACGCTTGCCGTAGAAGTGCCCGGGGATATCCAGGGAAATCAGGTCGACATAACGCACGTCGGGGTGCTCGGTACGGAAGGTCCGCACCTCGCTGAGCAGATCGGGAAACGTATCGGTGCTGGTCATGGTGCTGATCCGGGGGTCAGGTGAAAACCCAAAGTACGCGGGTGGGCTGATCGGTCAGGTTGGCGTAGCGGAACTGCGCGTGCGCCGGTAGCTGGAAGCTGTCGTTGGGCTGCAGGGTCACCGGCGGCTGGTCGCCCAGCCAGAGGGTCAGCTCGCCTGCGAGGACGAAGCCGCCCTGTTCGTCGCTATCGTTCAGGTGCCCTTCGCCGCTGCTGGCGCCGGGCTCCAGATGGCTTTCAAGCATGGAAAAGCCGGCCGACATGCTCGGCGAGAGCAATACGTCGGTAATCCCGGCGCCGTAATACAGCGTGCGACGCTCGTCGGGACGCGTCACCCAGGGCAACGCCCGGGGGCGGCTGAGGCTGTAGAAATAGGTGGTGGGCACGCCGAGCGTCGCGCTGATCGCGGTGAGATCGGCAACCGTCGGCCGCGACAGGCCTCGCTCGACTTGGGAGAGAAAACCCACCGAGCGACCAATGCGCTCGGCCAGCGCACCAAGTGTGATGTTTTTGTGTTTGCGCAGATCGCGGATCAGGATTGCCAATCCTTCGATTTCTTCCTGCATGTCCATCAATACGGTCTCACTTCAGACGCACAACGCTTGCACTGCCATCACCGCGCGGAGCCATCGGTCGTTCGCGGGGTTGGCCAAACTGCTGCTGGCGGAGCAGTGGGATGCCAACGGGGAGCGTGAAGTTCTATTAATTTATTTTCATGAAATATAAACAGAAAAAATTCACGCTGGCAAGCTGCGCCCGAGGCTGGGGATGCCTCACCCGCCGGCTACTCGCTCACTGTTCAGCTCTGCCAAAGCGTGGATGGGTTTTATCGAGGCGAAAAAAAGCCCCGCCGAGGCGGGGCTTTTGCAGACTGAACCTGACTTCCGTTTCCTGACATCCTTGATCCATCCGTCATCCTGACGGCATCCCAGATATCCCTGTTGGTGCTCAGCGCTTCCTGCGCGGGGTCCATGTACAGCAGGATAACTGTGAGCGACGAACGGCAATAGCCGCCAATATGCGGCGAATCTTGTAAGCCTTGGCTTACAAGAAAAGCAAGCGGTTGGTTGGCTCCCCAGAATGCTGGCCACTTGCTAGACTTTGGCTGTCCGACAATCTAACAACAAAGAATTACCAGGTGGTCCCATGCGAGCCGTTGCGATTGCCCTAACTTGTCTGGCGGCGAGTGTCGCCCAGCCGTGTTTCTCAGCCGGTCAAGATCAACTGAAAGACGCCAAAGTTGCCATCGAGCAAGTGTTCTGGCCGAAGCTGTATGGCAAGGGCGGCAACACGCTGTACTGCGATCAGCCGTTCACCGGCGAAAGCAGCCAGTACACCGCCAGCGCGGTATATACCGGCAAGCAGGTCAAATCGGCCCTGCGCTGCATGACGGAAAACCAGTGCCGGGTGGTCAATCCCGCTTTCGACTACCTGCTCGCCGACCTGCACAACCTGTATCCAGAGTTGACCCGCGTCGAGCTGGCGCGGCGCAATGCGCAGTTCGGCGAGGTCGGCGACGACGTGCCGAGCAAGTTCGCCGATATCGGTTGCGACCTCAAGGCGACCTTTCAGTTGATCGAACCGCGCGACGCGGCCAAGGGCGATGTGGCGCGAGCGATCTTCTACATGCACCAGGAATACGGTCTGCCCATCGTTGGCCAGTTGCAGATGTACCAGCGCTGGAACGAGTTGGACCCGCCGGATGCCGCCGAGAAAACCCGCAACGAGCAGATCGAAATGCTCCAGGGCAACCGCAACGCGTTCATCGACAATCCCGAATTGGCCAAGAACCTGAAACAGGATTAATAGGTTCGCTGCAGACGCTTCAGCGCGCATAAAAAAGCCCCGCATCAGCGGGGCTTTTTGCATCACGGCACCGTTAGCAGTCCGTTGAAAAACTACTGCGCTCGGCTATACCGCGTTGAAATCAGGCTAAAAATGCTCATTTACCGCTCGTAAACTGCGCTTTTTCGCCTGATTTCGCCTTGTCTAGCCTTCGCTCGCTACGTTTTTCAACGGCCTGCTAGAACTGGTTGGCGTCGAGCAGGAACAGCGACTCGCTGCCGGCCTTGACCGAGGCGGTCAGCGAGTGGATACGCGGCAGCAGGCGGGCGAAGAAGAAGCGCGCGGTGCCCAGCTTGCTGACGTAGAACTCGCCCTGATCCTGCTTGGCCAGCGCGGCCCGTGCCATCAACGCCCACATGTAGGCGTAGGCGGTGTAGCCGAACACCTGCAGGTACTCGACCGAGGCGGCGCCGATTTCGTTCGGGTTGGCCTTGGCGCGTTCCAGCAGGTCGGCGGTCATCTGCTCGAGGTTGGCGATTGCCTGTTTCAGCGGCTCGACGAACTCAGCCAAGGAGGCATCGGCCGAATCGGTGAAGGCTTTGATCTCGTCGGCAAAGTGCTTGTAGAACGCCCCGCCGCTACCGACCACTTTGCGGCCGACCAGATCGAGCGACTGGATGCCGTTGGTGCCTTCGTAGATCTGCGTGATGCGGCAGTCGCGCACCAGCTGCTCCTGGCCCCACTCGCGGATGAAACCATGGCCGCCGAAAATCTGCTGGCCGTGCACGGTGGTTTCCAGCGCCATGTCGGTGAGGAACGCCTTGGCCACCGGCGTCAGCAGGGCGACCAGCTCTTCGGCGCGCTTGCGAGTAGCGGCGTCTTCGCTGTACTTGGCGGTATCCAGTTGCATGGCCACATAGCTGGAGAAGGCGCGGCCGCCTTCGTTCAGCGCTTTCATGGTCAGCAACATGCGGCGCACGTCCGGGTGCACGATGATCGGGTCGGCGGCTTTGTCCTTGGCCACCGGGCCGGTCGGCGCGCGGCTCTGGATGCGATCACGGGCGTATTCGATGGCGCTCTGGTAGGAACGCTCGCCGAGCGCCAGACCCTGAATGCCGACGCCCAGACGCTCGTAATTCATCATGGTGAACATCGCCGCGAGGCCTTTGTTCGGCGCATCGACGATCCAGCCGGTGGCGCCGTCGAAGTTCATCACGCAAGTCGACGAGGCCTTGATGCCCATCTTGTGCTCGATCGAGCCGCAAGCCACGGCGTTACGCTCGCCCAGCGAACCGTCGACGTTGACCATGAACTTCGGCACCAGGAACAGCGAAATGCCTTTCGGCCCAGCCGGCGCGTCGGGCAGCTTGGCCAGCACCAGGTGGATGATGTTCTCGGCCAGATCGTGCTCGCCGCCGGTGATGAAGATCTTCGTGCCGCTGACCTTGTAGCTGCCGTCGGCCTGCGGTTCGGCCTTGGTGCGAATGATGCCGAGGTCGGTGCCGGCATGCGCTTCGGTCAGGCACATGGAGCCGGACCAGACGCCGGCATACATGTTCGGCAGGTACTTTTCCTTCAGCTCTTCGCTGGCGTGGGCGTTGATCGACAAGCACGCGCCGGCGGTCAGCATTGGATACAGACCGAACGACAGGTTGGCCGAGTTGACCATTTCCTCGACCTGCGCGGAGATCACCTTGGGCATGCCCATGCCGCCGAACGCCGGGTCGCCGCCGACGCCGACCCAACCGCCCTCGGCGTAGGTCTGGTAGGCCGCCGGGAAACCTTGCGGGGTGGTCACCACGCCGTCGTTCCAGCTGCAGCCTTCTTCGTCACCGCTGCGATTCAGCGGGGCGATCACCCCGCCGGTGACTTTGCCGGCTTCTTCGAGAATCGCCGCCGCCGTTTCTTCGTCGACCACCTCGGCCAGACCCGGCAGCTGGGCCCAAAGCTTGGAAACCTCGAAGACTTCGTTGAGAACAAAGCGCATATCGCGCAGGGGTGCTTTGTAGTCAGCCATGATGATTCCTCAAGCGTTGCGACGGGGCCTTGCGGGCAGGAATGAAACGAGGCTGCCGAGTTTACTTAACAACTTTTACGGGACATAGAGTCGTGTCATGACCACTCAGTCACCGCTAAATACGCCGGCCCAAGAACGCAAAAACCCGCCTAAAGGCGGGCTTTTGCGACGCTTCTACCGTTGATCAGGCGCTGAAATGCGCAGCCGACAGGCGCATCAACACCTCGCTGCCAGCGTCCGCTGCCGCCAGGTGCGCACCGGCGCGCGGCAACAGGCGCTTGAAGTAGAACTCGGCGGTGGCCAGCTTGGCCTCGTAGAACGCCGGTTCGCCGCTGCCGGCCTCGAGCTTGGCCTGGGCGACCGCGGCCATGCGCAGCCACAGGTAAGCCAGGGTGACGTAGCCGGAATACATCAGGTAGTCCACCGAAGCCGCGCCCACCTCGTCCGGGTTTTTCATCGCCGCCATGCCGATGCGCGTGGTCAGCTCGCCCCACTGCTGGTTGAGGCGCGCCAGCTCGGCGACCTGGGTCTTGAGCTGCGGATACTCAACCTGCGCCTGGCAGAACTTGTGGACGATCTTGGTGAAGCTGCGCAGCGCCTTGCCCTGGCTGCCAAGCACCTTGCGGCCGAGCAGGTCGAGGGCCTGGATGCCGTTGGTGCCTTCATAAATCGGTGCGATGCGGCAGTCACGCATCAGCTGCTCCATGCCCCACTCGCGGATGTAGCCGTGGCCGCCGAACACCTGCATGCCGAGGCTGGTCACCTCGAGGCCGGTGTCGGTCATGAAGGCCTTGCAGATCGGCGTGAGGAAGGCCAACAGCCCCTCGGCCTCGGCGACCTGTTCGGCATCCGGGCTGTGCAGCAGGTCGAGCAGTTGCGCGGTGAAGTAGGCCAGCGCGCGGTTGCCCTCGTTGAACGCCTTCATGGTCAACAGCATGCGGCGCACGTCCGGGTGGACGATGATCGGGTCGGCCGGTTTGTCCGGCGCCTTCGGCCCGGTCAGTGCGCGCATCTGCAGACGGTCGTTGGCGTAGCGCACGGCGCCCTGGTAGCTCGCCTCGCCGTTGCACAGGCCCTGCATGCCGGTGCCCAGGCGCGCGTGGTTCATCATGGTGAACATGCAGTTGAGGCCCTTGTTGGCCTCGCCAATCATGAAGCCCTTGGCGCTGTCGAAGTTCATCACGCAGGTGGCCGAAGCCTTGATACCCATCTTGTGTTCGATCGAGCCGCACGCCACAGCGTTGCGCTCACCTGCGTCACCGGCGGCGTTGGGCAGAAACTTCGGCACGATGAACAGCGAGATGCCCTTGGTGCCGGCCGGCGCGTCCGGCAGCTTGGCGAGCACCAGGTGGATGATGTTCTCGCTCATGTCGTGCTCGCCGGCGGAGATGAAGATCTTCGTCCCGGATACTGCGTAGCTGCCGTCTGCCTGCGGCACCGCGCGGGTCTTGATGATGCCGAGGTCGGTGCCGCAATGCGGCTCCGTCAGGCACATGGTGCCGGTCCAGGTGCCCGCGGTGAGCTTGGTCAGGTAGGTGTCTTTCTGCTCGGCGCTGCCGTGGGCGTGGATCGCCGACATCGCGCCGTGAGTCAGCCCCGGGTACATGCCCCAGGAGGTATTGGCGGTGCCGACCATCTCGGCGATCACCAGGCCCAGCGAATGCGGCAGGCCCTGGCCGCCGTAGGCCGGGTCGGCGGCCAGGCCGTTCCAGCCGCCTTCGACGTACTGGGCGAAGGCTTCCTTGAAGCCCTTGGGCGTGGTCACCACGCCGTCGTTCCAGACAGCACCTTCCTCGTCACCGGAACGGTTCAGCGGCGCGAGCACCTGTTCGCAGAATTTGGCGCCCTCTTCGAGGATCGCGTTGACCATATCCGGGGTCGCGTCGTTGGCGCCGACGGCGGTGTAGGTGGAGGAGAAATCGAACACTTCATCGAACAGAAAGCGCATGTCGCGCAGCGGGGCTTTGTACTCAGGCATGACAGTTCTCCATCGGCAGGTCGGCCGAGCGCGGCGGGAAAACTGCAGGCTACTGCCGATGGCGCGGAGCGACAATTACACTGGGCCGGCTGAATAGGGCTCTATCAGCGAGTGACAGTGGCGGCGCCCGATTGGCGTTCGCGCACCGCGCCGCGACGCTGCTGGCCATGCGCGCGCACGCAATTGCGGCCGGCCGCCTTGGCCGCATAAAGCGCCTTGTCGGCGGCGCGAATCACCGGTTCAAAGCCGGGCTGCTGATGGCGCTCGGCGACGCCGATGCTGATCGTCACCGACACGCTGGCGGCCTTGCCGGCGCCGCGCCGTTGCCGACCTTGCTGATCGTCGCGCGGCCGCTGGCCCTTGTCGCGCAACTGCAGGGCATAGCCGGCGACCGCCTCACGCACGGCCTCCAGATGCGGCAGGCATTCCTCCAGACTCTTACCGGGGAACAGCAAGGTGAATTCCTCGCCGCCATAGCGGTAGGCAGTGCCGCCACCACCGACCTTGCGCAGCTGACTGGCGACCAGGCGCAGCACCTGATCGCCGATGTCATGGCCGTGGGTATCGTTGAACTGCTTGAAGTGATCGACATCCGCCATGGCGATCACATAGCTGCGCCCGAGGCGCTGCAAGCGCTCGTTCAAGGCGCGGCGTCCCGGCAAGCCGGTCAGCTCGTCGCGATAGGCCATCTGATAGGCCTCATGCACCACGGCCGCGACCAGCATGAGCATCACCTGACTGCTCATGATGTTCAGCGCGAACGGCAGGCTGAAGGTCTTTGGCAGCATCCACAGCAAGCCGAACAACCCCAGCAATTGCGCCGCATGCAGCGGCCGCGGGTGGCGCAGGTACTGGACCACCAGCAAGCCGAAGGCGAGCAGAAACAGGCCGTAGGCGGGTTGGATCAGCGGCATCCAGCTTGCGTGCAACAGCGGCCAGCGAACTTCCGTCAGCCAGCCGAGTAAGGCCTGCGGATAGCGTTGCGCCAAGCCGGCCGCGACACTGCCAAAGGCCAGCAGCACGGCGCCACGGGCGACCAGATCCTGCAACAAGTGCGAGCGCTCCTGCCAGGACGCGTACAGGCCATAGAGCAGCGGCAGGAGCAACGAGCAGAGGTGAAACACCAGCGCCGCGTCCGGTAACGGTTTGCCGTGTTCGCGGAAGTAATCGGCCTGGCTGTCGAGAAAGAAATACGCCAGGTACACCGCGAGGAGCAGGAAGGCTTCGCGCTGGCGGCTGTAGACCAGGCAGAAGGCGCCGCCGAGCAACAACAGCAGGGTCGGCAGTACATTAAACAGCGAGTTGAAGAATTCGCTCAAACCGCCCAGATTCGCTGCCACCAGACCGCCGCCGAGCAGCAGCGCAGAGGGCAGAAAATGGCTGAATTTGAAGGCAGCAGAGGAAGGCACGCGAGCTCCGGACTTAATCGACAGGATAGAAAGCTGGCATTTTGCCTTATCTGCTGACCATTGATTGGGGAAACCGCGTTTCGCCGTGACTCGGGACTCTCTGTAGGAGCGCCCGGAAGGTCTATTGCACCAACAAAAACGCCGCCTACCTCGCGGTAGGCGGCGTTTCGAGTCGACCCGCGTAAGGCTTAGTAGCCCAGTGCGAAATCTTCTTCGGCCATTTCCATCAGGTTGCTGGCACCCGACAGCATGGTTTCCACATGCGCGCGGGTCCGCGGCAGGATACGCGCGAAGTAGAAGCGCGCGGTCTGCAGCTTGGCCTTGTAGAACGCCGCGTCTTCGCTGCCGGCGGCCAGCTTCTCAGCAGCCACGCGCGCCATGTCGGCCCAGAAGTAGGCCAGGCAAACGTAGCCGGAGTACATCAGGTAATCCACCGAAGCGGCGCCGGCCTCTTCGTGGTCCTTCATCGTGGCCATGCCGATCTTCATGGTCAGCTCGCCCCACTCTTTGTTCAGCTGGGCCAGTTGCGCGACGTAGCCCTGCACGGCTTCGTTGCCTTCGTTGGCCTGGCAGAACTTGTGGATGATCTTGGTGAAGCCTTTCAGCGCAGCGCCCTGGGTCCCCAGGACTTTACGCCCGAGCAGGTCGATCGCCTGCACGCCGGTGGTGCCTTCGTACAACATGGAAATCCGCGCATCGCGAACGTTCTGTTCCATGCCGTGCTCGGCGATGAAGCCGTGACCACCAAAGATCTGCACGCCGTGGTTGGCCGATTCGAAACCGACTTCGGTCATGAACGCCTTAGCGATCGGGGTGAGGAACGCCAGCAGCGCATCGGCGGCTTTGCGCTCTTCTTCATTCTGGCTGCGCTGAACGATGTCGACCTGCTTGGCGGTGAAGTACACCATCGCGCGGTTACCTTCGGCGAAGGCCTTCATGGTCAGCAGCATGCGGCGCACGTCCGGATGCACGATGATCGGGTCAGCGGGTTTGTCCGGTGCTTTCGGGCCAGTCAGCGAACGCATCTGCAGACGCTCGCGAGCGTACTTGATGCCACCCTGGAAACCGATTTCGGCGTGGGCCAGGCCTTGCAGCGCGGTACCCAGGCGAGCGGTATTCATGAAGGTGAACATGCAGTTCAGACCCTTGTTCGCCGGACCGATCAACCAACCGGTGGCGGCGTCGAAATTCATCACGCAGGTCGCATTACCGTGGATGCCCATCTTGTGCTCGAGCGAGCCACAGGACACCGGGTTGCGCTCGCCAACCGAACCGTCGGCTTGCGGCAGGAACTTCGGCACGATGAACAGCGAGATACCTTTGGTACCGGCCGGCGCATCGGGCAGACGGGCGAGGACGATATGAACGATGTTGTCGGCCATATCGTGTTCACCGGCGGAGATGAAGATCTTGGTGCCGGTAATTTTGTACGAGCCATCCGCCTGCGGCTCGGCCTTGGTGCGCAACATGCCCAGGTCGGTGCCGCAATGCGGTTCGGTCAGGCACATGGTGCCAGTCCATTCACCGGAGACCAGTTTGGTCAGGTAGGTGTGCTGCTGATCCGGGGTGCCGTGGGCGGAGATGGTGTTCATCGCGCCGTGCGACAGGCCCGGGTACATGCCCCACGACCAGTTGGCTTGGCCAACCATTTCGCTGACGGCCAGGCCCAGGGATTCCGGCAGGCCTTGGCCGCCATGTTCGACGTCATGGGCCAGGCTCGGCCAGCCGCCTTCGACGAACTGCTGATAAGCAGCCTTGAAGCCGGTCGGGGTTTTCACGCCTTCGGCGCTCCAGGTGCAACCTTCCAGATCGCCCACGCGGTTCAGCGGCGCAATCACCTGCTCACAGAACTTGGCACCTTCATCCAGGATGGCGTTGACCATGTCCGGGGTAGCGTCCTCGCAACCGGGCACGCTCTGATAGTGAGCTTCGTAGCCGAGCAGTTCGTCACGAACGAAGCGGATATCACGCAAGGGGGCCTTGTAATCAGGCATATCGATAAACCTCTAACGGTGTGTTCCTGGATGTAAAGACCTGGAGGGTCGCTTGGGTTGTGGCTCCCAACTACCAGGCAACAGAACGCGGCCCAGCAGTAAAACAGGTGTTTGAAACATACGTTTGCGTCGATTCCTTGTCAAGCATCGTCCTGCAACCGACGCGCGCGCAGTCCATGCCTTCGTACGACATTGGCTGAACGGTCAGCGGGCGAGTGAAAGTGCGAGAGCGGTCGAACGATCAGGCGTGGGTATCGAGCAACGTGCCCAGCACATCGTCGGCGGTTTGCAGCAGCTTGGCGCCCGCTTGCGCCTGCAGCGTGCCGATATCGAGTTGCACCATGGAGGTCGCCAGATCGGCGGAATCGCGAGTCGAAGATGAGTGCGGCAAAGCCGCTTGGGCGATATCCGCGGCGGCGCGCTCGGTCCGCTGGACGGCGGACTGGAAGGTATTCAAACCGGCAGTGAAGGCGCTGATCTGCATGGCATCGTTCCCGAAAAATTCTTGGCCTATGGTGAAGCAGGCCACTGGGGAAAGCGTAGCGGGAAAGCGTCGAGGCGGCGAATGGATTACGCGGTCACGCCCAGCGGACGCAGATCGAGATACGCGGCGACTGCCGCCGGAGTCGCCTGCGCCAGACGCGGCACCCGGCCCAGACACGGCGCGGGCAGGCGTTCGGCGAGACTGGCGAGGTTGTCGTCCAGCCGCGAAGTCTCGGCATCGACCACGTTGGCGACCCAGCCGGCCAGCTGCAAACCGTCGCGCAGGATCGCCTCGGCGCTGAGCAGCGCGTGGTTGATGCACCCCAGGCGCACGCCGACCACCAGGATCACCGGCAAACCGAGGCTGATCGGCAAATCGGACAGCGTGGCCTGCCCGGCCAATGGCACGCGCCACCCGCCGGCGCCCTCGACCAGAGTGAAATCGGCGCCCTTCGCCAAGATCGCCTGGACCGGACCGCGCAATGCCTCGACGCTCAGCGTCACGCCGGCCTCGCGAGCAGCCAGATGTGGCGCGATAGCCGGGGCGAAGGCCAGCGGATTGACCTCTTCGTACGCCAACGCCAGGTTGCATTCGCCGAGCAACGCCAAGGCATCGCTGTTGCGCAAACCGGCGGCGGTCATTTCGCAGCCCGACGCCACCGGCTTGGCCGCGGCGGTGCTCAACCCGGCGCACCGCGCGGCGTGCAGCAGGCCGGCGGCAATGGTGGTCTTGCCGATTTCAGTATCGGTGCCGGCGACGAAATAGGCACGACTCACAGGCTTTGCCCTCGGATGCAATACAGCCAACCGCATGGTCTTGCCGGCTCTTTAGCCAGGATCAGGGTATCGGTACCGGCGATGAAGTAGGCACGACTCACAGGCTTTGCCCTCGGGTGCAATACAACCGACCGCATGGTCTTGCCGGCTCTTTAGCCAGGATCAGGGTATCGGTACCGGCGATGAAGAAGGCGGCACTCATTTCATTCCTCCCGGCGCAGCACGCCGTAGACCACTTGATAGGTGGCCGGCAGGCCCTGCGGCTGACGGAACCGTTCGTAAGCCTCGATCAGCGCCAGAATTCGCGCACGCCCGGTCAGGCCACCGGGGCGCCCGGGATTGAGGTTGTGCGCGCCAAGCGCCTTGAGTTCATGGGTCAGGCTGCGCACATCGGGAAAATGCAGCACTTCGGCGTGCCGTTCGAGGCTCACCAGTTGCAAGCCACTGGCGTCGCACAGCGCCTGGTAATCCTCGAAGTGGCGGAAGCGGTTGACGTGGACCATGCCATCTACCGCCTGCCAGCTGTCGCGCAGCTCCTGCAAGGTGCCGACGCACAGGCTGGCGAAGGCGAACATCCCGCCCGGCTGCAAGACCCTCCGCGCCTCGCTGAGCACGGCGGCGAAATCGGCGCACCACTGCACCGCCAGACTGGAAAAGATCAGTCCGCAACTTGTTGCCCGCAGCGGCAGACGCTCGGCATCGCCGGCGATAAAGCGGGTGGCGCCGCCCAGCGGCAGCGCGTGTTGCAGCATGCCTTCGGCGATATCCAGGGCAATCCCTTCGGCCGGCGGAAAACGCTTGGCGAGGAGGCGACTGAAATGCCCGGTGCCGCAGCCCAGGTCCAACCAGCGCGACGGTTGTAGATCGGCCGACACACGTGCCAGGAGTTGGCTGCCGATCAGCCGCTGCAATTCGGCGACGCCGTCGTAGCTGGCCGCCGCGCGCGAGAACGAGGCGGCGACCTGATGTTTGTCCGGCAGGCCGCCGGCCTGTGGTGACGGCAGATGCTCAGTCATCGCCGGCCTCGGTCAGAAAAGCGTGGATCGCCGCCGCCACTTCATGGGCGCGCTCGATGACGAAGGCGTGACTGGTCTGCTCGAGCAGGCCGATTTCGGTATCCGGCAGCACCTCCAGCAACGCACCGGCCGCCTCCCCCGGCACCAGCGCATCGGCGCCGGCGAACAGGTGCAGCTGCGGCCCGTCGAAACGCTGCAAAGCGGCGCGCGTATCCAGCGCCGCCAACACATCGAGCCCGGCCACTAACGAGGTTGCTTGCGCCGCCGGCGTGGCGGCGGCAAGGCGGCGGGCAATCCCGCGCGAATCTTCCGCACCCTGCGCGCAGAGCAGGGCAAAGCGCTTCAACGTCGCCGGCGCGTCGTCGGCGCAGCCAGCGCGGAACGCCGTGAAGGTCGCGCCCGGCATAGCGCTGGGCCAGCCGTCGCGGGCGACGAAACAGGCGTTGCTGGCCAGGGTCAGCAAACCGCAGCAATGCTCGCCACGGCGTGCCGCCAACTCAGCGGCGAGCATGCCGCCGAATGACCAGCCACCGAGCCAGACGTCTTGCGGCAGGCGCGCGTCCAGCTCGTCGAGCCAATCCTGCGGATCGACCGAGGCGAGGTTCGGCAGCGCCTCGATCTGCACCCGCAGATGCTCGTCCAGGCCACTCAAGGCGACCATCAGCGGCACCAGCGGCGCAGTACCCAGGCCCCAGCCGGGAAGCAGAACCAGCCGATCACGCATCGCCGTGCTCCAGCAGCGGCCAGCATTCGGCCAGGCCTTCCAAGAGACGTTCCAGCTGCGCTTCGCTGTGCGCCGCGGACAGCGTCACCCGCAGGCGCGCGCTGCCGGCCGGCACGGTCGGTGGCCGGATCGCGCCGACCAGCAGGCCGCGCGCCTTGAGCAGCGCAGTGAGCTGCAGGGCGCGGGCGCTGTCGCCGACCAGGATCGGCTGAATAGGCGTCGGGCTGTCCATCAGGGTCAGGCCGATCTCGCTGGCGCCCTGGCGGAAGCGCGCGATCAGCTTATTCAGATGCTCGCGCCGCCAGCTTTCGCGGCGCAGCAATTCCAGGCTCTTCAACGTGGCGCAGGCCACTGCCGGCGGCTGACTGGTCGTGTAGATGTACGGGCGGGCGAACTGGATCAGCGTCTCGATCAGCTCTTCGCTGCCGGCGACGAAAGCGCCGGCGGTGCCAAAGGCTTTACCCAGGGTGCCGACCAGCACCTGTACATCATCCATTCCCAAGCCGAAGTGCTCGACGATGCCGCCGCCGTTAGCGCCCACCGGACCGAAGCCGTGGGCGTCGTCGACCATCACCCAGGCGTTCTTCTGCTTGGCCGCCGCACAGAGTGCCGGCAGGTCGGCGAGGTCGCCGTCCATACTGAACACCCCATCGGTCACCACCAGGGTATTGCCGGTGGCTTTCTCCAGACGGCTGGCGAGGCTGGCCGCGTCGTTGTGCAGGTAGCGCGAGAACCGCGCGCCGGAGAGCAGGCCGGCATCGAGCAGCGAGGCGTGGTTGAGGCGGTCTTCCAGCACCGTGTCGCCCTGGCCGACCAGTGCGGTGACAGCCGCGAGGTTGGCCATATAGCCGGTGGAAAACAGCAGTGCGCGCGGCCGCCCGGTGAACTCGGCGAGCGCTTCTTCCAGCTGGTGATGCGGCGAGCTGTGGCCGATCACCAGATGCGCGGAACCGCCGCCGACGCCCCACTTGTCGACGCCCTCGCGCATCGCCCGAATCACCTCGGGATGATTGGCCATGCCGAGGTAATCATTGGAGCAGAAGGCCAGCAACGGCTTGCCGTCGACCATCACTTCTGGAGCTTGCGGGCTGTCCAGCAGCGGGCGCTGGCGATAGAGGTGCGCCGCGCGACGTTCGGCGAGGCGGGAGGTGAGATCAAAAGGCATGGGCAATACCTTGTAGGAGCCAGCTTGCTGGCGATCCACGGATCGTCAGATCGCCAGCAAGCTGGCTCCTACAACAAAAAGCAGATCAGGCCGAAGTGGCGTCGTAGAACAGCTTGGAGTCGCGCTGTTCGACCAGCGCCTGCTCGATGGCCGCCTGGTGCACTTCGTCGGCGTGCTCTTCGCGCTCTTCCGGCTTGATGCCGAGGCGGGCGAACAGTTGCATATCCTTGTCGGCCTGCGGGTTGGCGGTGGTCAGCAGTTTCTCGCCGTAGAAAATCGAGTTGGCGCCGGCGAAGAAGGCCAGGGCCTGCATCTGCTCATTCATCTGCTCGCGGCCGGCGGATAGGCGCACGTGGGATTTCGGCATCATGATCCGCGCCACGGCCAGGGTGCGGATGAAGTCGAACGGATCGACGTCCTGCTCCTTCTCTAGCGGCGTGCCCTTGACCTTGACCAGCATGTTGATCGGTACCGACTCCGGGTGGTCCGGCAGGTTGGCCAGCTGGATCAGCAGGCCGGCGCGGTCGTCGACCGACTCGCCCATGCCGAGGATGCCGCCGGAGCAGATCTTCATCCCCGACTCACGCACATATGCCAGGGTCTGCAGGCGCTCGGAGTAGGTGCGGGTGGTGATGATGTTGCCGTAGAACTCCGGCGAGGTATCGAGATTGTGGTTGTAGTAGTCGAGGCCGGCATCGGCCAGCGCCGCGGTCTGATCCTGATCGAGTCGACCGAGGGTCATGCAGGTTTCCAGGCCGAGCTTCTTGACGCCTTTGACCATCTCCAGCACGTAGGGCATGTCCTTGGCGGACGGATGCTTCCACGCCGCGCCCATGCAGAAACGGGTCGAACCGATGGCCTTGGCCTCGGCAGCCGCCTGCAGGACCTTCTGCACTTCCATCAACTTCTCTTTTTCCAGCCCGGTGTTGTAGTGGCCGGACTGCGGGCAGTACTTGCAGTCTTCCGGGCAGGCGCCGGTCTTGATCGACAACAGGGTCGAGACCTGTACGCGATTGGCGTCGAAATGCGCACGGTGCATGGTCTGCGCCTGGAACAGCAGATCGTTGAACGGCTGCTCGAACAGGGCTTTGACGTCGGCGAGGGTCCAGTCGTGGCGGGTGGCCAGGGAAACGGATGCATTCATTCGGTCATTCTCTTTTTGTTGGCTCGCACCCGACTGCTAGAGTCGACCGGCACGACACGGATGTGCGGATATTTAGGGAAGCCAAATGCGCTGTCAACCAGAACGCGGACACCTGGTTTACATCTGGACAAAAAACAATCAATTCTGCGCATTATGCGACGAACCGTCAGGGGTCGAGCGGGACTTATGCGGCCCCTGCGAAGACGAACTGCCGTGGTTGCATGACCAATGCAGCATCTGCGCCCTGCCCCTGTTGGTCGACGGAATGGCCTGCGGCGAATGCCTGCAACGGCCGCCTGCCTTCACCCGAGTGGAAACGCCCTGGCGCTATGACTTCCCGCTCGATGCTCTGGTCACACGCTTCAAGCACCAGGGCAAATGGCCGCTCGGCCGCTTGCTCGCCGATGGCCTGGCCCGCCACCTGTTGCACGCTTACGGTGAAGGCCTGCCACGCCCGGACTGCCTGTTGCCGGTGCCGCTGGCCAAGCGACGCCTGCGTCAGCGCGGCTTCAACCAGGCGACGTTACTGGCCCGCTGGCTGGGCGCGCAGCTACAGCTGCCCGTCGACGAACAGCTACTCCGACGTACGCTGGAAACCCCGCCCCAGCAGGATCTGGATGCCGCCACCCGGCAGCGCAACCTGCGCAAGGCGTTCGCCCTGAGCCATCAGGTCGAGCTGCGCGGCCGGCATGTGGCGCTGGTCGACGATGTACTGACCACCGGCGCCACCACGCAGAGCCTGGCGCGCTTACTGCGCAAGGCCGGCGCGGCGCGGGTCGATGTGTATTGTCTGGCGCGCACGGCCAAACCCGGCGATTGAAGGCGGGGCGATTGACGCCTGGGGCGATTCCGGCAACCCTCGACGGCTACTTCCTCGGTTATCGACATTGCTGCCATGTCCGTCCTCACCACCCTCGCCCAGCACATCAGCCGCCGTCCGCAACGCATGGCGCTGCTCGAACAGATCGCCGTGCAAGGCTCGATCACCCGCGCGGCCAAGGCCGCCGGGCTGAGTTACAAGGCGGCCTGGGACGCCATCGACGAACTCAACAACCTGGCGGAACAGCCGCTGGTCGAGCGCACCGTGGGTGGCCGTGGCGGTGGTGGCGCGCGCCTGTCGGCGGAAGGCGAACGCCTGCTGGCCCTCTATCAGCGCCTGGAAGCCTTGCGGGCGCAGGTGCTGCAGGCCGCCGAGAGTGATGCCGACCTGCAAGTACTCGGGCGACTGATGCTCAAGACCAGCGCGCGCAACCAACTCAGCGGCCGGGTCAGCGCGATTCGCGCGCAAGGCCGCAACGACCTGATCGACATAGAACTGCCTGGCGGTCTGCGCCTCACCGCGCAGATCACCCATCACAGCACCGAGCGCCTTGAGTTGCAGGCCGAGTCCACCGTGGTCGCGCTGATCAAGGCCGGCTGGGTCACGCTGCAACCGCTGAGCGCCACAGCGCCGGCCGAACTCAACCAGCTGCAGGGGCGGATCGACGAGATCACCGCCGATCCCGAGGGGCCCAGCGAGGTGCGCATCGGCCTGCCCAGCGGGCAGACCCTGTACGCCTTGATCGAGGCCGGACGGCTGGCCGGCTTCGGTTTGCAGCTCGGCGATCCGGTGCGCGCCCTGTTTGCCTCGGGCCAGGTATTGCTCGGCACCCAGCTCTAGAACCGCGCGCGACGGCTGCGCAAGCCTGGACGCGAGCGGCGTGCGATGCGCGTACACTGGGGCGCCCCACGCTGCGGAATCGCCCGATGCCTCATCCATTTGCCGCCCTGACGCCTGACCTGGTGCTCGATGCCGTCGAGAGCCTGGGCTTCGTCAGCGACGCCCGCGTGCTGGCCCTGAACAGTTACGAAAACCGCGTCTACCAGGTGGGCATCGACGAAAGCCAGCCGCTGATCGCCAAGTTCTATCGGCCGCAGCGCTGGAGCGATGCGGCGATCCGCGAGGAACATCAGTTCAGCTTCGAGCTGGCCGAGTGCGACGTGCCGGTGGTGGCGCCGCTACTGCGCGACGGCGAGAGCCTGTTCGAACACGCCGGCTTTCGTTTCGCGCTCTTCCCCCGGCGTGGCGGGCGGGCGCCGGAGCCCGGCAATCTCGACCAGTTGTATCGCCTCGGCCAATTGCTCGGCCGTGCGCACGCGGTCGGTGCCAGCCGGCCGTTCCAGCACCGCGAAGCGCTGGCGGTGCAGAACTTCGGCCACGACTCGCTGGCCACTCTGCTGGATGGCGGCTTCATCCCACGCAGCCTGTTGCCAGCCTACGAGTCGGTGGCGCGCGATCTGCTCGGCAAAGTCGAAGCGCTGTACGCGCGCAGCACCTTCACCAGCATCCGCCTGCATGGCGACTGCCATCCCGGCAACCTGCTGTGCCGAGACGACACCTTCCATATCGTCGACCTCGACGACTGCCGCATGGGCCCAGCGGTACAGGACTTGTGGATGATGCTCGCCGGCGACCGCCACGAGCGCTTGTCGCAGGTCGCCGAGCTGATTGATGGCTATCAGGAATTCCACGATTTCGAGTCACGCCAGCTACCGCTGATCGAGGGGCTGCGCGCCTTGCGCCTGATGCATTACAGCGCCTGGTTGGCGCGCCGCTGGGACGACCCGGCCTTCCCCATGAGCTTTCCCTGGTTCGGCAGCGAGCGCTACTGGGGTGAGCAGATTCTGGTTCTACGTGAGCAGATGGCGGCTCTCGACGAAGAGCCGCTGCGGCTGTTTTAAGGGCGCCATTAGCGGACAGGCGAGCTAACCTTGTTAGTCTCACCCGCTCCGCCGGAGGAGCTCATCATGACCAGACTAATGCTCGCGGCCGTCGGCATTCTCGCCGCTACGGCCGGCTGCGCCGCCAGTGAAACCTACCAGACCTTCGCCGACCAGCCGCTGGTCGCCCAGGTCCACAAGGGCATGAGCCAGCAAGAGGTACAGAATATCGCCGGGGTGCCGACCGCGACCCAGGAGCGCGGCGCCGATCCGGGCAGCTGCAACGACTACCTGCTCAGCAAGGCCGGGCGCCAGCAGGCCTACCACGTCAGTTTCGATGAGACCGGGCGGGTCGACCACACCGGCTTCCAGAGCTGCAGCGAGCGCGAGAGCGAGGAGCGCGCCCGCGCCAGCGGCGGCTACGGCGGCATGGGTGGCGGCGGCGGTTACTAGCGCCGCGCCAGGCGACCCGCATGACCCGCGCCACGTTCCGCTTCTACGAGGAACTCAACGACTTCCTCCCGGCCGAACGCCGGCGCCAGGCGTTCACCTGCATCTGCGCGCGGGCGGCGACGGTCAAGCACATGATCGAGGCGCTCGGCGTGCCGCACACCGAGGTCGAGTTGGTGCTGGTCGACGGTGAGTCGGTGGGCTTCGAGCGCCTGCTGTACGACGGCGACCGCGTCGCCGTCTACCCCAAGTTCGAGGCCCTGGACATCAGCCCGCTGCTGCGGGTGCGCGGCCTGCGCTTCGTCGCCGACGCGCAACTCGGCGGCCTCGCCCACCTGCTGCGCATGAGCGGCTTCGACACCCTCTACGACAACCACTTCGCCGACGAGCAGATCGCCGCCATCGCCGAGCAGCAGGGGCGCATCGTCCTGACCCGCGACCGCGAGCTGCTCAAGCGGCGGATCATCAGCCACGGCTGCTACGTGCATGCGCTGAAGCCGGCGCAGCAGCTGCGCGAGCTGTTCGAGCGCCTGGACCTGGCACGCAGCGCGCGGCCGTTCAGCCTGTGCCTGCATTGCAACCTGCCACTGCACAGCATCGACAAGGAGGAAGCCGCCGAACGCCTGCCGAGCCGGCTCTGCGCCTGCTACTCGCGCTTCTACACCTGCGACGCCTGCCACCGGCTGTTCTGGGAAGGCAGCCACTGGCGCAGTATGGTCGCCCTGCTGGGGCCGCTGCTGGACGACCGTTAGCCGGCCCGCAGGCCCTTCTCGCGCAACCAGGCGGGATTGAACAGACGCTGGAAATACAGACCGCCGCGGTCGCACAGCAGGGTCACCACGGTATGCCCGGGGCCCAGCTCGCGCGCGACCTGCACGGCGGCGGCGACGTTGATCCCCGAGGAGCTGCCGAGGCACAGGCCCTCTTCGCGCAGCAGGTGGTAGACCATGTCCACACAGCACTGGTCGTCGACCTGCACGGCGGCGTCGATCGGCGTGCCCTCGAGGTTGGCGGTGATCCGCGTGGTGCCGATGCCCTCGGTGATCGAACTGCCCTCGGCCGCCAGCTCGCCACACTGCACCCAGTGGTAGAGCGCACTGCCCATGGGGTCGGCGAGGACGATGCGCAGCGCCGGGTTCTGCGCCTTGAGATAGCGGGCGACGCCGGCCAAGGTGCCGCCGGTGCCGGTGGCGCAGACGAAGGCATCGAGCCGGCCGCCGGTGTCGCGCCAGAGCTCCGGGCCGGTGGTCTCGTAGTGCGCCTGGCGGTTGGCGAGGTTGTCGAACTGGTTGGCCCAGATCGCGCCCGGCAGTTCGGCGGCCAGGCGGCCGGCGATCTTCTGGTAATTATCCGGGTCGCGGTAGGGCTTGGCCGGCACTGAGCGCACCTCGGCGCCGAGCACGCGCAACAGCTCGAGCTTCTCCGGCGACTGGTTGTCGGGAATCACGATGATGCAGCGGTAGCCGCGCGCCGCGCTGATGTGCGCGAGGCCGATGCCGGTGTTGCCGGCGGTGCCCTCGACTATGGTGCCACCGGCCTGCAGGCTGCCACGGCGCTCGGCGTCGCGGACGATGTACAGCGCCGCGCGGTCCTTGACCGAACCGCCGGGGTTGAGGAACTCCGCCTTGCCGAGGATTTCGCAGCCGGTCTCGGCGCTCAGCTTGCCGAGGCGGATCAGCGGGGTGTTGCCGATGCTGCCGATGAAGCCGTCCTGAATAGGCATTGCGCACCTCCCCCCGTGCGGGGCGGGAAAGGCTGGACTCACCGTTTCAGTCTAGCCCCGCGCTCCATTCGGAGCGCTGAGTACCAGTTAAGTGTTGCGCCCAGCTTTTGTGGGTTAGCCGCGTAACGGCGTAACCCACCATCCATGCCACCATGGACACCGGCGTCCTGCAGGGGCGGTGGGTTACGCCTATGGCTAACCCATCCGAATCGTCGCACTGCCTTCGCTCGGCGACTTTCCGTACAGCACCTAACAGCCGTCCGCCTGCAGCCGCGCCGCATGCTCGAGGAACACCGCGACCGGGTCGGCACCCAAGCCGACCAGGCCGTGGCTCTGATTGACGATGTCGAGGTGGTCGAACGGGTAGTCATCGCGGATCACCCTTCCGAGGTGCGAGCTGTAGCGTCCGACCATGCCGTCGCACTGCCCGGCCTCGCGCACGAAGCTGCGGGCGAACAGGCGGCAGAAGCGGTTGGACAGGTCGAAGCGGTTGCCGCCGCGGTCGCTCAACCCCGGCTGCAGGGTGCCGGACCAGGAGTAGTAGCGCACGCCCTGCACCTCGGCGGGCCCCTCGCCGCCCCACCGCGCGGGCAGGCCCTGCGGAAACTCTTGGTTGAAGGCCGCCACCCCGGCGGTGGTCAGCGACTGGTGCGCGGCGCGGCTGTCCAGCGGCAGGGGCGGCCCGCGGTAGCCGCGCTCCAGCCAGGCCAGCAGGCGGGCGATGCCGTGCATCAGCAGGCCGATCAGACGCTCGCGCCAGCTGCCGGGCGGCGCCTGGCGGTACAGGTAATCGGCCAGCTCCGAGCCATGATTGGGGCCGGCCACCGAGGTCACCGAGGCCACCCAGTCGGGACGCAGCGCGGCCACGTAGCGGGCGGTCAACGCGCCCTGGCTGTGGCCGAGCAGATTGACCTTTGCGGCACCGGTCTGGCTGCGGATGCGCTCCACTTCGCGCAGCAGCTGCTCGCCGCACACCTCGCTGGTATGCAGCGCGGAGACGGCCACCGGATGCACGCTGGCGCCGCGTCGGCGCAAGGCCGACTCGATGCCGTACCAGTAGGGATAATCCGGCAAGCGGATGAAACCGAGCAGGCCAGGGACCAACACCAGGGGATACCGCGGGTTCGCTAACGATGACGACATAGGACATCCTCGCAGAGCCGCGGACGCTGAGCGGGCGCGCGCTGGCACCGTGAATGTAGCAGCGGCGCACGGCATCCGTTGCGCGTCGGGCGGCACACGCGAAGCGAACTCCCGCCGCCTGCCAGTGTCCTCAACTAGGCTTGTTCAACCGTGCGGAGCACCGTGACGGACAGCTCCTCCAGGGTTTCAACGCGGGGTAATCCTCGCCCTCATGACAAGGAAAGACAGCATGTATAAGCACACTCTTGCAGTGATTACCGTACTGGCCACCATGGCTGGCTGCGCCGGCAAACCGGAGAACCCGGTGGACTACGTGACCTATCGCGACGCGCCGCTGGTCAAGCAGGTCGAGGACGGCATGAGCAAACACCAAGTGCTGAGCATTGCCGGCACGCCCTCCAGCGAAGTGCCGCGCACCGTGCATCCGGGCTCCTGCAACAACTACATCCTCAACAAGGAAGGTCACCAGCAGGCCTACTACGTCACCTTCGACTCGGCTGGCAAGGTCGACAGCAAGGGGTTCATGACCTGCGAGCAACATGAAATCAATCAACGCGAAGAGGACAAGCTCTACTGAGCCTGATCGGTGGGTTACGCCTATGGCTAACCCACCCTACGGATCGCCCTCTCCTCGTTGGGGAGAGGGTTCTGTCCGCGTGGCCTGTCTGTGCCACGGGAATCAACGCAAAGGCCTAAATGAACGGCATTACGGCACTTGCCGGGCTTTTCCATGACCATCGGTTCGCGTTGCGCGGCGCTTTTGTAGGGTGGGTTAGCCGCGTAGCGGCGTAACCCACCAGCAGTGCCGACCTGACCTGAGCCCGCCGAGCAGGCACAGCCGGTTCAGCGCGACGGCTGCGCCTTCTCCACCTTCTGCAAGCGCTGCAACAGTGGCGCGCATTGGTTCGGCTGATCGCTGCCGCTCGGGGCAACCAGCGCCAGCAAGCCGGCCGCCGGCGCCACCATCGCCCCCAACACCACCAGCCCGGCACCACGCGCCAACAACGGCAAGGTTTGCACCCCGGCTTCCGGCGACTTGAAGGTGCCGCGCACATACAGCGGCGAGCGCAGCGAGATGATCCGCACGCCTTTCGATTCCGGACGCACGCGCAGGTCCAGTTGCTCGGTCTTGAGGTTCGCCGAGCCGTCGACGTGGATGACCGCGTTCTCGGTGTCGAACACCATCAACCATGGACTCAGCAACCCGTCCTTGATGCCCACATCGGCCACCGCGCAATTGATCCGCACCGGCTTGTCGCCGAACATTTTTCCCAGCAGATAGTTGCCGACGTTGAGCCCGGCGATTTCCATCAGATCGCGGCTCACCGCACCATCGTTGATCAGCAGTTTGAGGTCGCCGTTGGCGCTGCCGAGCAGTGCCGCCACCGAATTGCCGCGCCCGCGGAGGTCCACATCGCCATTCAGCGCACCGAGACTGGTGCGCATCGGTTCGAAGCCCGGAAACAGCTGCTTCAGCTTGAACTCACGGGCCTGCACCTGCGCGCGGCCCTGCAACGGCGTCACCCCGCCGTTGAGCTGGATGCGCGCCTCCAGCCGGCCACCGGCCATCGAGAAGCGCAACGGTTCGAGACTCAGCTGGCCGTCGTTGAGCAGCAGATGGGTGGACAGATTGTCGATCGGCAGCTTGGCGCTGTGCACGATGCGCTTGCCGGTGAAACTGACGTCAGCATCCATCGCCCGCCAACGCTCGGTGCGAAATGCCTCGACCGGCAGCACCTTGTCGGCCGGCTGGCGATTGGCGACGCCGCGCTGCTGCTTGTCGGCATTCGAATCGGCGCCGATCAGCGGGGCGAGGTCGGCGAACAGCAGCTGATTAGAGGTCAGCGTCCCAGATAGCTTGGGCCGCGGCTGGCGGGCGACGAAGGTCAGATCGCCATGGATATCACTGGCGCCGATCGTCCCGTTGAATTTCTCATAACGAAACAGCGCGCCACCGGGCTCGTGCAGCTGCGCGAGCAGATGGCCATCGGTGGCATATGCCGGGGTCTCCGGCAGCGTCACGCCCGTCAGCGGATACAACTGAGCCAAGCTGCGGCCGCTGAGTTGCAGGCGCAGATCGAGGCTACCGAGGTTCTGCGGATCACGCAGGATGCCGGCGAGCACGATACGCGTGGTGCCGATGCGCACGTCGGCCTGCACCGGAAACGGCTGACTGGCGTCATGCAGGGCCAGCAGGCCGCCGACCTTGCCAGCGCCACTCAGCGCCTGACGCTGGTAATGGCCCTTGAGTTGCCAGGCGAAGGCATAAGCTTGCGGCGCGATGCCGGCGGTATCCGCCCGCGCGGCGACCTTGGCGCCGACTAGCTGCTTGAACGGGATCGGCTCGCCGAGCGGCTCGACACGCAGATCGAGCTGGCTTTCCAGCTTGCGGTCGTCGAGATGAATCAAGCCCTGGTCGAAGCCGATCACGCCAATATCCAGGGTCCACGGGCTGGGCTCCTGATCCTCCGGCTCCCGAGCGCCAAGGTCGAAGGTCCAGGTATTGCGGCCATCGGCCAAGCGCTCGAAATTGGCCGCTGCCTCGCTGAGCTGAATGCTTGGGATACTCAACTGCCTCCACAGCAGCGGTAGCAGTGCCAGGCGTGCCTCGACCCGTTTGAGGGTGACGAACTGCTTGCTCTTGGCCCAGCTCGGATTGCCCAGGGTCAGATCCTCGGCGATCACATGCGGCCAGGGCAGCAGCGCGTTCCAGCCGCCACTCTGCGGCTCGCGGCGCCAGACCACAGTCAGGTTGCCATTGATGGCGAAGGGCCGATCGAGGGCGATCGAGGCCTTTTCATTGATGGTCGGCTTGAGCCGATTCCAGTCGAGGGTGGCGATCACGATCGCCAGGATCACCAGCAGTAAAACCAGCACGGCAACACTGCGGCCGAGCACGCGACGGACACTCATCCGCACTTCTCCTTCTCGGCGGCCGAAAATGGGTAGGCCGCTGGGTACGTCACCTTAACCGACGGCAAATACGGACAATGATTCCCCGCGAGATAGAGCCTGCGGTGGAACAATCAACTTCATCGATAGTTACCATTATCCAGATGAACTTTTATATCAAATTCGTCCGAATACTATAGGCCCCGTAGCCCTTCAACCGCCCGGAGCCTTCCTATGAAAAGCCCTATTTTTGCCACTCTGATCCTCGCCGGCCTGACTTCCAACGCCTTAGCCCTGCCCGCCGATGACCATCCGCAACCACCCGAAATGCGCCAGCCCAGCGCCGAAGTGATGGTCGCCGGTGATGGCTTCGAACGTACCGGCGGTAAAGCCGCATCGGACTTGCGCGACGATCTGCAGCGCCTCGAAGTCGCCGGCGATGGTTTCCAACGTACCGGCGGCAAAGTCGAGCCGAACCTGCGCCGCGCTGGGCAACCTCTCGAAGTTGCGCAGAGTGCCTGAACCGTCCGCGGCGCAGCACTGCCGCCTTATTCGCCCCGCCAAGCCCGATGCAGAACCCTGTGCATTGGGCTTTTTTCTGGCCTAAATGCACCACTAAAGCGCACCAATTTAACTCGCGCACCACGAAGTTCCCGCTCTGCGCCCCATCCGCTGGCATGCCAGGCGTAGATCGCCGGCAAACCGCGTGTTGCCAAGCCTTGGCAAGCGCCTTGCTCTAGTCCGGACATAACACTGTCTGGAGCCAACTGATGGCCGGGAAAAACCCATGCTGGTGATTCACCAGCGCATCGCCGCGCAAACTGCCTGGGACGCCGAACTGCACCTCAGCTTCGAGGCACGCAGCAAAAGCCGCCTGCGCTGCTTCAGCGCCACGGGCGAAGACATCGGCTTGTTCCTCGAACGCGGCCAGACACCGCTGTATGACGGCGAATGCCTGCGCGCCGAGGATGGCCGCGTGGTGCGCGTCTGCGCGCTGGCCGAGCAACTGCTGCACGTCACCTGCCGCAGCGCCTTCGAGCTGACCCGCGCCGCCTATCACCTGGGTAATCGCCACGTCGCCCTGCAGCTTGGCGACGGCTGGCTGCGCCTGCTCGACGACTACGTGCTCAAGGCCATGCTCGAGCAGCTCGGTGCGCAGGTAGAGGCCATTCAGGCGCCGTTCCAACCGGAGCATGGCGCCTACGGTGGCGGCCATCACCACTCCCACGCCGGCGAAGCCGAGTTCAGCTATGCGCCGCGTCTACATCAATTCGGCGTGCGCAAATGAACGCCAATCTGGCGCCATTCGCGGGTGCCTGGCAGTTGTTGCGCCTGGCCAGTCCGCAGTTGCCGATTGGCGGGTTCAGCTATTCGCAAGGCCTGGAAATGGCCGTGGAACAGGGCCTGGTGAGCGATTCACCGAGCGCCGCGCGCTGGATCGCCGACCAGCTGCTGCTCAACCTGGCGCGCTTCGAAGCGCCGCTGCTGCTGGCGCTGTGTCAGGCCGCCGCCGCCAGCGAGTGGGAGCGGCTCGAACAACTCGCCGCCGAGCAGCGCAGCAGCCGGGAAACCCGCGAGTTGCAGCAGGAAAGCCGGCAGATGGGCTACTCGTTGCAGCAATTGCTGGAAGGTCTGCCCGAGCTGGACGACGAATGCCGCGCCCTGTTCGCCCGCCAACCCACGCCGAGCCTGGCCCTGGGCTGGGCACTGGCGGCACGCGCCTGGACCATCGCGCCGCAGGAGGCTCTGGCGGCCTGGTTATGGGGCTGGCTGGAGAACCAGTTGGCGGTGCTGATGAAAACCCTGCCGCTCGGCCAGCAAGCCGCGCAGCGCCTGACCTCCGAGCTGTTGCCGACGCTCGCCACAGCGCAGCGTCTGGCCACCGATACGCATCCCGAACACTGGGGCAGCGCCGCCTTCGGCCTGGCGCTGACGAGCATGGCGCACGAGCGTCAGTACAGCCGGCTGTTTCGCTCGTAAAGCGCAAAAACCCAGAAACCCGATTAGCCAACAAGCGGCGACTGTCCGCCTTGAACATGGAGTAACCCGCGATATGAACAGCCAACCCCTGCGCGTCGGCATTGGCGGCCCGGTCGGTTCCGGCAAGACCGCGCTGACCCTGGCGCTGTGCCTGGCGCTGCGCGAGCGCTACAACCTGGCAGTGGTGACCAACGATATCTACACCCAGGAAGATGCGCAGTTCCTGGTGCGCAACGAAGCGCTGGCGCCGGAGCGGATCATCGGCGTGGAAACCGGTGGCTGCCCGCACACGGCGATCCGCGAGGACGCCTCGATCAACCTCGAAGCGGTCGACCAGCTCAATCGGCGCTTCCCCGGCCTCGAGCTGATCATCGTCGAATCCGGCGGCGACAACCTGTCCGCCACCTTCAGCCCGGAACTCTCCGACCTGACCATCTATGTGATCGACGTGTCGGCCGGCGACAAGCTGCCGCGCAAGGGCGGCCCGGGCATCTGCAAGTCCGACCTGCTGGTGATCAACAAGATCGACCTGGCGCCGCTGGTCGGTGCCTCGCTGGAGGTCATGGACCGCGATGCGAAGAAGATGCGCGGCGACAAGCCGTTCGTGTTCAGCAACCAGAAAGTCGGCCAGGGTCTCGACCAGATCATCGCCTTCATCGAACGCCACGGCATGCTCAACGCCGCATGAGGGGCGAATCCTCTCGGCAAGCCTGTGCATAACCTCCCCTCTCCCGCCTTTCTTTATGAAGAGCAGGAGAGGGACCGGGGGAGAGGGTCCCGCCCGCCCCAAAATCTGTCAGGAGACACCCATGAACCTACGCAAAACCCTGTTCAGCCTCGCCCTGTTTCTCTCCCCGGCGCTGGCCTTCGCCCACCCCGGCCACGGCGACAGCGGCCTGGCGGCTGGCCTGGCCCACCCGGTCTTCGGCCTCGACCATCTGCTGGCGATGCTCGCGGTCGGCCTGTGGGCAGCACAGCAACAGGGCGCCGCACGCTGGGCGCTGCCGAGCGCCTTTGTCGCGAGCATGCTGCTGGGCGGCCTGCTCGGCTTCGAAGGCCTGCAGCTGCCGTTCATGGAAACCGGCATCGCCGCTTCGGTGCTCGCCCTCGGCCTGCTCGTGGCGCTGGCCGTGCGCCCGCCGCTGGTGCTGGCGCTGATGGTTACTGCGCTGTTCGCCAGCGCGCATGGCGTCGCCCACGGCCTGGAACTGCCGGCACTGACCAGCCCGTGGGGTTACGCCGCCGGTTTCATCGCCGCCACCGCTGCCCTGCATGGCGCCGGTTACGCCGTGGTGCGGCTGCTGCCGCAAGCCGCTGCACCGCTGGTGCGCCTCGCCGGGCTGGCCTCGGCCGGGACCGGGGCCTGGCTGCTGGCCGGCTGAGCCTGTGGGTTGGCGCTGGACTGTAGGTTGGCGCTGAGCGCAGCGATGTCCAACTGTGGGAGCGGCAATCGTTGGGCATCGCTGCGCTCAGCACCAACCTACGGAGCACCGTAGGGCGGATGCATTTGTTCGCGATGCCAGGTTCGCGAATCAATTCGCTCCTGCACCGTCACGCCCTGGCGACAATTCGCTCCCCTAAGCGCGCACCATTTGTCATAGTCGTCGGGTTTGATTCGCACGCTCGTCCCTGCTTGCTGGAGCCCCGTCATGCTGCGTTTCGCCCGTTTTCTGCTTATCCCGCTGCTGCTCCTCGCCGTCGTAGTAGCCGGCCTGGCCCTGACCAGCCGGCCGATCACGCCACCGGTGGTGCTCAGCGGTTTCGGCGAGAAACCACTGGTGATTGCCCATCGCGGCGGGCGCGGCTTGTGGCCGGAGAACAGCCTGTTCGCCTTCGAGCGCGCCAGCGCGCTGGGCGTCGACATGCTGGAGATGGATCTGCGCCTCAGCCGCGACGGCGAACTGGTGGTGATTCACGACAAGAAGGTCAATCGCACCACCGAGGGCAGCGGCCTGGTCGCCGACCTCGATCTCGCCGAACTGCAGGCGCTGGACGCCGGTTACCGCTGGAGCGCCGATGGCGGCGAAAGCTTCCCCTATCGCGGCCAAGGCGTGCGCATCCCGACCTTCGCCGAAGTGCTGCAGCGCTTTCCCGAGCGAGCCAAGGTAATCGAGATCAAGGTGCCGAATGTCGGCATGGAAGAGTCGCTGTGCGCCCTGCTCGATCACTATCGGCAGCGCGACAAAGTCATCGTCGGCAGCTTCTACGACCGCACCTTGCAGCACTTTCGCGAAGTCTGTCCGGGCGTCGCCACCTCCGCCGGACCGACCTCGGTACGCCTGCTGGTCGCGCTCGAGTGGCTGGGCCTGGGGCGCTTGCTATCGCCGTCCTACCAGGCGCTGCAAATCCCTCCGGCCAGTGACGGCATCACCGTGGCCAGCCCTGGCCTGCTGCGCACCGCCCGCGAACGCGGCCTGAACGTGCAGCTGTGGACCATCAACGAGCAGCCGATGATGAGCCACTTGCTGGAGATGGGCGCACAAGGACTGATCACTGATTATCCCGACCGGGCCTTGCAGCTCCTCGGTCGTTCGACAAGCATCAGCTCCGTGAGCGACCAGTAACTAGCCCGATCCAGATGAGCCGCTGCGTTCGCTCGGGGCGACTGTAGCGGGCACCGCCAGCGGCTTTGCACAGCGTTGCAACCCCACATGGCCACCGCGCAGCAGACCAAGGGCAGGGGCTCAGCTCCGGGAGCGATCAATAGCAAAACCGGCCCAGGTCTGGCTCACCGGCATCAGCTCGAGGCTGTTGATGTTGATGTGCGCCGGCTGGGTGAGAATCCAGTGGATGGTTTCAGCGATGTCCTCCGGCTGGATCGCCTCGGCGCCGGCATAAGTGGCGTCGTACTTGGCCTGATCGCCGGCGAAGCGCACCAGCGAGAATTCGCTCTCGCACAACCCCGGCTCCAGATCGGTGACGCGCACGCCAGTGCCGACCAGGTCGTTGCGCAGGTTCAGCGAAAACTGTTTCACGAAGGCCTTGGTCGCGCCGTACACATGGCTGCCCGGATACGGCCAGTTGCCGGCGATCGAGCCGAGATTGACGATCCCCGCGCCACGTCCATGGGCGATCAGCCGCGGCAGCAACAGCCGCGTGCTGTACAGCAGGCCCTTGATGTTGGTGTCGACCATGATGTCCCAGTCGTTCAGCTCGCATTGCGGCGCGGGCGCAGCGCCCAGCGCCAGACCGGCGTTGTTGATCAGCGCGGTGAGCTTGTCGTACTTGGCCGGCAAGCCGGCAATCGCCGCTTCCATGCCGTGCCGGTCGCGCACATCGAGGACCAGCGAATGCACGTCAGTCAGCGCCGACAATTCGTCGGTCAAAGCTTGCAGGCGGGTCTCGCGGCGACCGGTGAGGATCAGCGACCAACCGGCCTGGGCGAAACGCCGGGCGCAGGCTTCGCCGAACCCTGAAGTGGCGCCGGTGATAAAAACGGTGGCAGTCATGGCAAGCACTCCTGAGGTGCGCAGAGGGATGCGCCTAGGTTACGCCATTCGCGCCGCCAGAAAGGAGCGCGGCAGCTGAGCAAAAAACGACCATCCTGGCCGAGGCCACGGCTGGCTTGGGGTGACCCGGTGTTTGCCCAGGTTATCCACAGATCGCTGCACAGCTTTCTGGGATAAGTGCCTGGGACGAGTTTCCAAGTGATTGAAAAACTGCAAAAAAAGCTGGCGTAGTGGTGGCTTTTAGGTCAGCCATGAGCGCTGGTTAAATACCGATCAATACGCGTAAAGCCTAGTCCTACGGCGCGTTCCGGCATTCCTCCCAGGGTTACCCACAGGACTGCCCACAGCTGTGGTGGACAACTTTCAGGCCCTCGCCAAAGCAGTACAACTAGCTGTTTTAGCTAGAAAAATTCTCCTGGCGAAAAAACGTACAGGCCTCTCCAGGCCGCACCTGGCCTCTCTCGCAGCGCTATGCACCCATGTTATCCACAGATCGCTCCACAGTATTTGGGGGTATCTCTGCTGAGAGCGCTCAGCTCTGGAGTTGGAGGCAAGCGGCAGTACCGTCGGCTCTTTCCCCGGATTGCATCCGGGCTACCGGCTGGGTACGCCAGAGTTACGGAAAGCACGGCCCGTAGGAGCGAATTCATTCGCGATCGGCGCGATGGCTATCGCGAATGAATTCGCTCCTACAAAACGGGTTTGAACCGCTAATGCCCGCCCAGATACGCGTTGCGCACATCCTGGTTGCCGAGCAGTTCCTGACCGATGCCGCTCAGGCGGATTTCGCCATTGACCATCGCGTAGCCACGGTTGGAGAGCTTCAGGGCATGGTTGGCGTTCTGCTCAACCAGGAAGATGGTCATGCCGCTTTGAGCCAGCTCGCGTAGGGTCTGGAAGATCTGCCCGCCAGGCCCAATGAGGGTTCGTCGAGCAGCAGCAACTGCGGGCGGCTCATCAGCGCGCGGGCGATGGCGAGCATCTGCTGTTCACCGCCGGACATGCTCATGGCCCGCTGATTGCGCCGCGGGCTGGCACCGGGAACAGCTCGAACATGTGCTGCATATTCCCGTCGTCCCCGGGGTTCAGGGGAAAGTCGCCACCTCGACTACCCACTGCGCCACAACGCTCTACACTCCCCACGACAATGGCGGCAGTAGAGCTGCCACTGAGTCAGGGGGAATGGCTCACTAGCTGTTGTACCGCGTTTCAGCCTCGCCGAGGCATCGGACGCCACACCCGTAACGGATAACCGCCCCGCCGCCCAAGGCCGCGCGGGCAAAGGCAGATGGAGAATGGATGATGAAGCGTTACCTAGGGCTCACCCTTGGCGTGAGCATGCTGACTTGCGCCAGCCTGGCCGGCGCCGCCCAAAGCCCGCAGCAAGCGACGCGACCAGTTGAAGCGGATCTGCCCTTTGGCAACACCGTCCAGAACGGCTACCGCCACGAGCTGCAACTGGCGCAGAACGATGCGAACGGCAACGCGGCAGCGAACCCCGCTGCATCCGACAAGTGCGCACGCATGCAGAACGACTTCGACATCGACCTGCACGAGCTGGTCAAGGCCGGCTGCCAGCCATCCCAGGCGCAGATCGGCAAGCTGATGGACAACCCGGTCGGCAACCTGGTGATCCTCCAAAACCAGTTCGACTACACCGCACTGAAGGGGCCGAACAGCAACGGCACCCACTACATGGGCAAATACAGCTTCATACCGACCTTCCCGACCGAGCTGGGCGAGGACTGGAACCTGATCCACCGGATTCCCATCTCCTACACCGATGCGCCGGTGAACAAGGATTTTGGCGACCTCGCCGGCATGGGGCCGGACACCATCATCCACTCCCCGGAACTGCCGGGTCTGCTGGAAAACCCCTACGACCGCACGCATGGCATGGGTGACCTGGGCTATGTCGGCATCGCCTCGCCCAAGGCACCAATCAAGCTCGCCAACGGCGCCAAGGTGGTGTGGGGCGTGGGCGGCACCGCGCTGTTCCCCACCGCCGAATACGATGTGCTCGGCCAAGGCAAGTATTCCGTCGGCCCGAGCGCCGTGGCCGCCTACCTGGGCACGGACTGGACCTTCGGGGTATTCCCGCAGCACTGGTGGTCGGTGGCCGGCGATGACGACCGCGACGATGTCAGCCTGACCAACATCCAGTACTTCATCGTCCACTCGATCCCCGGCGACGCCCAGTGGCGGGTCGGCATGACGCCGAACGTCACCGTCAACTGGAAGGCCACCAGCGACAACAAGGTCACCTTCCCGGTCGGCCTAGGCATCTCCCGGCTGTACAAGTTCGGCCAGCTGCCCGTGCGCCTGGGCGCGGAAGTCCAGTACTCGGCGATCCACCCGGAAGACCAGTTGGGCAGCCGCTGGAACTTCCGCCTCATCTTCGTCCCGGTGATTCCGACCTTCCTGTTCTGACCGGCAACCGCACCACCCTGGGCCGGCGCTTGCCGCCGGCCCGGCCTCCCCCTCGCGCGCCTTCGCGCATGACCGCAGCGTCAGTGCCCGCCCAGATACGCGTTGCGCACATCCTGGTTGCCGAGCAGTTCCTGGCCGGTGCCGCTCAGGCGGATTTCGCCGTTGACCATCACGTAGCCGCGGTCGGAGAGTTTCAGCGCATGGTTGGCGTTCTGCTCGACCAGGAAGATGGTCATGCCGCTTTGCGCCAGCTCGCGCAGGGTCTGGAAGATTTGCCGCACCACCAGCGGCGCCAGGCCCAACGACGGTTCGTCAAGCAGCAGCAGTTGCGGGCGGCTCATCAGCGCGCGGGCGATGGCGAGCATCTGTTGCTCGCCGCCAGACATGGTCATGGCCCGCTGGTTGCGCCGTTCCTTGAGCACCGGAAACAGCTCGAACATGCGCTGCATGTCTTCCTGCACATGCTGCATGCCGATCGGAATGGTGCCCATCAGCAGGTTTTCCTCGACGCTCATGTCGGGGAACACTCGCCGCCCTTCCGGCGATTGCGCCACACCGCTGGAGGCGACGAAGTGCGAAGACTTGTGGGTGATATCCGTGCCGCGCAGGAGAATCTGCCCCTCCTCGGCGCGCGGCTGACCGAAGATCGACATCAACAACGTCGACTTGCCCGCGCCGTTGGCGCCGATCAGCGCCACCGTCTCGCCTTCGTCGATGTGCAGGGAGACCTTTTTCAGCGCCTGGATCGGCCCGTAGTACACATCGACTTCACGGAACTCCAGCAACGCCGCCGTCATACCAGCTCCTCTTCGTCGGCACCCAGGTAGGCAGCGATGACTTTTTCGTCATGGCGAATTGCCTCGGGCGCGCCACGGGCGATCACATCGCCGTGGTCGAGGACGATGATGTGGTCGGAGATATTCATCACCATGCCCATGTCGTGCTCGATCAGTAGCACGGTGATGCCGTGGTGGTCGCGCAGGTAGCGGACGATCCGCGACAGCGCCTGGGTCTCCATCGGGTTGAGGCCGGCAGCCGGCTCGTCCAGGCAGATCAGCTCCGGCCGCGTGCACATCGCCCGGGCGATCTCCAAACGCCGCTGCTGACCGTAGGACAGCTCGCCGGCCAGGCGATTGGCGGACTCCGCCAGATCGACCACTTCCAGCCAGTAGAAGGCGTGATCGAGCGCATCATTTTCCGCTCGCCGATAGCCCGGCGTGTTGAGCACGCCGGCGAACAGGCTGCGGTTGACGAACATGTGCTGGGCGACCAGCAGGTTCTCCACCACGGACATTTCGCGGAACAGGCGGATGTTCTGGAAAGTGCGCGCCAGACCGGCTCGATTGACCAGGTGGGTACCGCCGAACATCTTGTAGCGCAGGCGGCTGACGAACCGCGCCGGATTGACGAAATCACTGGCGCGAAACGGCTGGCCGAGCACCTTGATCACATCGGTGGACTTGCCCTGGGCGTCCAGCAGGATGCTCCCGCCGCTGGCCTTGTAGAAGCCGGTCAGGCAGTTGAACACCGTGGTTTTGCCGGCGCCGTTGGGGCCGATCAGCGCGGTGATCGAGCCGCGCTCGACTTCCAGATTGACGTCGTTGAGCGCCTTGATGCCGCCGAAATGCATCATCAGGTGTTCGACGCGCAGGATCATGTCGCTCATGGCGCCACCCCCTTGCGCGGCGCGAAGCCGCTGCGGCTGATGCGGATCAGGCCGCGCGGCCGCCAAATCATCATCGCCACCATCAGCACACCGAATAGCAGCACCCGGTAGTCGGCGAAGGTGCGCAGCAGCTCCGGCGCCACGGTGAGGACGAACGCGGCGATCACCACGCCAACCGTCGAGCCCATGCCGCCGAGCACGACGATGGCGAGGATCAGCGCCGACTCGAAGAAGGTGAACGACGACGGGTTGACGAAGCCCTGGTAGGTGGCGAAAAACACCCCGGCCAGGCCGGCAGTGGAGGCGCCGAGGGTAAACGCCGAGAGCTTGACCAGCACGTGATTGAGGCCCAGCGAGCGACACGCTACTTCATCTTCGCGCAGGGCTTCCCAGGCGCGGCCGACCGGCATCTTGGTCAGCCGGTGCTTGAGGTAGAGGACCACCAGTACCACCAGAAACAGCACGATGTAGATAAACAGGAACTTGATATTGGGGTTGTAGCTGAGGCCGAAAAACTCGTGGAACGGCACGCCGCCGTCTTTGGCGCGGCGGGTGAATTCCAGGCCGAAGAAGCTCGGCGACGGCACCGACATGCCGTTCGGGCCGCCGGTGAAGCTCAGCCAGTTGTTCAGAATCAGGCGGATGATCTCGCCGAAGCCGAGGGTGACGATGGCCAGGTAATCGCCATGCATGCGCAACACCGGGAAGCCCAATATCGCTCCAGCCAGCGCCGCCAGGAGTGCCGACAGCGGCAGCACGCTCCAGAAGCCCAAGCCGAGGTAGTGATAACCGAGCGCCAGGCCGTAGGCGCCGATCGCGTAGAACGCCACGTAGCCCAGATCGAGCAGGCCGGCGAGGCCGACCACGATGTTCAGGCCGAGGCCGAGCAGCACGTAGATCAGCCCGAGAATCACCACGGTGAGCAGGTATTTGTTGGCGAAGAACGGGAAGATCAGCGCCAGCAGCAGAATCAGCGGGATGATCCAGCGCAACTGGCTCTGGTAGCCCGGCGCCCGCACATGCACGCCGGAGCCGCTGGTTTCGAAGCCGGCAAGCAGCTTGCGCCCCACGCCGCTGTGCAGGAACAGGCTGAACAGGAAGCGCCCGGCCATCACCGCGCCGACGATCCAGGCCAGGCGCTGCGGTTGCAGGTTGAAGCTGTAGCCGTCGAGGACCACGCCGATGATCGGGCCGAACACGATCAGCGCGATCAGGCCGGCGAGGACGGCATCGATCAGGCTGCGCTTGAGGTCGAGGGAAGTCGTTTTGGCAGTCATGCTCAGCCCCTTACACCTTGGCAATCAGCGGGCGGCCGAGTAGGCCCTGGGGTCGGAATACCAGGATCAGCACCAGCAACGAGAAGCTGAATACGTCCTTGTAGTCGGTGTTGACCATGCCCGAGAACTGCGCCTCGGCGATGCCCAGAATGATCCCGCCGAGCATCGCCCCCGGCAGCGAACCGATTCCGCCGAGCACTGCCGCGGTGAAGGCCTTGATGCCGATGACGAAGCCGGCGGTGAAGTCGAAGGTGCCGTAGTTCATGGTGATCAGCACGCCGGCCAGCGCCGCCATCGAGGCACCCATGACGAATACGTAGGAAATCACCCGGTCGGTGTTGATGCCGAGAATCGAGGCCATCTTGCGGTCCTGTTGGGTGGCCCGGCACATGCGCCCCAGCTTGGTGTAGTGGATCACGTAGGTGAGCACGGCCATGCCGATGAACGCGGCGATGAGGATGAACAGCTTGGTGTAGGTGAGCTGCACCCAGCCTTCACCAATATGGAACTTCAGCGCCCCATCGAGCAGCGTCGGCACGCCCTGCTGGCGGGCGCCCTGGCTGAGTTGCACGTAGTTCTGCAGGATCAGCGACATGCCGATGGCGCTGATCAGTGGCGCCAGGCGGGTGGAGTTGCGCAGCGGCCGGTAGGCGATGCGTTCGATCACCCAGCCGTACATGCCGGTAATGAAGATGGTGAAAACCAGCGTGCCGAGAATCAGCAGCGGAAACGAGGCGACTCCGAAGAAGGCCAGCACCGCCAGACCGATCGCGGCCAGGTAGGCGGAGATCATGTACACCTCGCCGTGGGCGAAGTTGATCATGCCGATGATGCCGTAAACCATGGTGTAGCCGATGGCGATCAGGCCGTACACCGAACCGAGAGTCAGGCCGTTGATCAATTGCTGGAGGAAAATACCGTCCATGACTCAGTCTCGTCTTTTGGGCAACCGGCCATGGGGATGACCGGACCGCGAGTTGAAATCAGACGGGTACTACTGAACTGAACGACACCGGCAGCGGACTGCCCGGCGAGGTGAAACGGACTTCAGCAGTGCCCCGACATACACCGACCGACCAGACGCGTGGAACGTCTGGCCGGCCAGTCAGCGTGTCGCTCTTATTGATCAGGCCCGCTGAAGTTTGAACTTTCAGCCGGCACTCCGCAGTCGTAGGGCGGGTTAGCCGCGTAGCGGCGTAACCCGCCATGGATCTCGGCAGGCATCCTGCGGCCGGCCGGTGGGTTACGGCCTGCGGCCTAACCCACCCTACGAAAATCAAAACATCAAAAGGCCGGATCAATAGACCCTGTTTACGATCTCGCGAGATCGCAAGCAGGTTCTTACTGCTGGTGGTATTTACCCTTGTCGTCCCACTCATACATCACATAGTCGGAGACTTTCAGGTCGCCCTTGGCATCGAACTCCTTCTTGCCCATCACGGTGCTGACCGGGTGGGCCTTCAGCCATTCGCTGGCCTTGGCGCCATCGGTACTTTTCGCGCCGTTGAAGGCGGCGGCGAGAGTTTGCACGGAGGCGTAGGCATACAGGGTGTAGCCCTCCGGCTCGAAGCCACCGGCGCGGAATTTATCGATCACCGCCTTGCCGTCGGCAATCAGCCGCGGGTCGGCGCCGAACGTCATCAGCACGCCCTTGGTGTATTGCGGGCCACCGGCAGTGGTGACGAATTCGTCGGTCACTACGCAGTCGCCGGAAATAAAGGTCGCGGTCACCCCCTGTTCGCGCATTTGCCGCACCAGCGGACCCGCCTCAGGGTGGCAGCCACCGAAATACACCACTTCGGTACCGGCGGCGCGGATCTTGGTGACCAGCGCGTTGAAGTCTTTCTCGCCACGGGTCAGGCCTTCATACAGCACCGCCTCGACGCCATTCTTGGCCAGCTGCGCCTTGGTCGCATCAGCCAGGCCTTGGCCGTAGGTGTCCTTGTCGTGGATCACCGCGACCTTCTTGGCCTTAAGTGTGTTGGTGATGTAGTCGCCGGCGACGATGCCCTGCTGATCGTCACGTCCGCACATGCGGAGCATGCCGTTCAAGCCGCGCTCGGTAACCGCCGGGTTGGTCGAGCCGGGGGTGATGGCGATGATCCCGGCCTCGTCGTACACCTCCGACGCGGGAATTGTCGAAGACGAGCAGAAGTGCCCGACCACGCCGACCGCTTTGTCCTGATCGATCAGCCGGTTGGCCACCGCCACGGCTTGCTTCGGCTCGCAGGCGTCGTCGGCCTTGACCAGTTTGATCTTCTCGCCGTTGACCCCACCGGCGGCGTTGATGTCCTCGGCAGCCTGGGTCGCGCCGCGCCAGTACTGCTCGCCAAAGGTGGCGTTGGCACCGGTGTGCGGACCGGCCACACCGATCACCACATCCGCCTGCGCCAGTGAAGAAACGCCGAATGCGGCGGTGACGGCGAGCGCCAGAAAACCCTTTCTGAAAATCGTCTGCGACATGGAAGTTGTGCTCCTGAGGTGGGGTTTGCTGCAAGTTGTTGTTTGATCAGCTTTTCAGCGATGGACACGAGCAAGGGACGTGCCATGCAGTTTTTATTCGGGATAACTCACCAGAATGTCGATGGCCTCCTTGCTGTCTTGTCGTAGGGATCGCCGCTCGAACCGCAACCGCCGCCACGAGCGGGACAGGCGCGAACGTGTAGTAACAATAGCCAGCGCCCCGCGCTTTGCACGCGACTGGTGCGCAGCCGCGGGACGGGCGCACTGGGAAGGTATCTGCGCAGGGCATCCCAGGCGGACTGCGACTTTCGGCTAAGGCGGGAAATGGATGGCTTGGAAATACGCGCGCAACCCAGCAACGTAGCCCGGATGCAATCCGGGAAGGGTTCTGCGCAAACGCCATTTCTGGCCGTTTTTCCCGGATTGCATCCGGGCTACTGGCAGGGATTACCCTTCGACTACGCCCAGATTAATCATCAACGGCCAACGTACTGTGCGCACCTGCTCGGCATCGCCCCAAGCGCTAGCGAGCTGCGCGTGCAGGCGCTCGAGCGGGTCGACGCCCTCGGCCGCGCGGTAGGCGGCGAGCGCCGACCAGCTCTGCAGGTAGCCGATCAGATGCGCCAGAGTCCAACGCGCCTGCAAGTCGAACGCCGGCACCGTAACCCGGCGAAACGGGAAGGGTAAATCCGCATAGCCGTTCTCCACATGCCTACGCCCGCCCGCCCAGTAGTCGCCGAGGATGTCGTGATAGAGATGATTGACCAACGCATCGAGCGGCGCATCGATCTGCAGCAGGTTGTACGACAGCACCGCCAGCAGCGCACCGGGCCGCGAGACGCTGCGCACTTCGGCATAAAAGGCCTCGACATCGAACCAGTGCAGCGCCTGGGCGACCAGGGTCAGATCGACGCTAGCCGGCGCCAGCGAACTGCCTTCGGCGGACTCGCAACGGTACTCGACGTTGCCCAGAGCGGGCGCCTGATCGAGTTGTGCTTGGCTAATATCGCTGGCCACCACCTGCTGGAAATACCCAGCCAGATCGACAGTCGCCTGGCCGGAGCCGCACGCGCAGTCCCACGCCAAGCCACGCCCTGGTGCCTGCGCGGCGAGCCAGGCGAACAACTCGGGGTCATAGGTCGGGCGGAAGGCCCGATAGGCATCGGCTTGGCGCGAGAACAGTTGGCGATTATCGGACATGGCAACGGCCCGCTTTTGTAGGGTGAATGGCGCTCCAGCGCCTGATCATCCACCGACAAGCCGGTGGATGTACAAAGCGACATCCACCCTACAAAGGCCGGCGTCAGTCCACCAGGGTGACGGTGCCTTTCATCATCGCCACATGCCCGGGGAACGAGCAGAAGAACATGTATTGCTCGCCCGCGCTGAGCTTGCTGAGATCGAAGCTCACCGAATCTTTCTCGCCGCCGCCGATGATTTTGGTGTGGGCGATCACTCGCGCGTCGTCCGGCTTCAGGTAGTCCTTATCGAGCCCGGCGCCCATGCCGTCGGTGGCGACCGGCTGCATGTCGGCGGCCTTGGTCAGCACCCAGTTATGGCCCATGACGTTCTTCGCCAACTTGCCGTCGTGGGTGAGATTGACCGTGAAACTCTTGCAGCTCTTACTGATCTTGATGTCTTGGGTATCGAAGGTCATCTGATCGGTGGAATTCACCGTCACCGCACAATCGGCGGCGAACACCTGGACGCTGGCCAGAGCCAGGACGGATGCAACAGCAAGCTTGCGGAACATGACGAACTCCTTGGCAGGATGGGCAACATTGCCCTGACGGCCCGAAGGCCGGTGGGAACCGCCGCACCTCTAGCTCGGCAGTTCTAGGAAGACGTTATTAACACAGGCGAGTTCCCCGTCAGGCGAGGCAAAAGGCCGCACGACCAAAGTAGAAGGTCGCCCTGACCTTTCATCCGCAGGTACCCTGTAGCGCTTATTCACCTGCGGAGAAGACGATGTCCCTGCGTACGATTTGCGTGTTCTGCGGCGCCAGCACCGGCGCCAAACCCCTTTATCGTGAAGCCGCCGAGGCACTTGGGCGCCATCTGGCCGAGCGTGGCATTCGCCTGGTCTACGGCGGTGGTGCGGTCGGCTTGATGGGCATCGTCGCCGACGCCGCGCTGGCCGCCGGTGGTGAGGTGATCGGAATCATCCCGCAGAGCCTCAAAGACGCCGAAATCGGCCATCCGGGCCTGACCCGCCTGGAAGTGGTCAGCGGCATGCACGCCCGCAAAGCGCGCATGGCCGAGCTATCCGACGCCTTCATCGCTCTGCCCGGGGGCCTCGGTACCCTTGAGGAGTTGTTCGAAGTCTGGACCTGGGGCCAACTCGGCTACCACGCCAAACCGCTCGGCCTGCTCGAGGTCGACGGCTTCTACGCCAAGCTCACGGGTTTCCTTGATCACCTGGTCGAGGAGCGCTTCGTCCGACTGCCGCACCGCGAGATGCTGCAGATCGACGAATCGCCGGCGGCACTGATCGAGCAACTGGAAAACTGGCAGCCGACCGTGGCGCCGAAATGGGTCGACCGCCAACCGGGCTGACCATCTGGACCGAGGCTGGCCCAGCGCCACCTCCTACACTGCCAGGACCACCGTCGCGAGGGCCGAAGATGAACGTTGAGCTGATCCAGCACTTTCTGTTGTGGAGCCTGGGCATCAACTACGCGGTATTGCTGACCTGGTTCGCCGTGTTTCGCGGCGCCCACGACTGGCTGTACCGCCTGCATGGCCGCTGGTTCCGGCTCTCGACGGAAAGCTTCGACGCCCTGCACTACGGCGGCATGGCGATCTACAAGATCGGCGTACTGCTGTTCAATCTGACCCCGCTGCTGGCGTTGTGCCTGGCCCGCTGAGGCGCTCGATTGTCAGCTTGCATTCGGGGAGCGCCGCCCTCTCCCATAAATGGGAGAGGGTACTGAGCGGTGTGTGTTCAAACACCGAGCCTGAGCAAAACGTCACCCCTCGCCCATGTATGGGAGAGGGGCCGGGGGAGAGGGAGCGCGGCGATCAGCGCTTACAGAGTGTTAGGCGGGAGACTGCATGATCACCGTCGAAGCCGGCATTGGCGCCGGGAAGCCGGCTTCGGCGAGGGCGTCCTTGAGGATCCGGTTGGTGTCGAAATACACCTGCCAATAGTGATCGTTGTGGCAATACGGGCGCACCGCCAACACCGGACCAACCAGGTTGAACTCGAGGATTTCCACGTCCACCGACGGCTCGGCCAGCACGTTAGGCACCGCGGCAATCCGCTCCTTGAGCAGGACGATCGCCGCCTTATAGTCCGCCGCCCCGGACAGCTGGGTGTGCAGATCGACGCGGCGGAATGGGTTGTGGGTGAAGTTCTGGATGTTGTCGGAGAATATCTTGTTGTTGCCCACCAGGGTCAGCACGTTGTCCGGCGTGTTGATCGCGGTGACGAACAGGCCGATTTCAGTGACCGTACCGGTGACGCCGCCAGCGCAGATGAAATCGCCGACCTTGAACGGCCGCAGCACGATGATGAACGCACCGGCCGCCAGGTTGGCCAGCAGCCCCGACCAGGCCATACCGATGGCCAGACCGACCGCGGCGATCAACGCGGCGAAGGTGGTGGTCTGCACGCCGAGGTAACCGAGGATGCCGATCACCAGAATGATGTTCAGGGTCACGGTGATCACCGAGCCGACATAGCGCAGCACGGTGGGGTCGACCTTCTGACGGCCGAGGGATTTCTGCACCATGCCGACCGCGAAACCGATCAGCCAGCGGCCGATGACCCAGAAGGCCACGGCGGTGAGGACTTTCACGACGAACGCGGCGCCGTACTGCTGCGCCATCGCCAGCAGGGCGTTGAACTTCTCGGTACCGACGTTAACGATGGTTGTTTCATCCATGATGTGGCTCGCTTAATGAGGGATCGACCTCAACACGCTAGCACGGCCCACCCAGCCCGCCAGCGCGGCGCGCACACGCGCCTGAAACTATCGGTCTAGAGCGCGATTTCGACCAGTGGCAGGACCGTCACGCGGACATCCGGATCATGGCTGCCGCCGCCGAGAATCACCCCGCGTAGCGGCGACACATCGGAAAAGTCGCGGCCCCAGGCCAAGGTGATGTGTTCCAGATCGGGCAGCACATTGTTGGTCGGATCGAAGTCCACCCAGCCATGCCGCGGGCAATACACCGACACCCAGGCGTGCGAGGCGTCGGCGCCGGTCAGTCGCGGCTGGCCGGGCGGCGGCTGGGTCAGCAGATAGCCACTCACGTAACGCGCGGCGAGGCCGTGCGAGCGCAGACAGGCGAGCATCAGGTGGGCGAAATCCTGGCAGACGCCGCGCCGCCGCTCGAGCACTTCGGTGAGCGGCGTGGCGACGTGGGTCGCCTCGGCATCGAAGGCGAATTCGCCGTAGATCTTCGCCATCAGCGCCGCCACCGCCTCCAGCAGGGGTCGGCCGGGCGCAAAGCAGCCGGTCGAAAACGTACTGAACTGACGCTTGATGCGCACGTACGGCGACTCGACGCGATAGCGGCACAGCTCCAGCCGCTCGGCGCTGAATGGCTCGCCGCTGAAGCGCAGACTGGCCGCCACCGCGTCCCAGGCCGGCGAGTTGGCGAGCACGCTGGGCGCATGGGCGAGCACTTCGACATGCAGACGCGCGCTGACCCGCAACTCGTCGTGCGGGCGCTCGAACGCAAGGCGGGTCAGCGGGTTGCCGAACACGTCCAGGCCATCGCTGCGCTGCGTCGGGCTTGGGGTGATCTCCAGACTCTGTGCCAGGCGTCGCTGCCAGACGCAGTCGCGGGGCCACAGATGGGCGAGTTGATGGGCCAGCGACACCGGCGCGGCATAGCGGTAGTGGGTGTCATGAAACACCTCGTAACGCACGGCGGTCGCAGGCGCGGGCGGGCGCATCAGGCGGACACCGTTTGCTGGCTGATATCGTCGACATGGGCAAAGTAGCGCAGGCCCAGGCGGTCGGACAGCTGGCCGACCGTCGCGGCGACTTCCTCGAGCAAACCGGCCAGGCCGGCGAGCACTTCGTCGATGCTCGCGGCGCCGAATAGTGGGTTTTCCAACGCACCGAGATCGAAGTCCAGCAGGCGGCCGATCAGGCCGCTGAGCTGCAGCTCCGGCGGCGCGCCGGAATCTTTGTGCAGACGCCCTAGCGAGCGCTCCAACGCCTGCAACTGAAAGCACAACGCGTGCGGATTCTGGTCGTGCAGCAGCAACAGATCGAGCACCGGAATCAGCTGCGGCGCGGCCAAGTAGCGCGAGCGATAGGTGATGGTGCTGTTGCCCAGTTCCAGCAGCCATTCCAGGCTGCCGGCATGCCAGGCAGAGCCGCCGCGCAGGAAGCCGGCGAGGCTGTCAGCAAAGAACCGCACGCGCTCGATACGCCGACCAATCATCAGAAAGCGCCAGCCCTCATCGCGGGTCATGTCGTCCAACGCGAAGCCGGACAGCGCCGCCAGCGACATCAACAGGCGGCCGAGAAAATCCAGCGCTTCGCCGAGATCGGTGCGCGCCGGGTCGAGCTGCTGGGCGTCGCGCTGCAACTCCAGCACCGCATGCCAATTCTCCCGCGACAAGCGCCCGCGCACTTGCGCCGCCGCCCAGTGCAGCCGGCGCAGGTTGGCGCGCAGGCTGAACGGCCAATCGTCACTGAGCAGCGCGGCGAGCAGCCGTCCATCCAGCGGCGCGTCGTTTTCGGGCAGCAAGCCGAGGCGGTCGCCGAGCTGCAAGGCCGAGCGCAGCGCACGTTCGTCGCCATCGGCATCCACGTAGCGCGACAGCACCACGCGCAACAGCCGCGCGCCATCGTCGCAGCGCTCGCAATAGCGGCCGAACCAGAACAGGTTTTCCACCACCCGCGAGGGCAGATACGGGTCCTGGCGAATCAGGTCGGCCACGCCGAGGTTGCGCGGGCGCAGCGGCTCGCCATGCACCGCGCGCTCGGCGAGCACCCAGGTGTCCTTGCTCGCCCCGCCACGCTGCATCGACACTACAGTGGCCTCGGCCTCGGCTGCCACCCGCGTCAGCCCGCCGGGCATCACCCAGTAACCGCCGTCGGCGGTGGCCACGGCGAACACGCGCATACCGATGGCGCGCGCGTGCAATTCGCCACCCTGCGCGCTGGGCTGCCAGATCGGCGCTTGCGAGAGCTGCGCCAGGGCTTGCGACACGTAGGCTTGCGGACGCTCCTGCAGGCGTTTGGCGAGCGCCGCCAAGCCCGCGGCATCCTGCGCAGGACCGAACTGCGGCTCGAAACTCTGCGACAGAAACGCCGGCTTGATCACCCGGTGCGGCAAGTCCTCGAGGGTCGCGGCCAGCGCACCCGGCGCGCCGCACCAGCTGGTATCCAGCGACGGCAGCAGCAGTGGCTCGCCGAACAAATGCTCGTTGATGCGCGGCAGAAAGCCGAGCAGACCGGGCGATTCGAGTACCCCGCTGCCCAGCGCATTGGCCACCAGCACGCGGCCGCGGCGCACCACGGCGAGCAAGCCAGCCACGCCGAGGGCCGAGTCGGTGCGCAGCTCCAAGGGATCGCAGAAGTCGTCGTCGAGGCGGCGCAGCACCGCATGCACGCGCTGCAGACCACCGAGGGTCTTGAGGTACAGGGTGTCGTCGCGCACCGTCAGGTCGTGGCCTTCGACCAGCGGAAAGCCGAGCTGGCGGGCCAGGTACAAGTGTTCGAAATAGGTTTCGTTGAAGCGCCCCGGGGTCAGCAGCACCACCAGCGGTGTCTCGCCGTCGCTCGGCGCCTGGCGGATCAGGGTTTCCTGCAGGGTGCGGAAGTAGCCGGCCAGGTACTGCACGCGCAGGTCGCGGTACAGCTCGGGAAAGGCCCGCGAGACTATCTGCCGGTTCTCCAGCGCGTAGCCGGCACCGGACGGCGCCTGGGTGCGATCGGCGAGCACCTGCCAACGGCCATCGACGCCACGCACCAGATCCACCGCGTAGCTGTGCAGGAACACGCCGCCGGGCGGTGCCACGCCTTGGCAGGGCCAGAGGAAATTGGTGTGGCCGTAGATCAGCTCGCTGGGCAGCAGGCCGGCGCCGAGCAGGCGTTGTTCGCCGTAGATGTCGGCCAGCACGCGGTTGAGCAGCTGCGCACGCTGCGCCACGCCGGCGGCGATCGGCTGCCATTCCTCGGCGGACAGCACATTGGGCAGCAAATCCAGCTGCCACGGCCGGTCGCTGCCCTTAGGGTCGGCATAGACGTTGTAGGTCACGCCGTTTTCCTGGATCTGCCGCGCCAACAACGCCTGGCGCTGGCGCAACTGCGCGGCGCTGCTGCGTTTCAGCTGCTCATACAGGCGTTGCCAATGCGGTCGCACCTGACCGTCGCGGGACAGCAACTCGTGGTAGGCGGCGCGGTGCAGCGGGTAATTGGCTAGCAGGTCGGACATCGGTTACTCGGCAGTCGGATGGCAGCGGTATCTCTGGTTATTGGCAGTTTTTTCCTCCCCTCTCCCGTTTACGGGGGGACGCCTAGTCGAGAGGGGCCGGGGGAGAGGGTAAGGCGGCAGCCACTGCCCTCTCCCCAGCCCTCTCCCACCAGTGGGAGAGGGAGCAGTCCGTGTGTGGCTCTGATTTCGTGCTTTACGCGGATTGAGCTGCGCCTCCGGCAGCACCGCACGCTACCCGCGACGCAAATCCAGGGTCATCGGCAACTCAGCATTGCCGATCGCCGCCACCTGCGCCAGCGGTCCCGGGCTATGGCCGATTCGGAAGAAGCGCGCCAGCCGCCGGCTCTCCGCCTCGTAGGCATTCACCGGCAGGGTTTCGTAGTTGCGCCCACCCGGATGGGCGACGTGGTACTGACAGCCGCCCAGCGAGCGCTGCATCCAGGTATCGAGCAGGTCGAAGGTCAGCGGCGCATGCACGCCAATCGTCGGCTGCAAACAATTGGCCGGCTGCCAAGCGCGATAACGTACACCGGCGACGAACTCGCCGACCTTGCCGGTCGGCTGCAGCGGCACCGGCCGGCCATTGCAGGTCAGTTGATAGCGATCCGGCGCCAGGCCGTTGAGGCGCACTTCGAGGCGCTCCAGCGAAGCGTCGACATAGCGCACGGTGCCGCCGGCGCTGCCTTCCTCGCCGAGCACATGCCAAGGCTCCAGCGCCTGACGCAATTCGAGGGCGATGCCCTTGACCTGGTAGTCGCCGATTTTCGGAAAGCGGAACTCGAAATGCGGCGCGAACCAGTCGCCGCGCAGCGAATAACCGGCGGCCTGCAATTCTTCCAGCACATCGGCAAAATCCTGCTCGACGAAATGCGGCAGGAGGAAGCGGTCATGCAGTTCGGTGCCCCAGCGCACCAGCTTGGCCGGCGCATAGGGCTGCTTCCAGAAGCGCGCCACCAGCGCGCGCAGCAATAACTGCTGAGCCAGGCTCATCTGCGCATGCGGCGGCATTTCGAAGGCGCGCAGTTCGAGTAGGCCGAGGCGCCCGCTGGCGGAATCCGGCGAGTACAGTTTGTCGATGCAGAACTCGGCGCGGTGGGTGTTGCCGGTGATGTCCACCAGCAGGTTGCGTAGCAGGCGGTCGACCAGCCAGGGCGGGCATTCGCGGCCCGGCTCGGGCATTTGTGCGAAGGCGACTTCCAGCTCGTACAACGCATCGTTACGCGCCTCGTCGACGCGTGGCGCCTGCGAGGTCGGGCCGATGAACAACCCGGAAAACAGGTAGGACAGCGACGGGTGGTTGTGCCAGTAGCTGATCAGGCTGCGCAGCAGATCGGGCCGCCGCAGGAACGGCGAGTCGCCCGGCGTGGCGCCGCCGAGGACAAAATGGTTGCCGCCGCCGGTACCGGTGTGGCGGCCGTCGAGCATGAATTTTTCATTGGCCAGGCGGGTCAGCCGCGCCGCCGCATAGAGGAACTCGGTGCGCTCGACCAACTCGCCCCAAGTGGTCGAAGGCTGGATATTGACCTCGATGACGCCGGGGTCCGGGGTTACCCGGAAGTTGCGCAGGCGCGGATCGCTCGGCGGCTCGTAGCCTTCCAGGAGCACCGGGCAGCGCAGTTCGGCGGCGGTCGCCTCGATGGCGGCGACCAGCGCCAAATAATCCTCCAGCTCGGCCAGCGGCGGCATGAACAGATACAGGCGGCCATCGCGCGGTTCGGCGCACAGCGCGGTGCGCACGACGTTGGCCGCCGACTCGAAGGGTTTGGGCGCGGCCGGCGGCGCCACCGCGTCGCGCGCCCGCGAGGGAAATAGCGGGGTGCGCAGATGGCGCTCGAGCTGCTGGCGCGCCGGCAAACTGGGGAAGTTCTGGTTCGGATCCGGCGCCTGCACGTAGGGATAGTCGGCAGCGCTGACCCACGGCTGCGAGTCCAGCGGCAGGCGATAGCCAAGCGGCGAATCGCCAGGAATCAGCCGGCAGTGCTCGTCGCGCAAGAACCACTGGCCGCTCTGCCAGTGCCGGCCATCGTCGCTGCGCTTGAGCGGCAGGATGTGCCCGACCACTTCGCCGAGGCCGCGGCAGAACACCTTGCGCAACCGCTCGCGCTCCAGCGGATCGGCGAGTCGCGGATCGTCCGGGCTGACATTGGCCGGCAGGCGGCGCTCGCGCCACAGGTAATACAACCAGTCCTCGTAGGCGGGAAAGACCGGCTCGCCGTCGAGGCCCAGGTGCCCGGCCAGGGTGCTGAGAAAGCGTCCAGCGAGGCGCGCGTCGGCGCCATAGTAGCGGCTTTCGTCGGCATACAGCGCCGGATCGTGCCAGATCGGTTCGCCGTCCTGGCGCCAGAAACAGTTCAGCGACCAGCGCGGCAATTGCTCGCCGGGATACCACTTGCCTTGGCCAAAATGCATCAGGGCGTGCAGCGCATAGTGCGCGCGCAGGCGATGGAACAGTTCACCGGCCAGTTGGCGCTTGTTCGGCCCCAGCGCGTCGGTGTGCCACTCCGGATCATCGGGGTGATCGATGGACACGAAGGTCGGTTCGCCGCCCATGGTCAGGCGCACGTCGCCCTTCTCCAGTTCGGCGTCGATGCGCTCGCCGAGGTCGACGATGGCCTGCCACTGCTCCTCGCTATACGGCTTGGTGACGCGCGGCGCCTCCCAGATCCGCTCGACGCGCATCTCGTGGACGAACGCGCACTCGCTCTGCTCCACCGCGCCGCTGATCGGTGCCGCCGACGACGGTTCCGGACTGCAGGCCAGCGGAATATGGCCTTCGCCGGCGAACAGCCCGCTGGTGGGGTCGAGGCCGATCCAGCCAGCGCCGGGCAAGTACACCTCGCACCAGGCGTGCAGGTCGGTGAAGTCCACGTCGGTGCCGGATGGGCCGTCGAGGGCTTTCACGTCGGCGCTGAGCTGGATCAGATAGCCGGAGACGAAGCGCGCGGCCAATCCCAGATGGCGAAACAGCTGGACCAGCAACCAGGCCGAATCGCGGCATGATCCCGAGGCTTTGACCAGGGTTTCCTCGGGCGTCTGCACGCCGGGTTCGAGACGGATCAGGTAACCGATATCGGCCGCCAAGCGCTGGTTGATGGCGACCAAAAAATCCACGCTGGGGGTCGGCGTCAGATCGATTTTTTCCAGGTATTCGGCGAACACCGGTTTGGCCGGACGCTTGACCAGATATGGGGCCAACTCGAAGCGTTCGCTGGCGGTGTAGCTGAAGGGAATTTTTTCGGCGTAGGGTTCGAGGAAGAAATCAAACGGGTTGAACACCGCCATCTCGGCGACCAGATCGACCTCAATCTTCAGTTCGCGGGTTTTCTCGGGGAACACCAGGCGCGCCAGGTAGTTGCCCTGCGGGTCCTGCTGCCAGTTGATGAAATGCTCGGCGGGCGACACGTTCAGCGTGTAGGAGAGAATCCGCGTACGGCTGTGCGGGGCCGGCCGTAGGCGCACGACCTGCGGCCCGAGGGTCACTGCCCGGTCATAGCGGTAGTGACTGACATGGTGCAGCGCAACATGAATGGACACAGCAAGCCTCCTGCGAGCCAGAGCGAGAACCATAGCCGCGCAAGACTTATGCCAGCACCTGGTGCAGCCGCTCCGGGCTTACGTCGCAGCAGGCGGGCACTGGAACGGGGCTAGCGCCGCTCAAGTGGGCCGGCGCTGCACGAAAATGGTTCGCAAGGACAGGGTATGGGCAGGCGCAACGCTAGGTTGCCCGGCTGTAGCGGGTGAGATCCGCGGCGGGTTGCACCCGCCCTACTTCGTTTCACGCAAAATTTTGGAAAAGGAGCCTACTTCACTGCTTGCAATAGCTGGTGAGGAGCACTGATCGCTTGGGCTGCCCACCCTGTAGGAGCGAATTCATTCGCGATCAGGCTGTCGGTGGTCGCGAATGAATTCGCTCCTACAACATGCTGCTCAGCAGGTACATAGGGCGGGTGAAACCCGCGGCGGGTTGCCCCGCCCTTCTTAGCAGCCGCCGTCCAAGCTGCTGATCCAGCGCACCAGCAGCTCCACGCCCTCGCGGTGCGCGACCGAGCGGCCGAGCTCCGGCATCATCACGCTGGGGTCGGTGCTTTCCACCCGGTAGATCAGCACCGAGGCGTCCGGTTGACCGGGATGAATATCCACCAGCCGATCACCCGAACCCTTGCCCGCCGCCACTGGCTGTTTGCACAGACCACTGGCGATGCTGGTCGGGGTGCCCGGATCGAGCATCAAGCCCGAGGTGCGCGCCGGCCCCTTGGGGTTATGGCAGTGCGCGCAATTGGCGTCCAGATAGCTGCGCGCCTGCTGCTCGAGGGTCTCCCCGGCACGCGGATGGTCCCACTGGGCATTCTGCGGTACCCCAGCCAGCCCGGCCGGCAGGCCGACCAGAAAGCCGCGCTGCTGCCAGCGCTGCAGCTGGTTGGCGACGCCATCGGCATAGGCGAAATCCTTGTTCAGATGGCGCGCCTTGGGCCCCAGCGGGTTGATGCCCTGACCATGCCGCTCTTCGTGGCAACCGGCGCACTGGTTGGCATCCGGCACCTGATAATCCACCGCCAAAGTCGCGCCGTGAGCGTCGCGCAGGGTCAAATCCTGGCTGGCACCAGCCCACTCCAGAGTCGCCTCACGCTGCTCGGCGTCCCACACATAGGGCAAGGCGACCCAGCCGTCTTTCTGTTTCAGCAGGATGCGCGTCTCGATCAACTGCACGTGCTTGAGTTCGAGGCCCTGCTGCGGATCACGGTCGTCAGTGGCGCTTTGCAGCGTCCGGCCCTGGTCATTCTTGGGGTAGTAGAAGGTCTTGCTCAGCACCGTGCCGACTGGGAAGTCGAAATGCTCCTCGCCGTAGGCCGCCGCCTGGCCGTCGGGTATCCACAGGGTGCGCAGCTTGTGCGCGTAGTCGGTGAACAGCGCGGTGTTGAGGTCATACGGCAGCACTGCGGCGGCCGGCTTCAGGTGGCCGCCACTCTGCTCCAGCACGTGCCAGTCGCTGAGCTTCTCCGGATACTGCTCACCCTCCGGCAGGTACAACGGCGCCGCCTGCTTGCCACATCCGGCGAGCAGCAGCGCCAACCCGAGTCCCAGCAGTCGACTCATGCGCCCTGCCCTTCCTCGGCCGAGGCCAGTTGCACGGCGGGCAGTTTCGGCAGGTTGCAGCGATGGCTGCTGATATCGGTGCTGATGTTCTTGTAGCCATTCGCCGCGTCGACGTTGAGCACCCCTGCTTCGCCGTTGTCGATGCAGATCGCCAGATCCGCCGGCATCTTGCCGTCGACCAGCTTCTGCGGATTGACGTAGCCGTCCCAGAGAATGTCCGGCAGACGTCCGGACAGGCCGTATTTGGCCAGCTTCAGGGCCTTCAGCTCGAGATTGTCCGGGCTGTCGCCACCCGGACCGAAGCGGTTGGCGTAGATGTAGATGCTTTCCGGATAGGGGTCGAAGTTCTCCTGGGTGGAGAGGTTGGTGTAGCCGGTACTGAAGTAACTGCTGACGATCAGGTTGGCGGTTTTGTGCTCGCCGATGTCGTTGTCGAAGATTTCCACCTGGTCGTTGGAGTTGATCACCACGCCGGAGCCGGCTGGCACGCTGGCCACCGGGGTGCCCTTGTGGCCGAAGTTGTCGTGATTGTTGCCCTGTATCTGGTTCTTGTAGACCCGCGTGCCATGCCCCGGCTGCTGCAGGTTGGGCATGTTGAACACCAGGATGCCGCCGGTGTTGCCGGTGGCGACGTTGCCGTAGACGTCGGCGCCGATGGTGTTCTCGATCTCGATGCCGGCGACGTTGCGCTCGGCGCGGCTGTTGCGCACCACCACGTTGCGCGACTGGCCGACATAGATGCCGGCGTCCGACGCGCCGATCGCCACCGCGCCCTCGATCAGGGTGTTCTCGGTCTGCACCGGGTAGATGCCGTAGGCGCCATTCTCGGTGGCCGGGCCGTTGGTCCACTCGGTGCGCACGTTGCGAATCACGATGTTCTTGCCGCCGACCACTTTCAGCGCATCGCCCTTGGTGTCTTCCAAGGCCAGGCCCTCGATGGTGAAGTCCGAGGCGGACACCAGCAGGCCTTCGGCGCCGCTCTTCTGGCCCTTGAAGTTGAGGATGGTCTTGTCCATCCCGGCGCCCTTGATGGTCACGCCGTTGGCCTTGAGGCTCAGACTGCGATCCAGCTGGTAGGTGCCGGCCGGAATCTCGATTACCTCACCAGCCTTGGCCTTGATCAGCTTGGTCTGCAGCTCTTTCTGGAAGTCGACATGCGTGGTGGCAGGCGGCGGCGCCTGCTGGTCTTCACCGCAGGCAGCGAGCAATACGGACAGGGCAATCAGGGTCAGGGCGGCAGTACGCATGACGGGGCTCCAGCTTTATCGTTATGATTTTGGCACTATAGTTCCAAAATACCTCAAAGCCAAGCCCTGCGCGGGATGCGGATCAACGTAGCCCGGATGAAATCCGGGGAAACAGGCAGCCCCAGTCCCGGTTTACATCCGGGCTACCGACTGCGGCACCGCCGTCTGCCGGCCAATCACTTGCTGCCCGCCTCGCCGATCGTTGGGTATCGCTGCGCTCAACGCCAACCTACAAAAAACGCCAGCTCAGGCTGGCGTTTTTATCGTGCGTCACAGGATGACCGATCAGCGTGGCACTACCGGCTTCTTGCCGCCCTTCTTACCCTTGCCTTGGCTCTTACCCGCTTCGGCACGCGCCTTGGCGTCTTCCTTGTTCTTGGCGAACGCAGCGGCCTTGGCTTGCTCACGCTTGTCCCACGGGTTGCCACCATCACTGGCGCGCGGCGGCAGCCCGGTATGCTGGGTAAGGATCTTGGTGCTGGTGTCCTTGGCCACTTTATGGCTACCGGCCGGTGTCGAGTTCTTCCGCCGCGCGCTCTGGTAGCTGTCGGTCGACGGCTGGTGCAGCGGGATCAACTGGTGCTTGCCCGGACCGATCAGGTCGGCACGGCCCATGCGGGTCAGCGCCTCGCGCAACATCGGCCAGCCTTTCGGATCGTGGTAGCGCAGGAAAGCCTTGTGCAGGCGACGCTGCGCCTCGCTCTTGACGATCTGCACGCCATCGCTCTTGTAGGTCACCTTGCGCAGCGGGTTCTTGCCCGAGTGGTACATGGCAGTCGCAGTGGCCATCGGCGACGGATAGAACGCCTGTACCTGGTCGGCGCGGAAGCCGTTGCCCTTCAGCCACAGGGCGAGGTTCATCATGTCCTCGTCGCTAGTGCCCGGATGCGCGGCGATGAAGTAGGGGATCAGATACTGCTCTTTGCCCGCCTCTTTCGAGTACTTCTCGAACATCCGCTTGAACTTGTCATAGCTGCCAATGCCCGGCTTCATCATCTGATTGAGCGGACCTTCCTCGGTGTGTTCCGGGGCGATCTTCAGGTAACCACCAACGTGGTGGGTGACCAGCTCTTTGACGTATTCCGGCGACTCGACCGCGAGGTCGTAACGCAGGCCGGAAGCGATCAGAATCTTCTTCACCCCTGGCAGCGCCCGGGCGCTGCGATACAGCTGGATCAACGACGAGTGGTCGGTATTCAGGTTCGGGCAGATGCCGGGGAACACGCACGATGGCTTGCGGCAGGCGGATTCGATTTCCGGACTTTTGCAGGCGATGCGGTACATGTTCGCGGTCGGCCCACCGAGGTCGGAGATCACTCCGGTGAAGCCCGGCACCTTGTCGCGGATCTCTTCGATTTCGCGAATGATCGACTCTTCCGAGCGGTTCTGGATGATCCGGCCTTCGTGCTCGGTGATCGAGCAGAAGGTGCAGCCGCCGAAGCAACCACGCATGATGTTCACCGAGAAACGAATCATGTCGTAGGCGGGGATCTTGTCCTTGCCATAGGCCGGGTGCGGAATGCGCTGATACGGCATGCCGAATACGTAGTCCATCTCGTCGGTGGTCATCGGGATGGGTGGCGGGTTGAACCACACGTCCACTTCACCGTGTTTCTGTACCAGCGCGCGGGCGTTGCCCGGGTTGGTTTCCAGGTGCAGCACGCGGTTGGCATGAGCGTACAGAACGGCGTCGTTACGCACCTTTTCCATGGACGGCAGACGGATCACGGTTTTGTCGCGGGTCATCCGTGGGCTGGCCAGGATCTGCACCACCTTGGCTTCGCTCGGGTCTTCGACCGGCCCTTTTTCCTGCTCGATGGCGCAAGCCTGGGTGTCCTGGGTATTCACATACGGGTTGATGATCTTGTCGATCTTGCCCGGACGGTCGATACGGGTGGAGTCGACTTCGTACCAGCCTTGCGGCGTATCACGGCGAATGAACGCGGTGCCGCGCACGTCGGTGATGTCTTCGATCTTGTGGCCGTAGGACAGGCGCTGGGCGACTTCGACAATCGCCCGCTCGGCATTGCCATACAGCAGGATGTCGGCGCTGGCATCGATCAGGATCGAGTTGCGTACGCGGTCTTGCCAGTAGTCGTAATGCGCGATGCGGCGCAGCGATGCCTCGATGCCGCCGAGTACGATCGGCACGTGCTTGTAGGCCTCCTTGCAGCGCTGGCTGTACACCAGGCTCGCGCGATCCGGACGTTTGCCGGCCATGCCACCGGGGGTGTAGGCGTCGTCCGAGCGGACTTTCTTGTCGGCGGTGTAACGATTGATCATCGAGTCCATGTTGCCGGCGGCGACGCCGAAGAACAGGTTTGGCTCGCCGAGCTTCATGAAGTCGTTTTTCGACTGCCAGTTCGGCTGGGCGATGATGCCGACGCGAAAGCCCTGAGCTTCGAGCAGACGACCGATGATTGCCATACCGAACGAGGGGTGATCCACATAGGCATCGCCGGTGACGATGATGATGTCGCAGGAATCCCAACCGAGCTGATCCATCTCTTCCCGGCTCATCGGCAGGAAAGGCGCCGGCCCGAAACATTCGGCCCAGTATTTGGGATAGTCGAACAACGGCTTGGCGGCTTGCATGGCGAGGACCGATAGATGGCTGGGCTAAAAAGCGGGCGCGGAATATAGCACAAATTTTAACCAAATCCGACTGCCGGACTTGGTCGTTTGGGTTGCTACGATGCCGCGCAACGGCATGGATGGGCGGGTTCGGCGGGTTATTCGTCGTCGAACTGATAGCTACCCGGCGCCAGGTTCTCGAAGCGCGAGTACTTGCCGAGGAAGGCCAGGCGGGTGGTACCGATCGGCCCGTTACGCTGCTTGCCGATGATGATTTCGGCCACGCCCTTGAGCTCGGTCTCGGGGTGATACACCTCGTCGCGGTACACGAACATGATGATGTCGGCGTCCTGCTCGATGGCTCCGGATTCCCGCAAGTCGGAGTTGATCGGGCGCTTGTTCGGCCGCTGCTCAAGCGAGCGGTTGAGCTGCGACAGGGCGATAACCGGGCAATTGAACTCTTTGGCCAGCGCCTTAAGCGAGCGGGAAATCTCGGAAATCTCGTTAACCCGGCTGTCGCTGCTGGAGCCGGGGATCTGCATCAGCTGCAGGTAGTCGACCATGATCAGGCCGATCTCACCGTGCTCGCGAGCCAGACGGCGGCTACGTGCACGCATCTCCGACGGACTGATGCCGGCGGTGTCGTCAATGAACAACTTGCGGTCGTTGAGCAGGTTGACCGCCGAGGTCAGGCGTGGCCAGTCATCGTCGTCCAGCCGCCCAGCGCGCACTTTGGTCTGATCGATGCGACCCAGCGAGGCGAGCATACGAATCACGATGGATTCGGAGGGCATCTCCAGGGAAAACACCAGAATTGCCTTGTCGCTGCGCATCAGGGCGTTTTCTACCAGGTTCATCGCGAAGGTGGTCTTACCCATCGACGGACGACCGGCGACGATCACCAGGTCGGCCGGTTGCAGGCCGCTGGTTTGCGCATCCAGATCGTCAAACCCGGTAGACAGGCCGGTGATCGCATCGCCGTTGTTGAACAGGCTGTCGATGCGGTCAATGGCCTTGACCAGGATGTCGTTGATGCCCACCGGGCCGCCGGTTTTCGGCCGCGCTTCGGCGATCTGGAAGATCATCCGCTCGGCTTCGTCGAGGATTTCCGAGCCGGTCCGGCCCTGCGGCGCGTAGGCGCTGTCGGCAATTTCCGAGCTGATGCCGATCAGCTGACGCAGGGTCGCGCGCTCGCGAATGATCTGCGCATAGGCTTTGATGTTGGCAACCGACGGGGTGTTCTTGGCCAGCTCACCAAGGTAGGCGAGACCGCCGACCTGGCTCAGCTGACCCTCCTTGTCCAGTTGCTCGGACAGGGTCACCACGTCGAAGGGGTGATTGCGTTCGGCCAGTTTGAAGATGGCACGGAAAATCAGCCGATGGTCGTGGCGATAGAAATCGCCATCGGAAACCTGATCGAGTACGCGCTCCCAGGCATTGTTGTCGAGCATCAGGCCACCCAGAACCGCCTGTTCGGCCTCGATCGAATGCGGCGGCACTTTGAGAGCCGTAGTTTGCAGATCGTATTGTTCAGGCAGGCTGATATCGTTCATGAGGCTCGACAAAAAAACAGGATTTCAGAAAGACAAAGGGCACGACCCGCCGAGGCGGAGCCGTGCCCGATGTTAACCGCCCAGACCCGAAGGTGCTAGGCGATCGATGTTGCTTAAGCGGCTACCACGACAACGCGAACGGTCGCTTCAACGTCGGTGTGCAGGTGCACAGCGATGTCGAATTCGCCCACGTTACGGATGGTGCCGTTCGGCAGACGAACTTCGCTTTTCGATACTTCGACGCCAGAGGCGGTCAGCGCATCAGCGATGTCGTGAGTACCGATCGAACCGAACAGCTTGCCTTCATCGCCCGCGGTAGCGGTGATGGTGACTTCCAGCTCAGCCAGTTGCGCAGCGCGCGTCTCAGCAGATGCTTTCTTGTCGGCAGCGGCTTTTTCCAGCTCGGCACGGCGCGCTTCAAACGTTGCGATGTTCGCAGCGGTAGCAGCGGTAGCTTTGCCTTGCGGCAGCAGGTAGTTGCGGCCGTAACCGGACTTGACGTTCACCTTGTCGCCCAGGTTGCCCAGGTTGGCGATTTTTTCCAGCAGGATAATTTCCATTTGGTCTTACCTCTTAAACTTTTAACCTTCACCGTTCGCAGGACCGGCGCCGTTCTTGCGCGCCTGGCGTCCGCGAAAATCAATCAGACTGTCGACAATGGCTAACACCACCAGTAACGGATAAATCAGCTGCATAAACAGCAGCAGGGTCACATACAGCCCGACCAGCCAGAAACGGCCCAGTCGCCCGTCCGCCACCAACCCATGCATCAGGGCCAGTCCGGCGAACCCCAGCGGTACGCTGCACAGCGGCGTCAGCATGGCTGCCTGCATCCCCAGATTGGGACCGAGCAGCATGCCGGCCAGCAACAACATCGCTAGAGCCGGCGGCAGCTTCACGGCGCGAAACTCACGACCGAAACCACCCGGGTTGTACAACGTCGCCTGCCAGAACCGCCCAAGCATCAGGCAGAGCAGGCTGACAACTTGCAGCAGAGCTGCCAGCAATCCAGTCAGTACAGGCGCTAACAAGGCATCTAGACGGGCCCGCTCATCCACCGACAACTGTTGGTGGAGCTCACCGAGCGCCTGCGGCATGAGTTTCTGCAACTCCGTCACCACCGCATCGATGAGTTCGCGAAACACCGAACCCAATACCAAGCCATACACCAGGCCAACAACCACACTAGCGAGCAAAACCCTGGCCCAGGAATGGCCGGCGCGCAGGAGCAGCGCCAACCCGAGCGAACCGAACAGCATCATCAAGACGCGCGGATCACCGAAGTACCACCAGCCAACAGCCGGCAGCAAAGCCCAAACCAGGATGCTCAACGCATCGTTGAGACCGCGCCGCAGTAGCACTAGGCATCCAGCGGCAGCACTTAACCAGAACAGCAGCGGCAATGCCGCAGAACCCACCACTACGAGAGTGGCTTGCATGCGGCCGCGCATGATGAACTCAGCCAAGGCACGCATGCGATTTAATCCTTACTGCTAGTCGACATCCGGTCTCAGCGGCCGTGGCTGTCGGTGTAGGGCAGCAGGGCCAGGAAACGGGCGCGCTTGATCGCGGTGCCCAGCTGACGCTGATAACGAGCCTTGGTACCGGTGATACGGCTAGGAACGATTTTGCCGGTTTCCGAGATGTAGGCCTTCAGAGTGTTGAGATCTTTGTAATCGATCTCCTTCACGTCTTCAGCGGTGAAACGGCAGAATTTACGACGACGGAAAAAACGTGCCATGAGAGTGGCTCCTCAATAGATCCGTGGATTACTCGTCAGCGTTATCGCTGTCGCTGTTGTCACTGTCATCGCCATCGACGGAGTCAGCGCTTTCAGGACGATCACGACGCTCGCGGCGCTCGCTACGGTTTTCCTCAGCCTTAAGCATCTCGGACTGGCCAGTTACGGCTTCGTCGCGACGGATGACCAGGTTACGGAGCACGGCATCGTTGTAACGGAAGTTGTCTTCCAACTCAGCCAGGGCTTTGCCGGTGCACTCAACGTTCAGCATCACGTAGTGAGCCTTGTGAACATTGTTGATTGCATAGGCCAGTTGACGACGGCCCCAATCTTCCAGGCGGTGAATCTTGCCGCCGTCTTCTTCGATCAGCTTGGTGTAACGCTCAACCATGCCGCCGACTTGCTCGCTCTGGTCCGGGTGAACCAGAAAGATGATTTCGTAATGACGCATAAATGCTCCTTACGGGTTGTAGCCTGCCGCCAAGGGCGGTCAGGCAAGGAGTGAATGACACTGTTTGCCTTGCCAAGCAACGGGCGCAAACACACCCGCCTAGCGGCAAGGGGCGCCATTCTAGAGAAGCCCCATTAGCCACGCAAGGAAATTGGTGATTATTTGAACAACGCGCCCAGGGCGGACGCGCTATGCAGAGGTCTTGGCCTGACGCTGCCGTACCGCTTCGAACAAGCACACACCAGTGGCTACCGAGACGTTCAAGCTGCTGACACTGCCCGACATCGGCAGCTTGACCAGATAGTCGCAAAGATCGCGCGTCAGCCGACGCATGCCTTTACCCTCTGCGCCCATGATCAACACGGTTGGACCGGTCAGGTCCTGCGCGTAGATGTCCTGCTCGGCCTCGCCCGCGGTACCAACCACCCAGAGTCCGCGCTGGCGCAACTTCTCCAGACTGCGCGCGAGATTGGTCACCGCCACCAGCGGAATTACCTCGGCAGCGCCACACGCGACCTTGCGCACAGTGGCATTGAGCGTCGCCGATTTGTCCTTCGGCACGATCACCGCCAGCGCGCCGGCGGCATCGGCCGTGCGTAGGCAAGCGCCGAGGTTATGCGGATCGGTCACGCCGTCCAGCACCAGCAGCAACGGCGCCCCTTCACTGCGATCGAGTAGCTCCTCGAGCATCGCCTCGCCCCAGACCTGGCTGGGGCTGACCTCCGCCACTACGCCCTGGTGCACGCCCTCGACCCAGACATCCATCTCCCGCCGCTCAGCCTGACCGACCGCCACACGAGCCTGCGCCGCCAACTCGAGAAGAGTCTGCACGCGCGGATCACTGCGCCCTTCCGCCAGCCACACCTGTTTGACGCGTTTCGGATGGTGACGCAGCAAGGCTTCCACTGCGTGCACGCCGTAGATCTTTTCCAATTGACTCATGATTTAGCCTTGGCCCTACCGCTTCGAGCGGGCTTGGCCGGTCCTTTGCGATGCTTGCTGGGCTTATCGCCCTTCGCCTGGCCGCTCGGAGCCGCGCCGGCAGCGGACTTGCTCTTGCTGCGCCCGGCCGCTTTGGCTTCGGCCAACAGGGCCTGTTTCACTTCACGACTGCGCGTCACATCGGTATTGCCGGCAGCACTTTCACGCTTGCCCGCACTGCGTTTCTCGGTTCGCCCGGCGCGCTCTCGACTCGTCGTATCGCCCGCTTCGCGATTACGCGGACCGAGCTTGCCCGTTTCGCCAGGAGCCAGCTCGAAATCGATCTTGCGCTCGTCCAGATCGACGCGCATGACCCGCACTTCAACGCTATCGCCGAGACGGAAACTGCGCCCACTGCGCTCACCCGCCAGGCGGTGATGCACTGGATCGAAGTGGTAGTAATCACCCGGCAGCGCGGTGACATGCACGAGGCCTTCGACATAGATATCGGTCAGTTCGACGAAGATCCCGAAACCGGTTACCGCCGTGATTACCCCGGCAAAGGTTTCGCCGACCCGATCTTTCATGAACTCGCATTTCAGCCAATTGACCACATCACGTGTGGCCTCATCGGCGCGCCGCTCGGTCATCGAGCACTGTTCGCCCAACTGCTCCAATGCAGGCTCGTCGTACGGATAGATGCGCGCTTTGGGAATGCTTACCGCCCCCGCCCGCTGCACATGCGGAGTATCAACCTTGGAGCGGATCACGCTGCGAATCGCCCGATGCACGAGCAAATCGGGATAACGGCGGATCGGCGAGGTGAAGTGGGTATACGCCTCGTAATTCAGGCCGAAATGCCCCTGATTGTCGGCGCTGTACACCGCCTGACTCAGCGAGCGCAGCATCACGGTCTGGATCAGATGGAAGTCCGGGCGCTCGCGGATCGCTTCCAGCAGCCCCTGATAGTCTTTCGGTGATGGCGACCCCTTGGCCTTGCCGCGGTGCAGCGACAACCCCAACTCGGTCAGAAATGCCTTGAGCTTCTCCAGGCGCTCCGGCGGCGGCCCGTCGTGCACCCGATACAGCGCAGGAACTTCATGCTTCTTGAGAAACTCGGCAGTTGCCACGTTCGCGGCCAGCATGCACTCCTCAATCAGCTTGTGCGCATCGTTGCGCTGGGTCGGCAGGATTTCTGCAATCTTGCGCCCGGAGCCGAAAATGATGCGCGTCTCCTGCGTTTCGAAGTCGATCGCGCCGCGCTCGTGACGAGCAGCCAGGAGCACTTGGTAGAGCGCATACAGCTGCTTGAGATGCGGCAACACATCGCCGTAGTCCGCCCGCAACGCTTTGGCCGGCGCGCTTTTCGGTTGCTCGAGCAGGGTGCTGACCTTGTTGTAGGTCAGCCGCGCGTGGGAGTGGATCACCGCTTCGTAGAATTGATAGTCGAGCATCTTGCCGGTCTTGGAGATCGACATCTCGCAGACCATGGCCAATCGATCAACGTGCGGATTCAACGAGCACAGACCGTTCGACAGCTCTTCCGGCAGCATTGGCACTACGCGCTCGGGGAAATACACCGAGTTGCCGCGGCTCTTGGCTTCTTCGTCCAGCGCCGAACCGATCTTGACGTAGTGCGACACGTCGGCGATGGCCACGTAGAGCTTCCAGCCACCGGAAAACAGCCGCCAGTTACTGCCATTTTTTTCACAGAAAACCGCATCGTCAAAATCGCGCGCATCCTCGCCATCGATGGTGACGAAAGGCAAATGGCGCAGATCGACGCGCTTTTCCTTGTCCTTTTCTTCGACTTCCGGCTTGAGCTTGGCAGCCTCTTTGACGACAGCATCAGGCCAGGTGTGCGGAATATCGTATGTGCGCAGGGCAACATCGATCTCCATGCCTGGCGCCATGTAATTGCCGATCACTTCGACCACATCGCCCTGCGGCTGGAAACGCGGGGTCGGCCAATGGGTGATCTTCACCTCGACGAACTGACCTTGCCTGGCATTCAGATTACGGCCAGCGGTGATCAACACTTCCTGCTGAATTTTCGGATTGTCGGGCATGACGAAACCGATGCCGCTTTCCTCGAAATAGCGGCCCACGACTGTTTCGTGTGCCCGCGAGATCACTTCGACAATGGCGCCTTCGCGGCGACCGCGGCGGTCCAGCCCGGACACTCGCGCCAATGCGCGGTCACCATCGAAAACCAGGCGCATCTGGGCGGGACTGAGGAACAAGTCGTCGCTCCGGTCATCCGGAACCAGAAAACCAAACCCATCGCGATGGCCGCTGACACGACCGAGGATCAGATCCAGCTTGTCCACCGGCGCGTAGGTGCCACGACGGGTATAGATCAACTGACCGTCGCGCTCCATTGCGCGCAAACGGCGGCGAAGAGCTTCCAGTTGCTCTTCGGTGATCAAACCAAATTCTTCCACCAACTGCTCGCGACTGGCTGGCGCGCCGCGCTCGTCGAGGTGATGCAGGATCAGCTCGCGGCTGGGGATGGGATTTTCGTATTTTTCCGCTTCACGAGCGGCCTCGGGATCGAGGGATTGCCAATCGGCCATTAGAGAGACTTCACCTTTTTTCATGCTTTATATGATTGCCATGGCCTATTGAAGCGCGAAATTGGTCTGTTGGTCAGCCTGGCTGTGCGAATAAAAAATTTTTCACAACAGGGGTTTACAGCTAATTGGAGCCTCCGTATAGTGCGCCCCCACAACGACAGCAAACGTTGTTGTAGTTGAAAGTAGCTGAGCAATCAGCGAACTCAATGCCCAGGTGGTGAAATTGGTAGACACGCCAGCTTCAGGTGCTGGTGGCCTTACGGCCGTGGAAGTTCGAGTCTTCTCCTGGGCACCAATTCAAAAAACCGAGCCAAGTGCTCGGTTTTTTATTGCCTGCAATTTTTGCGGCGCACCAAGCAAACGCACCACCCAGAAACATCAAAGGGTCGCACATGGCGACCCTTTGTTTTTTACGGCATCACTCAAGCAAACGGATGGCGCAGCACGATGGTTTCGTTGCGATCCGGTCCGGTAGAGACGATATCGATCGGTGCACCAACCAATTCTTCTACCCGCTTGATGTAAGCACGCGCATTCGCCGGCAGCTCTTCCAGAGTCCGAGCACCCAAGGTCGACTCGCTCCAGCCTGGTACATCTTCATACACCGGCTGCAGGCCAATGTAACTGTCGGCATCGGTCGGCGCGTCGATCACTGCACCCTGCGCATCCTTGTAACCCACGCAAATGCGAATGGTCTCCAAGCCATCAAGCACGTCGAGCTTGGTCAGGCACAGGCCGGAAATGCTGTTGATTTCGATAGCCCGACGCAGGATTACGGCATCGAACCAGCCACAACGGCGCGCGCGCCCGGTGGTCGAACCGAACTCGTGGCCGCGCTTGGCGAGAAACGCGCCAGTCTCATCGAACAGTTCAGTCGGGAAAGGACCGGAGCCGACCCGCGTGGTGTACGCCTTGGTGATCCCAAGCACATAGTCGAGGTACAGCGGACCAAAGCCGGAACCGGTCGCCGTACCGCCGGCAGTGGTGTTTGAGCTGGTCACGAACGGGTAAGTACCGTGATCGATATCCAGCAACGCACCTTGAGCGCCCTCGAACATGATGTCCTTACCGGCGCGACGCAGTTCGTGCAGCTCGGCTGCGACATCGACCATCATCGGTCGCAGCTGCTCGGCGTAGACCATGCACTCGTCCAGCGTCGACTGGAAATCGATCGCCGGCTCTTTATAATAATTGACCAACACGAAGTTGTGATAATCGAGCAGCTCGCCAAGCTTGGCGGCAAAACGCTCGCGATGGAACAAATCGCCAATACGCAGGCCACGACGCGCCACTTTGTCCTCGTAGGCAGGACCAATGCCACGACCAGTCGTGCCGATCTTGGCGTCGCCACGCGCCTTCTCGCGCGCCTGGTCCAAGGCCACGTGATAGGACAGGATCAACGGGCAAGACGGGCTGATACGCAGGCGTTCGCGCACTGGCACACCCTTCTCTTCCAGCTTGGTGATCTCGCGCATCAGTGCATCAGGGGCGACCACTACGCCATTGCCGATCAGGCACTGCACGTTGCTGCGCAGAATCCCCGAGGGGATCAGGTGTAGAACGGTTTTTTCGCCGTCGATCACCAGAGTATGACCGGCATTATGACCACCCTGATAACGCACCACCGCCGCCGCTTGCTCAGTCAGCAGGTCGACGATCTTGCCTTTGCCCTCATCACCCCATTGGGTGCCCAGGACCACGACATTCTTACCCATAACACATGTCCTCTTCGCGGAAGCTTGATGCCGGCCGCGGCCGGCGGGAATACTTAAAAATTCAGCGGCACGACCTGCCAGCATCCACCGATCAGAGATAGCTGGCGATCACAGCCAGCCTCGCGCGCAGCACTTAAATCCTGTCCGGGCAACGCCTGCACTACGCGTAAGTTTTCGCGCCGCAGTTGCTGCACCACCGACCACAAAGCCAGATCCTGGCCATTCGGCGCCCACACCCCCGCCAATGGCTGGTCGAGGGTCATCTGGCCAAGAGTTACCAAAGTCTTCAAGTCAGTGGAGAAACCGGTCGCCGGACGCGCTCGGCCGAAATCAGCACCGATATCATCATAGCGTCCGCCCTGAGCAATCGACTGGCCAACACTTGGCACAAACGCCGCGAACACCACGCCGGTGTGGTAGTGATAACCACGCAACTCGCCGAGATCGAAATACAACGGCAATTCGGGATAGCGCTGCGCCAGCGTGTCGGCGATGGCAATCAGATCGTTCAGTGCCGCATGCACTTCAGCGGGAGCCTCAGCCAAACGGGCTCGCGCCATATCCAGCACCTGCCGATCACCGCAGAGCTCAGCAAGGGCGCGCAGCATGCCGCCCAGCGCGGCCGGCAAAGGCTTGGTAAGTGCCGCCACCTCATCGACCGCCTTGCGCTGCAAGGCATCGAATAGCTGCTGCTCAGTCTCACCGGACAATCCGGCCGCACGCGCCAGACCGCGATAAATGCCGACGTGACCAAGATCGATGTGCACTTCCGGAACGCTCGCCAGCTCGAGCGTCTCAAGCAGCAGACTGATGACCTCCACGTCGCTGGTCGCGCTAGCATCGCCATACAACTCGGCACCCAGCTGAATCGGACTGCGTGAGGTGGTCAATGCACGTGGCTTGGCGTGCAGAACGCTGCCGGCATAGCAGAGCCGACTTGGCCCTTCACGGCGCAAGGTGTGGGCGTCGATACGCGCCACCTGCGGGGTGATGTCGGCACGAAAGCCCATCAAGCGGCCCGACTGCGGGTCGGTAACCTTGAAGGTGCGCAGATCCAGATCCTGGCCTGCGCCCGTGAGCAGAGATTCCAGATATTCGATATGTGGCGTGACGACGAACTCATAGCCCCAGCGCTGAAACAGATCCAGCACTCGACGACGCGCGACTTCGATGCGCGCAGCTTCTGGTGGCAGTACTTCCTCGATGCCATCTGGCAGCAGCCAGCGGTCTACCGTTGCCATTTCGCCATTCCCCTCTTGAGCCGGGCGGCAAGCCTTCAGTGAAGCAGATATAGGAGGGCGGTTCCCAGCAGCATGCTGGCCAACCCGATGAGGCGCAGATGACGATCAGACAGCTGCAACACCTGGGCGATCGTCTCGCGCCAGCGTCGTGGATAGAGAAAGGGCAGGATGCCTTCCAGCACCAACACCAGACAAACCGCGATGCCGAGTTCCTGCCACATGATTCCCACAGACGCAAAAAAGCCGGGTTTTTCCCGGCTGGCCTATGATAACACGTTTCCCTCTTCGGTCACCCGGCGGACGGCTAGCGGCCGCCGGGCTACGAATTACGGTTTGGATTTTTCCAAGTAACGGAAGAAATCGCTGCCGGGGTCCAACACCAGCACGTCGCGCTTGTCCGCGAAACTCTCGCGGTACGCGCGCAGGCTGCGATAGAAAGTGTAGAACTCTCCATCAGCGCCATACGCCTTGGCATAGATACCCGCCGCCTTGGCGTCGCCGTCACCGCGGGTTTCTTCCGCCTCGCGATAGGCTTCGGCAAGAATCACACGCTTCTGCCGATCGGCGTCCGCGCGAATCCCTTCAGCCAGCTCCTTGCCTTTGGCGCGGTGCTCACGCGCTTCACGCTCACGCTCGGAGCCCATGCGATCGAACACGCTACGGTTGACCTCTTTAGGCAGATCGATGGCTTTCACTCGAACATCCACCACCTCAATGCCCAATTCGCGCTGCGCCGCCTTATTCAGCGAAGCGGTGACCTGTCCCATCAACGCATCGCGCTCGCCGGAAACCGACTCGTGCAGGGTGCGCTTACCAAACTGGTCACGCAGCGACGCCTCCAGACGCCGGGACAGGCGCTCATCGGCGATCTGCTTGAGACCGGAAGTCGCAGTGTAGAAACGCTCGGCGTCCAGCACTCGCCACTTGGCGAACGCATCTACCATCAACGCCTTTTTCTCCAAGGTCAGAAAGCGCGAAGTGGAGGCGTCTAGCGTCATCAGGCGTGCGTCGAATTTGCGCACCTGATTCACGTAAGGCACTTTCACATGCAGACCCGGCTTGACGTCAGGCTCGACGATGCGGCCAAAGCGCAGCAGCACAGCGCGCTCGGTTTGCGACACGATGTAGAAGCTATTCCACGCGACGAGTGCGATCACCACGCCGACGATCAGGGCGATCAAAGATTTATTGCCCATCAGCGAGTCTCCCTCGAACGCAGATCACGCTGCTGCATCTCGGCACTAATCCGCGTGCCTAGATCACTCGCGCCAGAAGTTCCAGCAGCCACGCCCGGCGCGGCGCCACCGGCAGCACCACGGCTGTCGATCATCTTGTCCAGCGGGAGATACAGCAGGTTGTTTTGCCCTTTATCGCCGGTCACCAACACCTTGCTGGTGCTGGTCATCATTTCCTGCATGGTGTCCAGATACAGCCGCTCGCGAGTCACTTCCGGCGCCTTGCGGTACTCGGTTAACAGCTTGCTGAAACGATCAGCTTCACCGGTAGCCCGGGAAATGACCTCATCGCGATAACCGCTGGCATCTTCCAGCAGACGCTGGGCTTGGCCGCGCGCTTCAGGAACCACGCCATTGGCATAGCTTTCCGCTTGGTTTTTCTCACGCTGCTCGTCTTCCCGCGCCCGAATTACATCATCAAAGGCTTCCTGAACCTCGCGCGGCGCCGCCGCACTCTGCAGGTTGACCTGGGTGACGGTAATACCAGTGCGATAGGTATCCATAAAGCTCTGCAGACGATCCTTTACCTCGCTAGCCATCAATTCACGACCCTGGGTCAAAACCTGATCCATTGCCGTGGAGCCAACCACATGGCGTACCGCACTATCCGTCGCCTGCTGCAGACTCAACTCAGGCTGATCAACATTGAGGACGAAGTCCTGCAGGTTACTGATCTTGTACTGCACGGTCAGCGGCACTTCGATGATGTTTTCATCCTCGGTGAGCATCTGTCCTTGCTTGCTGTACGCCCGCTCGCGGGTGACATTTTCCTGATACTTCTTGTCGATCGGCGGGAAATAGAAGTTCAGGCCCGGACCCGCGGTCTTGTAGTACTTGCCGAAGCGCAGCACCACAGCCTGCTCCTGCTCGTTGACGACATAGATCGCGCTGTACAGCCAAATTGCGGCCAGCAAACCCAAGCCGATGACCAGGATGCCCAAGCCGCCACCCCCACCGGAGCGCTGCTCACTGCCACGTTTTTTACCACCGCCAAATAGCCCGTTCAGGCTCTCTTGCAGCTTGCGGAAGGCCTCATCCAAATCTGGCGGCCCCTTGCGGTCGCCGCCACGGCGGCCACCCCAAGGATCCTGATTATTCGAATTGCCACCCGGCTCATTCCAAGCCATAGCGCTCTCCATCTGAAAAAGCAAAGACGCACCTACGGCACGCCCGCCCATGCTACCGAATGCCCGTCATCCGCAGCAAAGCCACGGGGGCAGGCTTTATTGCAAAGTGTGTTGCTCAAGGAACTCGGATGGCTGCCAACCCTCGCGAGTAACCAATCGATTCAATTCGATACGCGGCAAGCGCACGGCCAGCAGACTGCCACCTTTTTCGTCATGCCCCTCGCTCTGCACTACGCCCAGGGCAAAAAATTGTGCCCGCAGCCTACCCATACTTTGTGGCAAGCATAGGGTACCGACGAACAGATCGTCGCCCAGCAACTCCGCTACCGCCTGGCGCAACAAATCCAGACCGTTACCATCGCGCGCCGATAACCAAACTCGCTGCGGCTTGCCATCGGCGTCACGCTGAATCTGCGGTTCAACGCCCCCTAACAGATCCAACTTGTTGTACACCTCGAGCATCGGCAATTCATTAGCGCCGATCTCAGTCAGCACCGCAATAACTTGCTCGATTTGCTGTTCACGCTCCGGTTCGTGAGCATCAATCACATGCAGCAGCAAATCGGCATTGCTGGACTCTTCTAGGGTGGCTCGAAATGCCTCGACCAATTTGTGCGGCAGATGGCGAATGAAGCCCACCGTATCGGCCAGCACCACCGGCCCCAGATCATCCAGCTGCAAACGCCGTAAAGTCGGGTCGAGGGTGGCGAACAGTTGATCAGCGGCATACACCTCTGACGACGTCAGCGCATTGAAGAGCGTGGACTTGCCCGCGTTGGTATAGCCAACCAGGGAAACGGACGGAATATCGGCACGCCGACGCCCGCGTCGCGCCTGCTCACGCTGGCTGCGCACCTTGTCCAGACGCTGCTTGATCTGCCGGATGCGCACCCGCAACAAACGGCGGTCGGTTTCCAGCTGCGTTTCACCCGGACCACGTAGGCCAATCCCGCCTTTCTGGCGCTCAAGGTGGGTCCAGCCGCGCACCAGCCGAGTACTCATGTGCTCCAACTGGGCGAGCTCGACTTGCAGCTTGCCTTCGTGAGTACGCGCGCGCTGGGCGAAGATATCCAGAATCAATCCAGTGCGATCGAGCACGCGGCATTCAAAGACGCGCTCGAGATTGCGCTCCTGGCTTGGCGTGAGGATGTGATTGAAGATCACCAGATCGGCTTCTTCGGCTTTGACCAGATCGCGCAACTCATCGACCTTGCCGGTACCGATCAAAAACTTGGCGCTAGGTCGATGACGTGCCACGTTGACCAACGCCACCGTATCCGCACCCGCCGACAGCGCCAGCTCCTGAAACTCTTGGGGATCTTCGCGCGCCTCGGGGTCCTGGCCTTCCAGGTGCACCAGAATGGCCCGCTCTCCCCCTTCGTGACGCTCAAAGAACAAGGCAAACTCCTATTAGGCGTTACCCGGCTCGACGAACGCTTGCTCACCTTCAGTCGCGCTAGGCAGTCGCACCGGGCGGCTTGGCACCACGGTGGAGATTGCATGCTTGTAAACCATTTGGCTGACAGTGTTTTTCAGCAAAATGACGAACTGGTCGAAAGACTCAATCTGTCCTTGCAGCTTGATGCCGTTGACCAGATAGATCGAAACCGGTACGCGTTCCTTACGCAGGGTATTAAGGTAAGGGTCTTGTAGCGAATGCCCTTTTGACATATGCCGCACTCCTTTGAGGGTCAATTTTAGTAATCAGTGATGAATGGCTTATTCCGCCTTACCCCCAAGGATAGACGGCAATTAGTGAGGCCTCAGTCCAATATGGAGACCGAGCTCAGGTATTTCAAGGCCCGGGGCAGATTGTCGTGAGCCAAGCTGTCGAGCCAGTATAAGTCAGTCCAACTGCGCAACCAGGTGAACTGTCGCTTGGCTAATTGCCGGGTGGCGATTATGCCGCGCTCGATCATTTCGGCCTTGCTGAGGCTGCCTTCGAGGTACTCCCAGACCTGGCGATAGCCCACCGCACGTATAGAGGGTAGGCCGGCGTACAGGTCGCCGCGCTTGCGCAGGAGTTCGACCTCTTCGATAAAGCCCTGTTCCACCATGTGGTGAAATCTTTCTGCGATACGTCCATGCAGCACCTGGCGCTGGGCCGGCGCTATGGCAATTTGCGCGACAGTATAGGGTAATTGTCCCATGCCGCCCCCTGTACCAAGGTCGTGTGCCGCTTGTCGCTGACGGTGCTCGCTCATCGTCAGCCCACTCACCCGGAACACCTCCAGCGCCCGAGTCAGACGCTGCGGATCGTTGGGATGAATGCGCGCCGCCGACTGCGGATCAACTGCAGCCAGCTCTTGGTGCAAGACTTGCCAGCCTTCGGCTGCCGCCCGCGCCTCCAGTGCAGCGCGTACTTGCGGGTCAGCCGCCGGCATATCCGCCAAACCCTCCAGCAATGCCTTGTAATAAAGCATGGTGCCGCCGACCAACAGCGGAATGCGCCCGCGGGCGGTGATGTCCGCCATTGCCGCCAAAGCATCAGCGCGGAACTCGGCCGCCGAATAGCTTTGCGCCGGATCGCGGATATCGATCAGTCGATGGGGAAACTCAGCAAGTACCGCCGCACTGGGCTTGGCCGTGCCGATATCCATGCCGCGATAGATCAGCGCCGAATCGACACTGATCAGCTCGCAAGGCAGCGCGCGAGCCAGCTCCAGGGCGAGATCGGTTTTACCGGCGGCGGTAGGGCCCATCAGGAAGATCGCCGGCGGTAGGCGACGGGACATAAACAGACTCTTCGAAGGTAGTCAGATCAGGCGAGCGGCGCTCGGGCTGGTGCTATGCAGCATTGCCGAGCAGCGCCAGTTTGCAAGCCGCAGTTAGCGACCGCGCAGGAAGAGCTTGTCCAGGTCATCCATGCCCAGTTGCGTCCAGGTCGGTCGGCCATGGTTGCACTGGCCGCTGCGCTCGGTGTTCTCCATGTCGCGCAGCAGGCCGTTCATTTCCGGCAGGGTCAGGCGCCGGTTGGCGCGCACCGCACCGTGGCAGGCCATGGTGGCCAGCAGCTCGTTGAGATGCGCCTGGATGCGGTCACTGGTGCCATATTCCATCAGGTCCGCCAGCACATCCTGCACCAGACGATTGGCCTCGGCCTGCTTGAGCAACGCGGGAATCTGGCGGATCGCCAGGCTTTCCGGACCCAGGCGTTGCAGCTCAAAGCCGAGTCGGCGAAACCATTCGGTGTGTTCTTCGGCGCAATCGGCTTCGCGCTGGCTGACGGCCAGCGATTCCGGCACCAGCAACGGCTGGCCGCTCAGGCCTTCGCTGGCCATCGCAACTTTGAGTCGCTCATAAGTAATGCGCTCATGAGCGGCGTGCATGTCGACCAGCACCAGGCCCTGCAGATTTTCGGCGAGGATGTACACGCCTTTCAGCTGCGCCAGGGCGTAGCCGAGCGGTGGAATGTCGCCTTGCTGCTCTGGCAATGCAGCCGCCGCGACGTTGAGCGGCGCGAAGTATTCACGATAAGCGCCTTGCGCTTCGGCGGCCGGTAGCGCACTCCCACTTCGCGACTGATAGCCACCCACTGGCGGACGCCAGGATGGCTCGGCGCTGGAGCGCTCAAGCACGTTGGCAGCCAGACCGATTTCGCCCTGCGGACCGAACTCGCCAGCCGCTGGCCCGCTCGGTCGGACAATGCTCAGCACCGCAGCTGGTGCGGCCAACTGGTCCTCCGGACGCACCTCGCCAAGGGCGCGATGCAAGGTGCCATAGAGGAAATCGTGGACCATCCGCCCATCACGAAAGCGCACTTCATGCTTGGTCGGATGGACGTTGACATCGACCACCGCCGGATCGATCTCGAGAAACAGCACGAACGTCGGATGCCGGCCGTTGAACAGCACATCACGATAGGCCTGGCGCACCGCGTGGGCGACCAACTTATCGCGCACCATGCGGCCGTTGACATAGAAGTACTGCAAGTCGGCCTGACTGCGCGAGAAGGTCGGCAGACCGACCCAACCCCACAGACGCAAGCCGCTGCGCTCGATCTCGATGGGCAGCGCCTGCTCGAGAAACACCGCCCCGCAGACTGCCGCCACGCGCCGCGCGCGACTGGCCTCATCGCCCGCCTCATGCAGGTTGAGCACGCTCTTGCCGTTGTGGCGCAGCTGGAAGGCGACATCGAAACGGGCCAGCGCCAGGCGTTTGATGACTTCCTGCAGATGATCAAACTCGGTCTTCTCGGCACGCAGAAATTTGCGCCGCGCCGGGGTGTTGAAGAACAGATCGCGGACTTCCACCGAGGTGCCGACCGGATGCGCGGCCGGCTGCACGCGCGGCTGCATATCGCGGCCTTCGGTTTCCACTTGCCAGGCCTGCTCGGCATCGGCGGTGCGTGAGGTCAGGGTCAGACGCGCCACCGAAGAGATCGACGCCAATGCCTCGCCGCGAAAGCCCATGCTCAGCACGCGCTCGAGGTCTTCCAGTTCCCGGATCTTGCTGGTCGCATGACGGGCCAACGCGAGCGGCAGATCGTCGCTGGAGATCCCGCAGCCATCGTCGCGTACGCGCAGCAACTTGGTACCACCCAGCTCGACATCCACCTCAATGCGTCGTGCACCGGAGTCCAAACTGTTTTCCAGCAGCTCCTTGGCCACCGAAGCCGGACGTTCGACGACTTCGCCCGCGGCGATCTGGTTGGCCAGCCGCGGACTCAGCAGCTGGATGCGCGCCATCTCACTCATGGCTGGGCGGCCAGGGTAGTCGCCGGAATCTGCAGCAGCTGGCCGACTTTGACGCTGTCGCTGGCCAGCTTGTTGGTGTTGCGCAGCGCGGTGAGGCTGACCTCATAGCGCTGCGCGATCAGCGCCAGGCTTTCGCCCGAGCTGACTAGATGTTCACGCGGTCCTGCGGGGATTTTTCCCTGATCACGCAGCCAGGCGATGTACGTACCGGGCGGCGGGCTTTGTTGGAAGAACTGTTTGACACCCGTGGAAATCGCCCGCGCCAGTGCCTGCTGATGGCCGCTGCTGGTCAGTTTCTGCGATTCGGCATGGTTGGAGATGAACCCGGTTTCCACCAGGATCGAGGGGATATCCGGCGATTTCAGCACCATGAACCCGGCTTGCTCGACGCGGCGCTTGTGCAGCGGGGTGATGCGTCCGACGTTGCTCAGGACTTTCTGGCCGACGTTGAGACTCGCCGACATCGACGCGGTCATCGACAGATCGAGCAGCACGCCGGCGAGCATGCGGTCCTTGTTATCCAGGCTGACGCCGCCGTCACCGCCGATCAGGTCCGAGCGGTTTTCGTTGTCGGCCAGCCAGCGCGCGCTTTCCGAGGTGGCGCCGCGATCGGACAGGGCGAACACCGATGCACCGAAGGCGCTGCGACTCGGAGCGGCGTCGGCGTGGATCGAGACGAACAGGTCGGCGCCCTTCTTGCGGGCGATCTCGGTGCGCCTGCGCAGCGGAATGAAATAGTCGCCGGTGCGGGTCAATTCGGCACGGAAACCCTTCTCCCGGTTGATCTGCTGCTGCAACTCCTTGGCGATCGCCAGGGTCACGCCCTTTTCATGCTGGCCGCGCGGCCCCTGCGCGCCTGGGTCTTCACCTCCATGCCCGGCATCGATGGCGATGACGATGTCGCGCTTGCCATTCGGCACCGGCACCAGCTTGGGCGCCGGCTGCGTCGGGGTAACCGGTACCGCGGGGTTTTCCGCGACATTGCTCGGCGGCAGACTCGGCGTGGTGTCGGCGCCCTGATCGAACAGGTCGATGACCAGCCGATCGCCATATTGCTGGTTGGGCGCCAGGCTGAAACTTTTCGGCGAGACCGGCGCCGACAGGTCGATGACCACGCGCAAATCGTTGGGCGTGCGCTGCGCCGAGCGCACGCTGGTGATCGGCGTGTTGGCGAACGACAGTTGCTCGAGCTTGGTGGCCAGTTGCGCATTCACGTCGATGACGATGCGATTCGGCGCGACGAGGGTGAAGAGACTGTGCTGCACCGGCCCGGACAGGTCGAACACCAGGCGGGTGTTGTCCGGGGCGCGCCAGAGACGCACGCTTTTTACCTGCGAAGCGGCAAGCGCTTGCGCAGCCAAGGCCACCAGCAACAGACCCACCCCAATCGCTCGCGCGCGCATGCGCATATACATCCCCACCGTTTCTTATTGATGTTGCCGATTCTGCTCTGCCGCGGCCAACGCGACGCACCAGGCTTCGCCTTGCGGACTTTGTGCGGTCAAGTGCAGAGAACGGCCGCCTCCATGGGGGCTAATGGTAATGGTCAGGTCGGCCTTTGGCAAAACGCCTGCACCGCGCTGCGGCCACTCGACCAGGCACAGCGCATCGCCGGCGAAATAGTCGCGCACGCCTAAAAACTCCAGCTCCTCGGGGTCGGCCAAACGGTACAGATCGAAGTGAAAGGCGCGCTGGTCGCCGACTTCATAGGGTTCGACCAGGGTGAAGGTCGGGCTTTTCACCGCGCCGACATGGCCCAGCCCGCGAATGATGCCGCGCGACAAGGTGGTTTTCCCGGCCCCCAAGTCGCCCTGCAGAAAGATCACGCCCCGACCACCGGTCGCCTCGGCGATGCGGGCGCCGAGTTCGAGCATCGCGGCCTCGTCAGCAGCGGTAAGTATCAGTTCAGGCACGGCGAGTGTTCCTCCAACAATTGACGGATAGGCGCGAGCAAGTCTCCGGCGGCCAGACCACGGCCTTGCCCGCCAAGCGCTTCACCGGCGCGCGCGTGCAGCCAGACGCCCAGTTCGG